>CAYWDQ010000061.1:0-16973 GCA_964457065.1 uncultured Acidimicrobiaceae bacterium | reverse complement strand
GTCATGACGGTGTCGTCGGACTTGGCCACCGACCCGCAGTCGAACGGAGGCCGGGGGTCGTACTCGATCATCAGCTGCGCCGCCTCCGCCGCCGTCCGGTCCACCAGGAGCTCGGTCAGGCGCAGCGCCATGTCGATGCCGCTCGACACGCCGGCCGCGGTGATGATGCGCCGGTCGAGGTGCTCGACCACTCGTTGGGCCGTGGGCTCGGCACCGTGCGCCGCCAGCTCGCGGTAGCAGGCCCAGTGGGTGGTGGCGGTCAGGCCCTCCAGTAGGCCCGCTGCCCCGAGCACCAGCGAGCCCGTGCAGACCGACGTGGTGCACCGGCTGCCGGCGTGGGCGTGGCGGACCCAGTCGAGGATCCGCTCGTCGTGCTCGAGCGGCCGGGTCCCGACACCGCCGGGAAAGACGATCACGTCGGGCTCGGGAACCTCCTCGAACGTGACGTCGGCGGTCAGGGCCAGCATGCCGTTCTCGCTGCGCACCTCGCCCCGGGCGTGGCCGAGGAAGGTGATGTCGATGGTCGGGACGCGCTGGAGCACCTCGTAGGGCCCCACGGCGTCGAGCGCCGTGAACCTCGGGAAGAGCGGGATCGCGACGTGCACTCGGTCGGTCATGCGGGGGTCCTTTCGGTCGGGCTGACGCGGAACCGCCGGCGATAGGCGTCGGGTGAGGTGCCGAGGTGGCGGTGGAAGACGCGGCGAAGCGTCTCCGCGCTGCCGAGCCCGCAGCGCTCCGCCACGACGTCGAGCGTGTCGCCGGTCGTCTCGAGCTCCCGGCGGGCGGCCTCCAACCGGGTGCGCTCCACGAAGCGGCTCGGGGTCTCGCCCACCTCCGCCGTGAAGACGCGGCTGAAGTGGCGCACGCTCATCGCCGCGGCCGCGGCGAGGACGGGGACGCGGTGGTCGCCGCCCGGGGCGGCCTCGACGAGCGTCTGCACCGCTCGCACCGTCGAGCGCTCGGCGCGCGGGACCCAGACCGGCGACGCGAACTGGGTCTGGCCGCCGGGCCGGTGCAGGAACATGACCAGCCAGCGCGCCACGGTCTGGGCGACGTCGACCCCGAGGTCCTCCTGGACCAGCGCCAGCGAGAGATCGATGCCGGCGGTGACGCCCGCACTCGACCAGTACTTCCCGTCGCGGAGGTAGATCGGGTCGGGGTCGACCGTGAGGCCCGGATAGGCCTCGCGGAGTTGCCCGGCGCGCGCCCAGTGGGTGGTCACCCGGCGTCCCTCGAGGAGGCCGGCCGCGGCGCCGAGGAAGGCCCCCGAGCACACGGTGGCCACCCGGCGACAGCGCGGGGCGGCGCCGGCGATCCAGGCCACCAGGGCCTCGTCGGCCGACGCGGCGTCGGCCCCCGTGCCACCCGCCAGCACCAGGGTGTCGATGCGCTCGGCCGCTCCGGGCAGGGACGCGGTCCCGAGTTCGAGGCCGCTCTCCGCCCGGACCGGGCCGCCCTGCCGCGAGGCCACGGTGACCCGATACCCGCCGGCGCGGCCGAGCGCGGCGGACGCCTTGGTGGCCCCGGCGAAGACCTCGTGGGGGCCGACCACATCGAGCGGCTGCAGGCCGTCGAAGGCGACGATCACGACGTGGCGCTCCCTCATGCGCACCACTCTGAGCGTCGGGCCCTATGGCGTCAATGACATAGTTCCCACGGATTCGGCCACGGCTGCCCGGACCGGGTGGCTCAGCCGGTCCGGGCTCGCCGGGTGCCCCGCGCCCGCACCCAGGCCAGCAGCTCGCCGTCCTCGCCGCGGCGCACGGTCCCGGTGAAGATGTCCTCCCGCTCGGTCGAGGCCTCCCGCCGCACCTCGGCATGGAGCTGGTCGCCCAGGGCGGCGCCGCGCAGGTACTCCACCAGGACCGACGAGATGATGCCCGAGTGGTCCTCGTCGTTCGCGGCGGCGGCGACGGCGGCGCCGGCCACGGCGTAGAAGACGGCACCGTGCACCGTGCCGTGCGGGTTGGCGTGGCTCGCGCCCGTGGTGAGCGTGGCGACGGTGTGCCCCTGGCCCCGGCGCGCCACCTCGATCCCGAGGAGGGCGGCGAACTCGTCGTGTCCGGGCCCGCTCAACGGGTCACTCAGGGTGCGGGGGTCGTCGAGGGGAGGCGTCCCGGCATCGGCACCGCCGTCGCCGGCCAGCGCTTGCGGCTGACCCGGCTGAGCTTGTTCAGCAACGTGACCGCGCCGGGGTCGTCCTCGATGGGCCGGGTCTCGATCACCCCGGCGGCCTCCATGTCGTTGAAGAGCTCCTCGCCCTTCTCGGTGCGCACCAGGGTGAGGGTCCAGTCGCCGAAGGCGCCGATGCCGCCGGTCGAGATGTCGGCGTGCTCGGCCGCGAAGTCGGGGCAGCTGGTGCACCCCTCGCGGGTCCACGCGTGCGCCTCTTTCAGCGGGACCTCGTGGTAGCTCCCGTCCCTCATCCACACCTGGAAGACGCCCTTGATGTTCATCTTGACGATGTCGGCCCGGGCCAGCCCGTACTTCGCCTCGAAGAGCTCGGGGAAGATGGCGTCGTCGAAGGTCTTCGAACACAGCAGGCCGATGGAGAGGCTGAAGCGGCGGGCGATCTTGCCCGCCTTGCGCGCCGCCATCACCGGTGGCGCGGAGGCCTGGCATCCCATGCCCACCAGGGCGATGCGCTCCGCCCCCTGCGCGATGGCCTCGGCGTAGGCCAGCGGGTTGGCGGAGTAGGTGTAGCGCGAGCCGGCCGTGGCGAGCACGTCCTCGCGGTTGCGGGCCACGCGGGGCACGGCCTTCCACGTCGACCCGTCGCCCTCGAGGCCCGAGACCAGCGCGGCGTCGATCACGTCGTGCTCGAAGGCCCAGATGAGGAGCGCGGACACGAGGCCCCCGTCCTGCCCGGTGCCCGCCACGTCGGCGTCGCTGGCCCGGGCCAGCACCGTCCGGCGCGCGATGCCCGAGACCTCCTCGTCGGTGCGGGGCCGGCCGAAGAGGTAGTTCTCGATGTCGGGCTCCCAGGTGCGGAAGCGGGGGCAGGCCCGGGTGCACAGGGTGCAGCCCTTCAGGCCGTGGGTGCAGTTGTCCGGCCCGCCCTCCGCGTCCACGTGGAAGGGCTTGTAGACGCCCTCGGAGTCGTCGTAGCCGAGCACGTCGTAGGGGCAGGAGATCACGCACGCGGAGCATCCCGTGCAGAGTCCAGACGTCACGACCTCGGTGAACAGCTCGGCCCATTGCGGCTTCTCGGGTGGCATCGGCCCACCATATTCGGCCGGGCGTCGGCGGTCCGATACCGTCGGCCCGTGCCCGAGATCCTCGAAGTCGAGCTCTACCGGGCGTTCGCCGAGCAGGCCCTGGGGCGACCGATCACCCGGGTGTGGATGGTGGACTCCCGCTACGGCCGTGGCGGCACCACGGCGCCGCGGTTGCGGGCGGCGCTGGTGGGACGCTCCTTCAGCGCCGCCCGCCGCCGGGGGAAGCTGATGCTGCTCGACTCGGACGGGGGCCCGACGCTGGGACTCCGCTTCGGCATGACGGGCGGGCTCGTCGTGGACGGGGAGCAGGCGCTCGACCGCCTGCGCTACGGGCCGGGTGTCTTCGACGACAAGTGGGTGCGCGCCCGCATCACGTTCGACGACGGTGGTCAACTCCTGGTGCACGACCCCCGCCGTTTCGGGTCGCTCGAGATCGCGCCCGACGAGGGGCGGCTCGGGCCCGACGCACTCAGCGTCTCGTCGGCCGAGCTGCGGTCCGCCCTGGCCGTCGGGCGGGGGAGGAGCGGGACGGCGGCACCTCTCAAGGCCCGGCTCATGGACCAGGAGCGCCTGGCCGGGGTGGGCAACCTGCTCGCCGACGAGATCCTCTGGCGGGCGGGGCTGGCCCCGGGGCGTCGCACGCCCCTCGGGGAGGACGAGCTCCGGGAGCTGCACACGGCCATGCGGGCGACGCTGCGCCAGCTGGCCCGGAGGGGTGGCTCGCACACGGGCGGCCTGATGGAGGAGCGCCACGACGGGGGACGGTGCCCGCGCGACGGCACCGAGCTGCGGCGTGAGGTCGTGGGCGGCCGGACCACCTACTGGTGCCCGGTGCACCAGCGCTGACCCCGGCTCAGCTGGTGAGCGGTGGCAGTCCCTTGGCGATGAGGTCGACGCCGAAGACGAGGAACAGCACGGCCATCACTGCCGCGTTGTGCACCGTCAGCCACGCCTTGGCCGCCTCCAGCGTCCCCTCGGCCCGTTCCCCACCCACGAGCGCGTACAGGACCGGGAGGACGATCGTCAGGCTCGCGACGACGACGAAGACCGCGGTGGCCACGACGGCATCGGTCGTCGACAGGCCGAGCTGGGCCAGTCCCGCGGCCGCTCCCGCGGTGAGGATCAGGTTCTTGGGGTTCACGCCGGCGAGCAGGACGCCCAGTCCGAAGGCCTTGACCGGGGAGAGCGTGTCCACCGTGCCCATCCACTTCGGCATGGCGGGCTCCTCGCCGGGCGCAGGTCGCTTGCTCCAGTTGCGGCGGGCGAGCAGCAGCAGCACGACGCCGAGGACGATCTTGCCCCACGACACCGAGTCCGCCGCGCTGCTGCTGGTCGCGACGCTGCCATCGTGCGAGACCACGTAGACGACGGTGCTGACGGCGGCCAGAGCCAGGACCCACCCCACCAGGAACGCCGGCCCGTTCACCTTGGCCTGCTGCGAGAAGAGCATCAGGATCACGGCGATGATGGGCACCGGGCTGATCGCCACCCCGATGGCGAAGGTCAGGACCTCGCCGATCCCCTGTCCCACGACGGCTTTTTCCCCAGCGCCCGTCAGCCCTCGGCGATCTCCTCGAGCACCTTGGCCGCGTGGCCGTCGGCCCTCACGTGGTACCACGCCCGCTGCAGCTTTCCGTTGGGCCCCACGAGGAAGGTGGAGCGGATGGTGCCGACCGTCTTCTTGCCGTACATGGTCTTCTCGCCCCAGGCGCCGTACTTCTCCATGACCGACTTGTCGGCGTCGGTGAGGAGGGGGAACTTGAGCTTGTACTTGGCGCGGAACTTCACGTGCTTCTCTGCCTTGTCCGGCGAGATCCCGAGCACCGCCACCCCGGCCTTGTCGAAGGCCCGGAGGTTGTCGTTGAACTGGCAGGCCTCCTTGGTGCACCCAGGCGTGTCGTCGGCCGGATAGAAGTACACGATCACCTGCTGGCCCTTGAAGTCCGAGAGCTTGACCGACTTGCCGTCCTGGTCAGGCAGGGTGAATGCGGGGGCGGTGGCGCCCGCCTCGAGTTTGGCCATCGTCGGCCCTCCTTCGGTGTGGGTGGGGACGGGTCACTTTGGCACTGGGTGCCGCAGAGGACCCGTCCTGGCCTGGTACAATAGACGTGCGATCACCGGCGGGGGCCGGTGAATCGGGGCCGATTCTCACTCCTCTGGCAGGCGCACGGTCCCGCCGTACAACAGAGAGAGCGGGACAATGACCGTTGATGCCCTGACCGGCGCGCATGCCGGAACCGACGCGAACGGGGGCAGCGATGTCTCCGGGGACGACACCTACGAGACCGCCCGGACCTTCGAGTCCCTCGGGGTGTCACCGGAGCTCACGCAAGCGCTGGCCGACGAAGGCATCGTCAGCGCTTTTCCGATTCAGGCCCTGACCGTCGCCGACGCGCTGGCCGGCCGCGACGTGTGCGGCAAGGCCAAGACCGGCTCGGGCAAGACCCTCGCCTTCGGCGTGCCGCTCCTGCAGCGGGCCCGGGCCACGCGGGATGCCCACGGCGCGGCCCCGGCCGCCCGCCCGGCGCGACCGCTGGCCCTCGTCCTGCTGCCGACCCGTGAGCTCGCGGTGCAGGTGCACGACGTCCTCGCCCCGCTGGCCAAGAAGCTCGGGCTGCGGGCCGTCGCCGTCTACGGCGGCGCCGACATCGACCGCCAGGTGGCCAAGCTGCGCAAGGGGGTCGACCTGGTCATCGCGACCCCGGGCCGGCTGATCGACCTGGGCGACCGGGGCGAGATCGCGGTGGACGCGCTCGAGACGTTGGTGCTCGACGAGGCCGACCGCATGGCCGACATGGGATTCATGCCCCAGGTCGAGTGGGTGCTGCGCCGCCTGGACCAGCCCCACCAGACGCTGCTCTTCTCTGCCACCCTCGACGGTGCGGTCGATCGCCTCGTGAAGCGCTACCTGACCGACCCCGTCTACCACGAGGTGGCGTCCTCCACTCAGACCGTGACGCTGATGGAGCACCGGTTCCTTCAGGTGCACCAGATGGACAAGGTGAAGGTGGCCGCCGCCATCTGTCGGAGCCAGGAGAAGTCCCTGCTCTTCGTCCGCACCAAGCGCGGCGCCGACCGGCTGGTGGAGAACCTCGGCAAGGAGGGCATCCGGGCCGCCGCCATCCACGGCGACCTGCGCCAGGCCAACCGCGAGAAGGCGCTGGCCGAGTTCTCGAACGGCAACCTCGCGGTGCTGGTGGCGACCGACGTGGCGGCCCGTGGCCTCCACATCGAGGGGGTCGACGGCGTGATCCACTTCGACCCGCCCGAGGACCACAAGGCCTACCTGCACCGGTCCGGACGTACCGCCCGGGCCGGCAGGGCGGGTGTCGTCGTGAGCCTGTCCCTGTGGAACCAACTGGTCGAGATGGAGGTGATCCAGCGCCGGCTCGGGCTGCGGATCCCCATCGTGGAGATGTTCTCCAACGACCCGCGGCTGGCTGACCTGGCGGACTGGACGCCCCAAGCCGAAGAGAGCGTCCTCTGAGCGACGCCGTGCCCATCCCCTCTTGGTCGCCCGAGGACGGGGTTCGCCGAGTCCTCGTCGTGACCGCCCATCCCGACGACGTCGATTTCGGGTCGGCCGGCACGGTCGCCGCCTTCACGTCGGCCGGCGTCGAGGTCACCTACTGCATCGTCACGGACGGCGACGCCGGTGGATCCGACCGTGCGATGTCGCGGGCCGACATGGCGGCGCTGCGCCAGGACGAGCAGCGGGCCGCGGCCGCCGTGGTCGGGGTGAGCGACGTGCACTTCCTCGGTCATCCCGACGGCATGGTGCGGGCCACCCTCGACCTCCGGCGCGACATCAGCCGGGTCATCCGCCGGGTCAGACCCGAGCGCGTGCTGACCCAGTCGCCCGAGCGCAACTGGGACGCCATCTTCGCCAGCCATCCCGACCACCTGGCCGCCGGCGAGGCGGCCGTGTGCGCGGTGTACCCCGACGCCCGCAACCCGTTCGCGCACCCCGAGCTGCTCGACGAAGGGCTCGAGCCCTGGAGCGTCTCGGAGCTGTGGATCATGAGCCCCGGTGGTGGTGGGGCGGGGACCGGCATCGCCGTGGAGACGACCGCCACCGTGGAGCGCAAGGTGGCCGCCCTCATGTGCCACAAGAGCCAGATGACCGACCCGGACGCCATCGCGCAGCGCGTCGTCACCTGGGCGCGCGACACGGCCAGGGTCGCCGGGCTCCCGGACGGTGCCTCGGCCGAGGTCTTCCGGGTCACCCGCATCCCCTGAGGCCACGATGGACGCGGGCGATCCCTGGGTGGTCATTCAGCACGTGGCGTTCGAAGGGCCCGGCGCCGTCGCCCGTGCCGTGGCCGATTCCGGGGCCGGCCTCAGCGTCGTCCGCGTCGACCAGGGCGAGGCCGTCCCGCCGCCGGCGGCGGTCGCGGGCATGGCGGGCCTCGTCGTCATGGGCGGGCCGATGGGCGTGCACGACGATCTTCCCTGGCTCGGGGACGAGCGCGCTCTGCTGCGCACAGCGGTCGCGGCCGGGCTGCCCGTGCTCGGCGTGTGCCTCGGTGCCCAACAGCTCGCCGCCGCGCTCGGCGCCGAGGTGATGCCCGGTCCCGCTCCCGAATGCGGTGTGGGCGAGGTGCACCTCACGACCGAGGCCATCGGCGACCCGCTCTTCGGGCCGGCCCCCACCCCGCTCCCGTGCGTGCACTGGCACGGTGACACCTTCTCGCTGCCCGAGGGCGCGGTGCGGCTGGCCCGCAACGACGCCTACGAGAACCAGGCGTTCCGGATGGGCGCCCGCGCCTACGGCCTGCAGTTCCACGTGGAGGTGACGGCCAGCCTCGTGGCGCACTGGGGGCCACACCTGCCCGCCGGGGTCTACGTGCGGTCCTCCGACGTGGCCCACGTGAGCCGGGCCGGTGAGGGGATCGTGCGCCGCTTCGTCGCGCTGGCGGGCGGGGGCGTCGTGGGCTGATGGGTGCCGGCGCGGCAACCGTCCGGCGGCTCGCCCTGGCGCTCCCTGGGACCGTCGAGGCGCCGCATCACGACATGACGTCGTTCCGCGTGGCGGGCAAGATCTTCGCCACCATGCCGCCCGAGGGGGGTCGCGTCCACGTCTTCCTCGACGAGGGCGAGATCGAGGCCTACTGCGTCGAGTTCCCCGACGCGGTCGAGGAGCTGTGGTGGGGCACGAAGCGCCGCGGGTGCACGGTGCTGCTCAGCCGCGCCCCGACGGCGCTGCTGCGCGAGCTCCTGACCGAGTCGTGGCGGCGCAGGGCGCCGAGGAAGTTGCTGTCCGGTCTCGACGGCGAGACCGCTACCCCGCCATCTGGCGCAGCACGTACTGGAGGATCCCGCCGTGGCGGTAGTACTCGGCCTCCATCGGGGTGTCGATGCGGACCACGACCCGGAACTCGGTGACCGAGTCGTCGTCCGCGGTCGCCGTGACGGACAGCTCCTTCGGGAGCTCACCCTTGTTGAGCACGTCGAGGCCGGCGATGGAGAAGCGCTCGTGCCCGTTCAGGCCGAGGCCCTCGGCCGAGTCGCCCTTGTAGAACTGCAGCGGGACGACGCCCATGCCGATGAGGTTGGAGCGGTGGATGCGTTCGAGGCTCTGGGCGATGACGGCGCGCACGCCGAGCAGGGCGGTGCCCTTGGCCGCCCAGTCGCGGCTGCTCCCCGTTCCGTACTCGCGGCCTGCCAGCACGATCAGCGGCACGCCCTCGCCCGCGTACTGCATGGCGGCCTCGTAAATGGAGGTCTCCGTTCCCTCGGGTAGGTGCAGCGTGAGCCCGCCCTCGGTGCCCGGCGCCAGGCGGTTGCGTAGCCGCACGTTGGCGAAGGTGCCGCGCATCATGACCTCGTGGTTGCCTCGCCGCGCTCCGTAGGAGTTGAAGTCCTCTCTCGGCACACCGTGCTCGGTCAGGTAGCGCCCGGCCGGAGTGGTCGGGCCGATGGATCCCGCGGGGGAGATGTGATCGGTGGTCACGCTGTCGCCCACCATGGCCAGCACCCGCGCGTCCGCGATGTCGGCGACCGGGGCGGGCGTCATCGTCATGGTCTCGAAGAAAGGTGGGTTCTTGACATAGGTAGAGTCGTCCTGCCACGCGTACGTCTCACCGGAGCTGGTCGGCACCTGCTGCCAGTACTCGTCGCCGTCGAAGACGGAGCTGTAGCGGGTGCGGAACATCTCCGACGTCAACGAGCTGCGGATCGTCTCGCTGATCTCCTCCATCGAGGGCCACAGCTCGGAGAGGAGGACCGGGTTGCCCTCGGCGTCGGACCCCAGCGGCTCGGTCGTCAGGTCGAGGGCCATGGTGCCGGCCAGCGCGTAGGCCACCACGAGCGGGGGCGAAGCCAGGTAGTTCAACCGCACGTCGGGGTGGATGCGCCCCTCGAAGTTGCGGTTGCCCGACAGGACCGCGGCCACGGACAGGTCGCCCTCCCTGACCGCCTCGCTCACCCCGTCGAGGAGTGGGCCCGAGTTGCCGATGCACGTCGTGCAGCCGTAGCCGACGAGGTAGAAGCCCAGCTGCTGCAGTGGTTCGACGAGGCCGGCACGCGCCAGGTAGTCGACGACCACGCGGGAGCCGGGCGCCAGCGACGTCTTCACCCAGGGCTTGGAGCGCAGGCCCCGCTCGACCGCCTTGCGGGCCAGGAGCCCGGCGCCGACGAGCACCTGGGGGTTCGAGGTGTTGGTGCAGCTGGTGATGGCCGCGATGACCACGTCGCCGTCGCTCACCTGGTGGTGGGGTGCTGCCGCCGGCTCGGTGGGCGCGCGGCGCGGCGTGCGGTCGAGCGCGACCCGGAAGGAGTCGGCGGCGGCGGACAGCGCGACCCTGTCCTGCGGCCGTGAGGGACCGGCCAGCGAGGGCTCCACGTCACCGAGGTCGAGGCTGGCGTTCTCCGAGTACACCGGCTCGGGGGCGCCGGGGTCGTGCCAAAGTCCCTGCGCCTTGGCATAGGCCTCCACCAGGGCGAGATGCTCCTCGTCGCGCCCGGTGAAGCGGAGGTAGTCCAAGGTGACCTGGTCGATGGGGAACATCGTGCAGGTGGCGCCGTACTCGGGGCTCATGTTGCCGATGGTGGCGCGCGTCTCGAGCGGCAACGCCGCCACGCCGGGGCCGTAGCACTCGACGAACGCGCCGACCACGCCGTGCGCGCGCAACAGCTCGGTCACGGTCAGCACCACGTCGGTCGCGGTGATCCCCGCCCTCGGCTCGCCGGAGATCCTGAGCCCCACGACGGGCGGCAGCAGCATGGAGAGCGGCTGGCCGAGCATGGCCGCCTCGGCCTCTATCCCACCCACGCCCCAGCCGAGCACCCCGAGGCCGTTGACCATGGTGGTGTGCGAGTCCGTGCCCACGAGGGTGTCGCAGAAGGCGCGCCCGTCATCGGTCGCGAACACCAGCCGCGACAGGTACTCCAGGTTCACCTGGTGGCAGATGCCCATGCCCGGCGGCACGGCGCGGAAGTCGCGGAACGCGCCCTGGGCCCACCGCAGCAGCTGGTAGCGCTCCATGTTGCGTTGGTACTCAATGGAGACGTTGCGGTCGTAGGCCGATGCGTCACCCGACCGCTCCACGATGACCGAGTGGTCGATGACCAGCTCGACGGGGACGAGCGGGTTGACCTGGGAGGCGTTGCCACCGAGGCGCGCCAGCGCATCGCGCATGGCGGCGAGGTCGACCACCCCGGGCACCCCCGTGAAGTCCTGCATGAGGACCCGTTCGGGGGTGAGGGCGATCTCGTGGGCCGCATCCCCGGCCCCCTGCCCGTGGCCCTCGGGATTGGCCCCCCAGGCGGCGACCGCCACGATGTCATCGGCCGAGACGTGGGGGCTGTCCTCGTGGCGGAGCAGGTTCTCGAGGATCACCTTGATGGAGTAGGGCAGGCGGTCGATGTCGTGGCGCTCGGCGAGCGACGGAGCCTTGATGTCGAAGATCTCGTAGGTGCGCCCGCCGACGTCCAGATCCTTCCTGGCGCCGAAGGTGTCGGGGTGCGCTGGGGTCGGGGAGTCCGTGCTCATGCACCCATTCTGCCGTGGCGCTGCCGGGAACGCCCAATGGGAACGAGCCCCGCCTCCGGGCGGCGCGCCGGAGCCCGGCATCGATGCCCGGTCCGCGTCGAGAGCCCCACACCCTCGTTGACATGCAGATCCGTAACACCTTCGTAACCGCAGCCGCGCCCCGGGCGCCGCTCCTTCGTGCACAATCGAGAGAGTGCGTGGAAGGGAAGGCGCGAGGGGAGCCGTCGGGTGTGGTGGCACGCGCCGCCGGCGCGGTCCGCGCCGTGCGTCCCTCGTCCCGTCGGCAGTGACCATCGTCTGTGTGGGGTTGCTCGTATCCTGCCTCCTGGTCGCCGGCGCCGCCGCGACCCAGGCCGCACCGGCAGGGGCGGCGGCGCAGCCGCACGTCTACAACGACGGCGGGATGATCGGCTTCGGCAACGTCAACCTCGACCCGTCGCTGCCCCAGCCGCTGAACTCGCCCGTCTTCTCGGGCGCCGCCACCCCCGACGGAGCCGGCTACCTGCTCGCCAGTGCCGACGGAGGGGTCTTCGCGTTCGGCGACGCCACCTTCGAGGGCTCGGCGGGGGACCTGCCGCTCAACGGCCCCATCGTTGCCATGGCGACCACGCCCGACGCCAAGGGGTATTGGCTCGGCGCGCTCGACGGCGGCGTCTTCGCGTACGGCGACGCCGGGTTCTACGGCTCCATGGGATCGACACGGCTCAACCAGCCCATCGTGGGCATGGCCTCGACGCCCGACGGCAAGGGGTACTGGCTGGTGGCCGCCGACGGCGGCATCTTCAGCTTCGGCGACGCCGGCTTCTACGGCAGCACCGGCAGCATCGCGCTCAACGCGCCCATCGTGGGCATGGCGGCGACCCACGACGGCAAGGGCTACTGGCTCGTGGCCGCCGACGGAGGGATCTTCGACTACGGCGACGCTGCCTTCTACGGCTCCGCGGGCGCAGCCAACCTGCCTGACTCGGTGGTGGGCATGGTCGCCTCACCCGACGGCGGGGGCTACCTGCTCGCCACCGAGAACGGCGTCGTGCTGCCCTACGGCGATGCGCAGGCCTACGGCGGGCTGACGCTCGATCCGACGGCCACCCAGATCTCGGCCATCATCGGCAACAACCAGGGGACGGGGTACTGGCTCCTGGACCCCCAGGCCTGGCAGTACAGCTTCACGACGCCCACGCCCGAGCCCGAGTTCCCGGGGTCGGCCGCCATCGCGGCCGCCGTGGCCTCGCAGATAGAGCCCGACCCGAGCGTGGCGCAGGGGGCGTGGTGCAACCCCTACGGCCCCTGTGAGCAGTGGTGCGCCCTGTTCGCCACCTGGGCCTGGGAGCAGGCCGGCATCCCCATTCCGCGCTACGGCTTCACCGGGGACATCTTCGGCTGGGCCGCCACCTACGGCCGCGACCTCCCGCCGACCGCCACCCCGGCCGTGGGCGACGCGGTGCTCTACGGCACCGGCCCCCAGAGCGTGTACTCGTCGGTCCACGTCGGGATCGTGACCCAGGTCTGGCCGGACGGCTCCATCATGACCGTGGGCGGCGACTCGGGCCCGGGCCGCGACGGCTACCTGTCGGTGGCACTCGACGGGCCCTTCCTGCCGGCCGACTCGAATTCGTACAACGGCGTGCCGATCTACGCCTTCGCGCAGCCCTAGGTCCGCCGGCCTCGGCGGGTCTCCCTGACGGCCGCCACCGTCGTGAAACATCCATTGAAATACGCCGTTGTCGGGCTTATCTTGCAAGATGAGAGTCGTACACCCAGGGGGTGGTGATCTTGGCGTTCGTCCAGATCATCGAAATGAAGACCGCCAGCCCGGCGCAGGCCGAGGCCATGGTCGACGAGGGGCGGGCGCAGACGGCGGGGAAGCGTGTGAAGGAAGGGAGAGCCACGTGGGACGAAAAGTTGCCGATTGCCGGGACTTCCCGAGCGAGAGCGGTTGCACGCTGACCATCTCGGGTGAGGAGGATGAGGTCGTGCTCGCCGCCACGCAGCACGCAGTCTCCGTGCACGGGCACGAGGACAGCGACGAGGTCAGGACCTGGCTCCGCCAGAACTTGAAGGATGAGGTTCCCGCATAAGCGCCGAGAGGAGAGACACCATGGCAGGGTTGACTCGCAAGAGCCTCGACACGCCCGATGAGGTCCGGGCCTTCGAAGGCGCCACCGGCCGGCTCGATGTCGTGAACACGGAGGAAGGGGCCGTCGGTCGGGCGACCTTTCTGCCGGGGTGGAAGTGGTCCGAACATGTGAAGCCCATCGCCAAGACCGACAGTTGCCAGGCGGCGCACACCGGGTACTTCGTCTCCGGCCGCATGAAGGTCGTGATGGATGACGGCGAAGAGATGGAGTTCGGACCAGGTGACTTCGCCGTCATGAAGCCGGGACACGACGCCTGGGTCATCGGCGACGAGCCCTGCATCGTCATCGACTGGCAGGGCTACGCCGACTACGCCAAGCGCTGAGGAGGATCCGCCGCTCGAATGTCGCGTAGGCTGCCGGCGGAGGTCCGATCCACCGTGCCCGTCTACGAATTCCGCTGCTCGACCTGTCACGCCGTCTTCGACGAGCGCCGGCCCATGGCCGACGCCGACGCCCCGGCGACCTGTCCCGACGGCCACGTGGGGGCCCGGCGTCTGCTTCCGGTCTTCGCAACCACGGGCCATGCGGCCGAGCCGGTCGGAGGAGCCATGTGCGGCGCGCCGGTCGCGGGTGGGTGCGGCAGCGGCTGCGCCTGCTGCTGAGCACGGTGCCATGACCCTCTCCTCCTGGGACGACTATCCCGTCCACCAGGCCGCCGAGTTCATCGCGCACCCGGCGACGAGCGACCGCAACTTCTACGACCGCTACTACTTCAACATGCACCCCTGCTCGGGTGACTGGTTCGCCATCTTCGGCTACGGCCAGTACCCGAACCTGGGCGTCGTCGACGCCTTCGTCGACGTGCGACGCAGCGGATCCCAGCACGTCGTGCGCGCCTCTGCTCCCCTCACCGACCGGGGCGACCTGTCGGTGGGGCCCATCCGGGTGGAGGTGCTCGAGCCCCTGCGCCGGCTTCGGGTCGTCGTCGAGCCCACCGAGCACAGCGTGGCCATGGATGTCACCTGGGAGGGCCACATCCCCGCCATGGCCGAGCCGCGCCAGTACATGCGCTCCAAAGGGAAGGTCGTCTTCGACACCCAGCGGCTGGCCCAGACCGGGTGCTGGTCAGGCACTCTCTCCGTCGGCGGGACCGACATCGAGGTGGCGCCCGAGCACTGCTGGGGGACGCGCGACCGCTCTTGGGGCGTCCGCCCCGTGGGCGAGCCCGAGACCGACGGCATCCGCCAGGGTGAGCTCGTGCTCGGCGGCATGTGGAACTACTTCCCGATGCAATTCGACGATCACGCCATCATGTACATCTGCCACGAGCGCGACGACGGGGAACGCCCGCTGGTCCAGGGGGAGCGGGTGTGGGTTGACCCCGCCCGCGAGGTCGAAGAGCTCGGCCGCTCCGAGCACCAGCATCACCTCGTCCCGGGCACTCGGGTCATCGACCGTTCGGTGCTGCGTTTCCCCGACGCCGCCCTCGAAATCACCTGCACGCCGTTGCTGGCCAACTACGTCTCCATCGGCACCGGCTACGGCATCGACGCCGACTGGCGCCACGGGATGTACCACGGCCCCGAGCCGGTGACGCAGGGGCTCGTGCTCTCGGCGGACGACGTGAAGGGCATCGCCCAGTACGGCATCGTCGACCAGGTCGCCCGGTTCTCCTACGACGGGCACGTGGGCTACGGCCTGCTCGAGCACGGCTTCTTCGGCCCCTACCGCCGCTACGGCCTGATGGACGGCGCCATGGGGGCACCGCCGGACTGACGCACCGGCGCGCTGCGCCACGGTCCCACCCGCCGCCGGGCATGCGAGAATGAGGGATGCCCGACGCCTCCAGCGTCCTCCTGCAACGCCTCCAGGCCGCGTTCGACACCGTGGTGCCCGGCGCCGACCCCGTGCTGCGGGTGTCCGACCGCGCCGACTTCCAGGCCAACGGCGCCCTGGCGCTGGCGAAGCAGGTGGGACGGCCGCCGCGACAGGTGGCGGAGGAGGTCGTGGCGGCGGCCTCCCTCGACGACATCTGCTCGGAGGTGGAGGTCAGCGGCCCGGGCTTCATAAACCTGACGCTTTCGGACGGGTTCGTCGCCGGTCAGCTCGCCGCCCTGTCCGCCGACCCCCGGCTGGGCGTGGCCGAGGTGGAGCGCCCCGAGACCATCGTCATCGACTACTCGGCCCCGAACGTGGCGAAGGAGATGCACGTCGGGCACCTGCGCAGCACGCTGATCGGCGACGCCCTGGCGCGCGTCCTGGGGTTCCTCGGCCACGACGTTCGGCGCGAGAACCACATCGGTGACTGGGGCACGCCGTTCGGGATGCTGATAGAGCACCTGATCGACGTCGGCGGGGCGGAGGACGCCGAGTCCTTCAGCGTGCGGGACCTCAACGAGTTCTACGCGGCAGCCCGCCGACAGTTCGACTCCGACCCGGGCTTCGCCGAGCGGAGCCGGCGGCGCGTCGTGCTCCTGCAGAGCGGGGACCCCGAGACGCTGCGGCTGTGGCGGATCTTCGTGGCGGAGTCCATGCGCCACGCGCGCGAGGTCTACCACCTCCTGGGCGTGCTCCTCACGGAGGCGGACACGGTGGGCGAGAGCTTCTACAACCCGCTGCTGCCGGTCGTCGTGGAGGAGCTCTCGGCCAAGGGCCTCCTCGTCGAGGACGACGGCGCGCTCTGCGTCTTCCCCGAGGGCTTCGAGAACCGCAACGGCGAGCCCTTGCCGCTCATCGTGCGCAAGTCCGACGGGGGGTACGGCTACCCGGCCACCGACCTCGCGTGTGTCCGCGACCGGACCGGCCGGATCGGGGCCACCCGGCTCGTCTACGTCGTGGGCGCCGAGCAGTCGCTGCACCTGCGCCTGGTCTTCGCGGTGGCCGCGTTGGCCGGCTACCTGCCCGACGTCTCGGCCGCGGTTCACGTCGCGTTCGGCCTCGTGCTCGGGACGGACGGCAAGAAGCTGGCCAGCCGCAGCGGTGGCTCGGAGCGCCTCGTCGATCTCCTCGCGGAGGGGATCGAGCGGGCCGAGGCCGCGTTGAAGGAGCGCTCGAGCGACCTGTCCCCCGAGCGCCAGGCCGCCACCGCCCACGCCCTCGGCGTGGGGGCGGTCAAGTACGCCGACCTCTCCACCGAGCGCGGCCGGGACTACGTCTTCGACTGGGACCGGATGCTCGCCTTCGAAGGCGACACCGGGCCGTACCTGCAGTACGCCCACGCCCGCATCCGCTCCATCTTCCGGCGGGCCGAGGTGGCGCCCCCCGCACCGGGGTCGCCGCTCCTCCTCGGAGAGCCGGCGGAGCGCGCCCTGGCCCTCGAGCTGCTCCGCTTCGCCGAGGCCGTCGAGGTCACCGCCGAGACCTACAGCCCCTCGAAGCTCTGCACCTACCTCTTCGACCTCGCCACCGCCTTCACGGGGTTCTACGAGGCCTGCCGCGTCCTGGTCGACGACGAGGCGGTGCGCTCGTCGCGCCTCGGGCTCTGCGACCTCACGGCGAGAGTCCTCGAGCAGGGGCTCTCGCTGCTCGGCATCGAGGCACCCGAGCAGATGTGACCGGGGCCGGCCCGGCCCCTATCCTCTTGCGGGCACGTCGGGTGACGGGTCCGCAGCGTGGCCCGCATCCCCACCCCACAAGGAGTCGCAGGGAACATGGACCTGAACGGCACGTCGGCAATCGTCACGG
>CAYWDQ010000060.1:0-17399 GCA_964457065.1 uncultured Acidimicrobiaceae bacterium | reverse complement strand
GGGCCGAGCCGGGCACGGACGACGTCGTCGACGTCGTCGCGCCCGAGACGTGGAGGGTGGACGGGAACGCCGTGCTGGCGACCGCGGTCGTCCCGGTAGTCGCCGCGACGACGGCGACGATGACGGCCCCCACACCGGCGGGCACGACGAGCCACGCCCGCCACTGGCTGACGAAGGTACCCATGCGGATCGGTCGCTCAATGAGGTGGAACGACACCACGGACACGGCGAAGGTGACGACCACGCGCACCCCGAACAGCTCGTAGCCGTAGAGACCCGTACGGGAATGGTCGAGCCAGATGAAGATAGGCCAGTGCCAGATGTAGAGGCCGTAGGAGATCCGGCCCACGTAGCGCACCGGCGCCAGGGACAGCACGCGGGGGACGACGCTGCGAGGGGCGGCGACCGCGGAGAGGATCACTGCAGCGACGGCGAGCCCGATCAGGAAGAACCCGCCCGAGTAGGGGAACGAGGAGGTGGAGGTCGTCAGCACCCACAGACCGATCGCACCGGCCGCGCCGACGACACCGATCACGCCGCACACCAGCCTCCCGGCGCTGGTGGCGGGCCGCCACAACTCCCCCCTGGCGAGGCGGCCCTCCTCGTGGCTCCGCCGCGTGACCAACACGAGCGCGACGGCGAGCGCGCACCCGATGAAGAGGCACTGTGAGCGCGTGTCGGTGCCCAGGTACACCCGGTTGGTGTTGAGGCCGCCGTCGTACAGCACGTACATCCAGGTTGCCGACGCGATCGCCGCCGCGCAGCACAGCGCGAACAGGGCCCGCAGGCTCTTGGTGAAGTGCAGCACGCCCAGCACGACCAGCGGCCAGATCACGTAGAACTGCTCCTCGACCGCCAGTGACCAGGTGTGCAGGAGTGGCGAGGAGGCCGCAGTCTCGTTGAAGTAATTGGAGTTGACGAGGATGAAGTGCCAGTTGCTCACGTAGAGCAGCGTGGACAGGGCGTCGAGGCGGAGCGCCCCGTACGTCCCCTTCGGCACGATCACCGACGCGAAGAACGCCACGAAGAGCATCATCAGGAGGAGCGCCGGGAGGAGCCGCCGTGCCCGGCGGGCCCAGAAAGCGCCGAGCTTGATGGTGAGGCTCTGGCGCCACTCGCCGATCAGGAGCGAGGTGATGAGGAAGCCGGACAGCACGAAGAAGGCGTCCACCCCCATGAAACCGCCGTCCATGTGCGGGATCCCACCGTGGAACATCATCACGGCGAGCACGGCGCAGGCCCGGACGCCGTCGAGAGCCGGGAGGTAGGCCAGACGAGTGTGCGAAATCGCGCTCTCGTCGTCCTGCATCAGGCCCTTCCCTCCTGGTTTCGATCAGGCCGGCACCGCAGTCCTGGCGTCCGGGATCAGACATTGTCTCAGACCGGACCTGCCATGCCGGGGCACCGGCGACTCGCTACCCTGAGGCCTCCTGAGCCCGACCCGACCCCTCGCCGCCCCCCTGCCGCGCCGCGACGCCCCGGTGCGTCGCCACCGCTTCGTGGCGTTTCTCCTGGTGGTTGCCGTGATCGGGGCCGGCGCGGCCATCGTCACCCACCTGGACCAGGGCCCGGGCCTGAGCCCGCTGCGGGCCCGGATCGTCGCCATCGCCGAAGGGCAGGTCGGCTATCAGACCGACCCGGCGGAGACGTACTGCAACAAGTTCAGCGCCTACTGGGACGCCGGGATCGACGACTGCGGCGGCAACGGCAACCTCGACGAGGAGTGGTGCGCCGACTTCGCGGCCTGGGTCTGGAAGCAGGCCGGGGCCGAGGTCACCTACGAGCTGGCGCCCGGCTACCTCAACGGCGATTCCGCCAGCTTCTACGTGTGGGGAACGGACCACGGCACCTGGCACCCCGTCGGGTCCCACTACACGCCCCAGCCCGGCGACGTCGCCGTCTACGGGCTCGACACCGGGACGGTCACCGCCGTGCACGTCGCAGTCGTCACGGGTGACACGGGCGACGATGCCGCACCCGACGTCGTCAACGGCGACGGGGACCGGACCGGGTACAGCGTCGTGGAGGCCGGCGACCATCAGGCCTTTGCCGACGTGAAGGGGAAGGGTGCCCCGCTGTCGGGCTATGTGTCGCCCTCGGCGCCCCCGGCCGCGTCCACCTCGTCCTGACCCGCCGGCGTCAACCCTCCGGTGTGTAGCCGGCCGGCAACGCGATCGACTTCACTTCGAGGAAGCCCTCGAGCCCCTCGGGGCCGAACTCCCGTCCGATGCCGGACTCCTTGAACCCGCCGAACGGCGTGGAGAAGTCGATCGGCACCGGCGCGTTCAGCATGTAGGTGCCCGTTCGCACCTGGCGGGCGACTCCCAGGCCGCGGTCGTTGTCCGCGGTCCAGACCGATCCGCACAGGCCGTAGTTGGAGTCGTTGGCGATCTCGACTGCGTTGTGGTCACCGTCGTAAGGGATGACCACGAGCACGGGTCCGAAGATCTCCTCCTGGGCGATCCGCATTTTGTTGTCGACGTCGGAGAAGACGGTCGGCTCGACGTACCAGCCCTTCGAGAAGTCCGATCCGGAAGGGCGCCCGCCACCCAGGGCCACCGTCGCCCCCTCCTCACGCCCGCTGTCGAGATACCCCTCGATCCGGCTCCGCTGCCGCTCGGCCACCACCGGGCCGACCTCGGTGGCCGGGTCCATCGGGTCGCCCACCTTCATGGCGGACACACCCGAGACGACCGCGTCGACGACCTCTGCGTAGCGGGCGCGCGGGGCCAGGATGCGGGTCTGCGCGATGCAGGCCTGCCCGTTGTTCATGATGGCGTTGGGCAAGAGCGTCGGGATCGTCGTCGCCAGGTCGGCGTCGTCGAGGATGATGGCGGCGGACTTGCCGCCGAGCTCGAGCGTGCAGCGCTTCAGGCGCTCGCCGCACAGCCCGCCGATGCGCTTGCCGCCCACGCCCGAGCCGGTGAAGGAGATCTTGTCCACACCCGGGTGCGTGACCAGGTGCTCGCTGACCTCTCGGCCCGCCGGGACCACGGACAGCACGCCCTTGGGCAGCCCGGCCTCGGTGAAGATCTCGGCCAGCCGGAACGCGTCGAACGGTGTCTCCGGCGCCGGCTTGTAGACCACCGTGCAGCCGGCGACCAGCGAGGGCGCCAGCTTGGCGGCGGCGATGAAGAGCGGCACGTTCCACGGCGCGATGGCGCCGACGACCCCGACGGGCTCCTTGGTGACGAGGACCTGAGGGTTGAGCAGGCCGGCGCGCACTTCGTCGAAGGCGTACGACGTGGCGAGGTCGGCGTAATAGCTGAAGATCATGGTCGGTGCCAGCACCTGGCCCATCCCCGAGAACGAGATCGGCGAGCCCATCTCCCGCGTGATGATCTCGGCCATGTCGCCCATCTCGGCGGTGATCTGCGCCGCCACGGCGGACAGGATGGCGGCCCGCTCGGCCGGCGTCATGCGCGGCCACGGGCCGTAGTCGAACGCCGTGCGCGCCGCCGCCACGGCCTTGTCGATGTCGGCCTCGGTGCCGTCGGGCACCCGGCCGACGACTTCCTCGGTCGCCGGTGAGATCACCGCGATGGTGTCGGTGCCCTCCGGGGCCACCCAGTCGCCGCCGATGAACAAGCGGTCGTAGTCCCGAATCGCCATGCATCCTCCCCAGGATCGGAGGGCCCGCGCCCCCGCCGCCGATTGGGCCGTGCGGCACTTCAAGGGTAGCTGCGCCCGGCCGGGAAGGGACAGTCCGCCCCGCCCCCCTCCGGGACTCAGCCCGCCTCGTCGCGTTGCTCGACATGGGCCACGATGCCGCCGTCGGCCTCCACCCAGCCCTTGCCGGCGGCGTAGGCGCACATGCCCGCGAAGCCCTCGTCCCACTCGTCGGTGGCGGCCGGGCCGGCCAGCGCTCGCAGGGCGACCGGGTCGACGACGACGTGCTCGCCGTCGGGACGCAGGCGCCCGAGGGCGGAGCGCTGCAGGACCCCGGCCAGGTCGCCCGCCCCTTCCACGGCCACCGAGAAGCGGGTGAAGTCGTCGGGGTCGGCGAGGTGCACCCGAGCCTCGGACAGGTCGATCACGATGATCACGCCCTGCGACGCTACAGTGCCGCTCCGTGCCCGACATCAGCCAGCGCGACCCCGAGCAGGTGGCCGCGACCCTCACGCGCTGGTTGGCCACCAAGGCGGACGGGCGACCCGGCCCCGAGGTCTTCGACGTCCAGGCCCCGGGGTCGAACGGCTTCTCCAACGAGACCATCCTGTGCCGCACCCGCTCGGCCAACGGAGAGGAGCAGCGCCTCGTCGTCCGGGTGGCACCGACCAAGCATCTGCTCTTCCTCGACGCGGAGTTCTCGACCCAGTACCGGGCCATGCGCGCCCTGGCCGACGGCGGGTCGGCCGTCCCGCTCCCCCGCCTCGGCCACTACGAGGAGGACCTCCAGTACTTCGGCGTGCCCTTCTTCTCCATGGACCACATCGAGGGCCGGGTGCCGTCCGACAACATCCCCTACACCATCGAGGGCTGGGTCATCGAGGCCACGCCCGAGCAGCAGGAGCGGATGTGGTGGAGCGGGATCGACGCGCTGGCCGCGGTGCACCGGACGGACTGGCGGGCCCTCGGGCTCGACTGGCTGGGTGACCCCGCCCGCGGCACGCCGGGGATCGTCCAGCAGATGTCCTACTACCGGGACTTCCTCGACTGGGCGACGGGGGGGGAGAAGGTGCCGGTGATCGAGTCGACGTGGCAGTGGCTGGTGGAGCACCGGCCGGCCGAGGAGGGCGAGATCGTCATCAGTTGGGGTGACAGCCGCATCGGCAACATCATCTGGGACGACTTCCGTGCCGCTGCGGTGATCGACTGGGAGATGGCCTCGTTGGGCCAGCCCGAAATGGACCTGGGCTGGTGGCTCTACTTCGACCGCCAGTTCTCCGAGGGGCTGGGCGTGCCCCGGCCGGCCGGCTTCGGGTCCCACGAGGACACCATCGAGCGCTACTCCGAGCTGATGGGTCGACCCATGCAGGACATCTTCTTCTACGAGATCTTCTCGGGCTTCCGCTTCGCCGTGGTCATGTACCGGCTCTCCGACCTCGTCTTCGGCCGGGAGGACAACATGGCCCAGGACGCCGGCATGGCCACGAACAACATCGCCACCCAGCTCCTGGCCAAGATGCTCGACCTGGAGCCGCCCACCTAGTCTCGTTGGACCGGCCCACCCGCATCGGGCCCGTCGTCGGGGATGGGGTCGTTCCCCGGGCCGACCGTGACGCCCGCCGCCCGCAGGCGGTCCCCCAGCCAGTCGGCGCCGTGCTCACCCTGCATGGCCGCCTGCCAGCCGTCGAGGATCCTGTGCACGTCGTCGACTGAGGGAATCCGGGCGATGACGTGCACCGTCATCTTGTCGTCGTAGCCCGGCGGGGCCGAGACGTGCAGACCCCCGAAGGGGTCCTCGGTGACGTGGGGCGACGGCTCGCGCAGCACGTAGAGCTCCCCGGTGTCCTCTACGTAGTTCAGCTCGTGGCGGACCCCGTCCGCGTCGAGCCAGTCGGCGCCGAACTCGAGCTCGGCGGAGACTCGGCGGCGGGAGTCGGCTTCGTAGAACTCGTCGATGTCCATCGGCCGCACACTATCGCCGACCAGGGCGATCGCGGCTGCTCCCTCCACACGCAGCGAAGGTGGGACCGGGGGAGGGATCGGGGGAGGGATCACCGCGACCGTGGCCCCATGTCCACTACAGCATCGAAGCACCGCGTCGCCCTCATCGACCAGATGGCCGCCGAATGGCGGTCCATCGGCCGCGCCCCCGTCGCGGTCCGAAGCCTCCAGGCGGTCGCTGGTCGTGACCCTGGCCTGTCCAGCCTTGTCCTCGGCCCGGGCAACGGGCCGCCCCCCTGTCCGACCCCCTGCGATGTCGTCGAGCACATGCGGCGTGCCTCGGGGCGCGCCGAGCGCGAGGAGGCCGCCCGCCTGGTCCGGGTGCTGCTCAGGGAAGCCGGCGCCGATCCCTTCGTCTGCCGGATGCTCGTACAGGTCCTCCTCCCGGGCCTCGTCGTCGTGGCAGGGAAGCTGCGCTGGGGCCAGGGTGGAGAATGGCAGGACGGCGAGGAATTCTTCGGGGAGCTCCTCTCGACGACGTGGCTCACGGTCCAGTCGTGGGCCGGCCAGGACCGGCCGTATGCCGTCCTCGACCTCCTGTCCGCCATCCGCTGCCGCGTGCGACGCCAGCTGTTCCGCGCCAAGGACCAGGGGGCACGCGCCGTCCCGCTCGATCCCGGCGTGGCCGCAGAGCGGTCCGCCCGCTCGGAGACCGACCTCGAAGAGCTGGCCCGGATTCTCGTCGACCTGGACCACGCCGGCATGCGTCGCGACGAAGTCGAAGTGCTCTACGCCCACCATGTCCTGGGCTATTCCATCGCCGAGCTGGCCGCCATGACCGGACGCGACCGCCGCGCCCTCTACGCCCGCCGGGACCGGGGCCAGCGGCGCCTCTGCGCCTGACCGCCCCGGTGCGGGCGGGATGACGCGTGCGTATGGTGTGCCCGTGGTTGGTGGAGGGCTCGACACCACCGAGAGGATGCGCTCACGGGCGGCTCGGGGCCGTCCCAATTGGTGGGTGATCCTGGCGGTGTCCTTGGCGCTCATGGCACTCCTCGTGGCCACCGCAGGGAGCGCACCACACCGGGCCGGCCGTGGCGGCCGTCAGGCCGATGCCGCGGCTCGAAACCCAGGGGCGGCCCGACCCCGTCCGGCCTCGGGCGGACGCCCCGGCTCTTCGTCGACTCCGGCGACCACGACGACGACCTCGACAACGGTCCCGCAGGCGACCCCAACCGCCTCTGCCACGTCGGCCACATCCCTGCTGTCCACGCGGGCGCTCGGCACCGGTACCGGTGCGCCGACGACGACGATCCCGAGCGTCACCACGACGACCCTTCCGGCGGCGACCACCACGACGAGCCCGGTCACGTCGGAACCAGCGGATCGGATGCAGACCCAGGGTTACCTCGACCCACCGCTGCAGCCGTCGAACGGGTACGGGTTCTCGGGGACCGGTGCGATGCAGATCTCGGTGCTCTGGTCGGGGACCACCTATCTCACCATGACGGTCAGTTGCCCGAGCGGCAGCCAGAGCGTCGGCGGGACCTCGGCGATGGAGGCATCCCTCGTCGACGCGACCGGGAGCTGCCGGGCGACGGTCACCGAGCCGTCGTCGGAGTCGGCGGCGCTCACCTACACGATCTCGATCGGTCCCGCCGGTGGATAACGAGCGGACACGCTCGGGGAGGGCGCTCGAGGTCGCCGCGGCGGTCCTCACCGGCCTGCTCACCTTCACCGCGGTCCCGACCGTACTCGTTCTCGTGGTCGGCAATCCCGCCTCGGGCGGCCTCGGGCACACGTGGCATCCCGTTCCCCGCGACGCGCTCTGTGCGCTCACGGTGGCGGCATGGGTGGCGTGGGTGGCCTGCTGTGCACAGCTCGTGCGCGCCGTGGTCGCGCATGTGCGCAGCGGCGACGTCAGTGCGCGGAGGGACGCCTCGGTGATGGACCGCATCGCGAGGCGGATCGCCGTCGGCGTCATCGCGTTCACCACGGTCGGGGTTCCCCTCGCAGTCCCGGCCGTCGCCGGTGCCAGCGCATCGGCGACGAGCAAGTTCGAGGCTGGCGCAGTGCCCGCCGCGCGGTCCCCCGCCACGGCAGTCCACGTGGTGCGACCGGGCGAGTCGCTCTGGGGCATTGCCGAGCTGCGCCTGGCCGACGGTGCAGACTGGACCGCGATTGCCGCGCTCAACCTGTGGCGCGACATGGGCCACGGAACGCGGTTCGTCGATCCGGACGACATCCGGGCGGGGTGGCACCTCCGGCTCCCCTCGACCGCAGACGAGCGGGACGCGTGGAGGACGTCGCCGTCGGGGCCCAGCCGTGCGGGTCCCACCCGCTCCGGAGAGCGCCTGCCGGAGCTCGTCGCGCTCGGCCTGGGCTCCCTGGCCTGCGCCGCGCTGGCCCGGCGCGCCCGGAGCCGCCGCCGGATCGATCCGTACACAGGGGACCTCGACCTGGGGCGGACGTTGTCGGACGCGGCGACCGACGCGGCCTCGCTGCTGCACCGCTTCGGGGAGGTCCCGGCCCTTCGCTCGTTCGAGACCGCCAATCGCCTCCTGGGAAGATCACTGCACGGTGATCCGACCGGCCCGGTCGTCCGCACCATCTGCGTCTCTCCGTCCGGTGTCACCTTCTGGCTCACCGAGCCCAGGGCCGACGCTGCCGACGGCTTCGAGCCGCTGTGGGGTGGCGCGGCGTGGCACGTCGACCACGCCGCGCTCGGGCACGAGGACGCCTCGTCTCCCTATGTCGCCATCGCCCTCCCCGTCGGCGAAGACGAGGACGGCACCTGGTTGATCGCTCTGCGTCCGGGAGATGTGCTGCCGCTCCTGGGGGAGTCTGCGCCGGAACTGGCGCGGTCGGCGCGGTCGGCGGCGGGTGCGTGGGCATGGTCGGACATGGTGCTGGTGACGGACGATCCCGACGACCCCGAGCTCGGCACGCTCTACCCACGGGGTCCCGTGGGCGCCCGCCACGGGCTGTTCTTCGGGGACCCCGCGTCGCTGACCGCGCCCGCAGCGCGGTCGTGCGCCGTGGTCACCACCGCGACGGTCGCCGCCACCGATCTGACGGTGCTGGTCGACCGCCGCGGGGCCACCCTCCACCCGACGGGCCGGGTCGTCCGGCCCCACCTCCAGTCAGTCGAGACGTCCCGGCGTCTCCGGGAGCTCACGGCTGCGCCCGGGGGCCGTGACCCCGCTGCAGATGTCCTCGCGGTCCGGGAGCCGGCGCCGCGCACGGGCGATGGCACGACCACGATGGCGCCCGGGCCCGTCGACGTGCGGCTGCTGACCATGACACCCCGGATGGACGGGCTCCGGGAGGACCTCCCTCCCAATCGCGCCCGGCGGGCGATCGAGCTCGTCGCCTACCTGGCGCTGCACCAGCCCGACGGGGTCACGGGAGACCGGCTGCGGACGCGCGTGCTCGGGTCCTCCGATGCCGATGCGGCATCGAAGACGCTCTTCAACACGGCCCACGCGGCTCGTCGGGCGATGGGCGTCGACGAGCACGGATCTGCCCTCTTCCCCGCTGGCACCCGCAACGGCCTGTACCAGGTCTCGTCCCGCGTGACCGTCGACGTCCACCGGGCGATCGCACTCACCCAGGCGGGGAGGTCGCAGCTCGATCCCGACCGGGCTCTCGCCCACTACTGCGCCGCCCTCGACCTCGTCGAGGGCGAGCCACTGGCCAACGCGCTGTCGGGCTACTCGTGGTGGGAGGCCGAGGGCCACGGCGGGCGCATCGCTGCGGTGCTCGTGGACGCCGCCTGCTCCATGGCGGCACTGGCGTCCGACGCGGGCCACTTCGACCTCGCCCGGTGGGGACTCGAGCGGGCGCGCGCGGTCGAGCCCTACAGCGAGGCGCTCTCCCGCGCCGCCATGCAGCTCGCCGCCACCGAGGGCGACGCGGACCGGCTTCGCCTCGAATGGCGGGAGTGCCAGCGCCGGGTCGACGACCTGGACCCCGGCAGCTCGCCGTCGTCGCGCACCGAATCCCTCTACGGCGAGCTCAGCCGCCGGGTCCTCGCCGATGACGGGGACTCCGGCGCGCGCCGGCCCCGCTACGCACCGGTCGCGGGCGACTGAACAACCGTGCCCGCTTCGTACGCGCGCACGACGTCCTCGAGGCGCGCCACCCGGCTGCCCTTGACCAGCAGCGCATCGCCCGGCCCCATGGTCCGCAACAGCGCGACGGCGTCGCCGGTGCCGGCCACCTGCACCGGTCCGTAGAGACCGGTTTGATACCCGACGACCTCGATGCCGAACTCCTCTGCCAGCGCGGCCATGCGCCGGTGCTCCACCTCGGTCTCGTCGCCGAGCTCGGCCATCACGCCGAGCAGCGCCAGCTTCTTGCCGGTTCCCAGCAGCGCCAGCGAGCGCAGGGCCGCATCGGTCGAGGCCGGGTTGGCGTTGTAGCAGTCCACGATGACGGCGGGGCCGTCCGGGGGGTGGTGCACCTCCATGCGCAGCGGGGACCCGGTGACCTCCGACAACGCGTGCACGACACCGTCGAAGGGGACACCACACCACAACGCCGCCGCGGCCGCCGCCAGCCCATTCGGGACCTGCTGCATCCCGTGCAGGGCGAGGCGCGCCTCACCCGTGCCCCACGGCGTGATGAGGCGGAACCTCGGGTGGAGCTCCGCGTCGAGGACCACGTCCTCCGCCGTGACGTCGGCGTCGTCGTCGACGCCGTAGCCCAGCACGGGACAGGGGCTCACCGACGCCATGGCGGCCACGCGTGGGTCATCGCGGTTGAGGACGGCGATGCCGGTGGCAGGTAGCGACGCCACGAGCTCGCTCTTCGCCCGCGCCACACCGTCGAGGTCGCCGAAGAACTCCACGTGCGCCATGGCGACGCTCGTCACGATGCCGACGTCGGGCCGCGCCACCCGGGCGAGGCGCTCGATGTGACCGGGGCCGCGGGCACCCATCTCGAGCACGACCCACTGGACGTCGTCCGGAGCGTTGAGCAATGTGAGGGGGAGGCCGAGCTCGTTGTTGAAGGAGCGCTCGCTCGCCGACGCGGGGAACGCCGCGGAAAGACAGCCGTAGAGGAGGTCCTTGGTCGTGGTCTTGCCCACCGACCCCGTGATGCCCACGACTCCGACACCCACGCGGGCACGCGCCAGCCGTCCGAGGTCCATGAGCGCGGCGGCGGAGTCACCCACGACGACTGCCGTCCCGCCCGCGGGTGGCCGCACGCTCAGGTAGGCGGCCGCGCCAGCCTCGAGGGCGGCAGCGATGAAGGCGTGCCCGTCGCGCTCGGCGACGATCGGGACGTAGAGCTGACCCGGCCGGATGGTCCTGGAGTCGATGCCGGCCCCGTCGACGGTGACATCGGGCCCGACCAGCTCCCCGCCGAGCTGGTTCGCAAGCTCAGATGTGGTGAATCGCACGCATCGCCCTCGTGACCGATTGTATAGCCTCGGTCGATGCCTGATCCGGGAGAGCTCGCGGTCGTCTACGGCGGCCCCTCGGCCGAGCACGAGATCTCGTGCATCTCGGCACGCCGGATCGTCGAGGCCGCAATCGAGTCCGGGTTCGTGGTCAAGGCCATCGGGCTGACCCACGACAAGCGGTGGGTCGACGCCGACCGGGTCCTGGCCGACCTCGACGAGGTCGACGCCCTCGCCTCCCCCGACGACCTGCTCCATCACGACGGAAGCGTCGAGCTCAAGCACCTCGATGAGGGCCTGCCGCACGACGCGGTGGTGTTCCCGGCGCTGCACGGGCCCTTCGGTGAGGACGGCGTGATCCAGGGGCATCTGGAGGCGTTGCGCGTCCCCTACGTCGGTGCGGGAGTGCTCTCTTCCGCCGTCTGCATGGACAAGGGCGTCTCCAAGTCGGTGCTGCACGACCACCGCCTGCCGGTGGCGGCGTGGCGGCTCGTGTCCCGCTCTTCGTGGTCGGCCGAGATCATGGAGGAGGCGGTCGGAGCTCTCGGCCTGCCCGTCTTCGTGAAGCCGGCCAACCTCGGGTCCTCCATCGGCGTCGCCAAGGTGTCCGACGTCGCCGCGCTCGGTGATGCGGTGCTCGCCGCGTTCGAGTTCGACGACCACGTGATCCTCGAGGAGTTCATCCTCGGCCGCGAGCTCGAGCTCGCGCTCATGGGCAACGAGGACGTCCGCGTGACCAAGGCCGGCGAGATCATCGCCAGCCGGGAGTTCTACGACTACGACGACAAGTACGTGCTGGGCGCGGCGGAGACGATCGCGCCCACCGACCTCACGGACGCGCAGCTGGCCCACGCCCAGCGCGTGGCCTCGGAGGCGTACCGGGCCCTCCGGGTCGAGGGCCTGGCCCGCGTCGACCTGTTCCTCGCCGAGGACGACGAGATCGTGGTCAACGAGGTGAACACCATGCCCGGCTTCACCCCGATCTCCATGTTCCCGATGCTCTGGGAGGCCGAGGGCCGGCCGTTCCGGGCCGTCGTGGAGGAGCTGGTCACCCTGGCCCGGGCCCGGCACGCCCGCCGGCGCCTGCTGCGCACGCACCGGCCAGCCTGAGGCTCAGCGACCGGGCCGGCGCCGCGGCCGGGCGGCGCGCCGCGCCGCCTCCCGCTCCCGGATGCCGGGGAGGACCCGCAGCACGTAGAAGGCGCTGAGCGCGCCGACGACGAGGATGATGATCAGAGGTGCCGGGTTGAACTTGGTCTGCACCGATACCGACGCCGTGACGGCCAACAGTCCGAAGAGGACGATCCCGATCGGGCCGAGCACGGAGAGACCGCGTACCCGGAAGGGCCTCGGTGTGTCGGGCTGGCGCTTCCGCAGCCGCAGCGCGCAGAACCCCGCCACGCCGTAGATCATCGCCTCGAGCGCCGCCCCGGTGGCGACGAGCACCTGCCAGGCGTGGGTCAGCGCGACCAGCAGCGCGACGACCGCGGAGACGGCGCCGAGGGCCACCACCGGCACCCAGGGCACGGCGCGGTCGTTCAGGTGGGCCAACTGGGATGGCAGCGAGCCCTCGCGGGCGGTGCCGTAGATGAACCGTGACGCGGTGATGAAGCCGCCGTTGAACGTGTTGAGCGCGGTCACCGCCGTGACCCCGGCCATCACCCACAACCCCGAGTGCCCGATGGCCGCGATGCCGAGGTAGAGCTGAGGGTAGGCGGAGGTGAGCTCGTTGTGGGTGAGGGTGTGGCTCATCGCCACCGCGGCCACGGAGCAGACGACGCACAGGATGCCGACGGCGATGAGCATGCCCCGACTGATCGACTCCGGCTTGCGCACCTCCTCGGCGCTCGTGGTCACCCACTCGAACGCGCTGTAGAGGAAGACGCCGAGCGCGACCGCCTCGAAGAGGTCCCCCGGGCCGTGCCCGTGCAGCGGCTGGAAGGGAGTGTGCAGTCCGTGGCCGCTGTGCACGAGTGCCAGGACGCCGATGACGAGCGTGGCCAGCACGACAACGGAGGTGGCGACGTCCTGCAGCAGGCCGGCCACGCTGATGCCGCGCAGGTTGGTCACGACCGCCACCGCCAGGAGGCCGATGATCCACAGGGCGGCGACCCAGGAGGGCTCGCCGAAGGCATGCGCCAGCGCGCTGCCGACGATGAAGGCGTCGGAGGCGATCACCAGGATGATCGTCGTCATGTAGGTGAACGTGATGACCAACGCGGCACGGTCGTCCATGGACCGCTTCATGTAGAGCCGGATGGCCGCCGCCGTGGGAAACATCCCGTTGAGCTCGCCGAAGAACCCGTACGCAACCAGCGCGAGGACTCCGGCGACGATGATCGGGATGAAGGCGGAGTCGCCGGACACGTAGGCCACCAGTCCCGCGGCGGCCAGGTACTCGAGGGCGGCGAACGCCAGGCCGGTCGAGGTGGTGACGACGGTGCGCAGGCCCAGCGCGCGGCGCAACGTGGCGCGGGACGCGATGGTGGCGTCGGTCACGGTGTGCGGGGCTCAGGTGTCGAGGAAGGCCACCATGGAGATGGCGTCGATCCGCATGACGTCCTGCTGCGAGCCCATCAAGGTGATCTCGCCGGACATGTACTTCTCCGACGGGTTGAGGTCGCCCCAGTACAGGTCGCAGAAGTCCTCGCTGCTGCCCGTCACCACGACGTCGGGCTGCCCCTCGTGGCCCACCGCGAGCTCGGACAGCTGCTGGCCCTCGACCCGCATGGTGTAGCCCTGGGCGGTGTCGGTCGTGGTGAAGTGGATGACGCGGTCCCACCCCTTCAGCATCTTGGTCAGACGGGGGTTCGCGTTGCTGCGGGTGCGCCACTCGGCGTACGCCTCGACCAACTCCTCAGTCGAGGCCAACGGGCTCTCCCTTGAGGGCGCGCAGGACCTCGTCGGCGGCCCGGATGCCGGCAGAGAGCGCGCCGTCGAGGTAGCCGCACCACCGGGTCGCGGTCTCAGTCCCGGCCCAGTGCAGCGGTCCCACGGGCTCGCGCAGGGCCGGACCGAGCGCCGTGAGCGCCCCCGGAGTGCTGACCGCCACGGGCCCGCCCCGGGTGAACGGCTCGCCCGGCCAGTGCTGCTCGACGACCTCGATCGGCGTGCGCGCCCGGGGGCCGAAGGCGAGCTCGAGGTCGGCCAACATGATCTCGCGGCGTGCCTCGGGCCCGGCGCTCTCGAGGCGCCGGCACTCGTCACCGGCGATGAAGCCGACGATCTCGCCGTGGCCGGCGTCCTCGGGCGAGTTGTCGAACGTGGCCGACATGGCGCCGCCGGGGGCGACGATCTGACCGTTGAGGCCGTCCTCGCGCCAGAAGGGACGCTCGTAGATCACGTGGACCTTGGTGACGGCGCCCATGGGCATGCGCTGGCACAGCTGGTCCCGGCGCCCGGGGAGCGCCGGCGTGTAGGCGAGGCGCGCGCACAGCACCGGCGACATGGCCAGGATGACGCGCCGGGCGCGCACCCCCAGCGGCCTGTGCTCGGCCGCAGGGTCGGCCGGGTCGGCTCCGGGGGCGACGAGACGGGCCCCGACGACCACATCGTCGGGACCGTGGGCAACCGTCTCGGCGGGGGCGCCGAGGATCACCCGGTCCCCGAGCTCGTCGGCCATGCCCTGCGCCAGCTGCTGGGAGCCACCGGTGAAGCGGCGCTCCTGCGCGCCACCGGTGGTGCGGGCCAGGTTGGTCAGCCCGCCGCCGGCGTGGAGGTAGAAGAGCGCGAAGAGGAGCGAGAGCTCGCCCGATCCGGCACCGAAGACGGCCTTGAGGGCGACCTCCAGGATGTCCCGGGCGGACGCCGAGGTGAGGTGGGTGTCGAACCACGAGGCCAGCGTCTGGGAGTCGAGCGCGGCGGCGTCTGGGGCGTCCCAGGGTGCGTCGAGCGGGACCTCGAAGGCGGCCAGGTCGAGGTCGAGCATGGCGGCGATGCCGTCGGCGGCGCCGTGGGGGTCCGACGTCGGGATGAGGCCGACGTAGAGGTCGCGCGCCCCGTCGCGCAACTCGACCCCCTGCCCGGTCGTATGGGTCGGGAACGTCCGTACCCCCAGTTCGGTGGCCAGCGCGGCGAGATGGTCCTGGGTGGGGCCGATCCACTGGCCTCCCCGGTCGATGGTGAACCCGGCCGGGGTGACGTCGGTGAAGGAGCGGCCGCCCACGCGGTGGCGGGCATCGAGCACCAGGACGTCCACCGCCGAGCGGGCCAGGTGGCGGGCGGCGGCCAGGCCCGAATAGCCGGCACCGACGACCACCACCTCGCACTCCCGTTCCAGCTCGGCCATCGCCTGCTCCTCCTCCATGGGGCCCCACTGCTCCCGATGGGCCACGATAGGCGCAGGTCCCCCGGGTGCCGCGAGCACCCGTTCAGTACCGTGCGGAGTGTGGTCATGACGTTCGAGGGCTTCGAGAGCGACACCTGGGAGGAGCTCCCCGGTGCGAACCGACTGACGATGGCCCAGCGTGAGGCGATCGAGTCCGATGATCCGCTCCTGTGCGTCGTGGCCGGCGCCGGGGCCGGCAAGACGAGGGTCCTCACGCTGCGGGTGGCCCGTCGCGTGCGCGACGGCTCCATAGAGGCCGACCGCACGCTGGTCACGACGTTCAGCCGCAAGGCCGCCGACGAGCTGCGCACCCGCCTGTGGTCGCTCGGGGTCTCGGGGGTGAAGGCAGGCACGTTCCACCGCACCGCGCTCGGCCTGCTGCGAGAACACCGGGAGCTGCGTGGGCGCCCGCTCCCCCAGCTCCTGCCGGACCGGCGGCGGCTGCTGGCCGACGTCACGACCGGCGACCCGCGCCGCACCCGGGCTCTCGACGGGGAGATCGGTTGGGCCAAGGCGCGGCTCGTCACCCCGGACCGCTACGAGGCCGAGGCGCGGCGGCACCGACGTCGGCCGGGCATCAGTCCCGAACAGGTGGCGGACGCGTACATCCGCTACGAGAGCGAGCGCACGCGCCGGCGGCTACTCGACTTCGACGACCTGATCGTCGCGTGCGCCGACGCGCTGGCGGGGGACCGCGAATTCGCCGACTCCATACGCTGGCGCACCCGCCACCTCTTCGTCGACGAGATGCAGGACGTGAACCCCGCCCAGTTCCGCCTGCTCACCACCATGCTGGCCGACGAGCCCGATCTCTTCGTGGTGGGCGACCCCAACCAGTCCGTCTACGGCTTCAACGGGGCCGATCCCACGCTGCTCGACCGGTTGCCAGACATCCTGCGCGGCACCACGGTCATCCGTCTCGACGAGAACCACCGCTGCACGCCGCAGGTGGTGGCGGTGGCGACGGCCGTCCTCCGCGAGGGTGGCACCGGTGCCGCGGTGGTCGCGCCGCGCACGACACGCATCGACGGGCCGGTACCCAAGGTGGTGACGCACGCCTCCGAGGACGACGAGGCCGCCTGGGCCGCTTCGCAGGCCAAGATGTCCCGCACGCCGGGGCGACCGTGGTCGAGCATCGCCGTACTGACGCGCACGAACGCCCAGCTGGCCAAAGTGCAGGCGGCCATGGACGCGGCCCGGGTGCCGAGCCTGATCGCCGGCGCCGACCTCGGCCCGGCATCCGATCTGCGCGCCGAGAGCAGCCGGCGCGGACACGACCAGGACGAGGAGGCGGGGCGCGAGGAGCCGTTGGACCGCGACCGCGTGGTGCTCACGACCTTCCACCGGGCCAAGGGGCTGCAGTGGCCGACGGTCATCGTCGTCGGGCTGCATGCCGGCCTCATGCCCATCGCGTCTGCCCAGACCCCCGCTGCCGTGGACGAGGAACGCCGGCTGCTGTATGTGGCGCTCACGCGCTCCGAGGAGGAGCTCTGGTGCAGCTGGTCCGAGCGGGCGGGTGACGACCCCGGCCACGGCGGGGCGCGGGGGCCGAGCCCGTGGCTGGCGCCCATTGAGCGGGCGATCGCTGTGCTCGAGAGGGAGGCGGCGCCGACCGCGGCGCTGGAGGTCTCGGCCCATGTGGCGGAACTGCGGCGCCGGCTGGCGGAGGGCGCCGACGCGGGGTAGGGACCGGTAAGGTCGGTCCGCCTGATCGATCCGAGGTGGGGGTGGACCGTCGTATGCCGGAACTCCTGGAACAGCTGCGTAAGACCGTGGGTGAGAGCAACGTCGTCTCAGGCGCCGCGGTGCACGACGACTACACCCACGACGAGGCGCTCACCACCGTGCCCGTCGTCCCCCTCGCAGTGGTCCTGCCCGGCTCGACGGACGAGGTGTCCGAGATCCTGAAGGTGGCGAGCGAGCACGGGGTACCGGTGGTGGCCCGTGGCAGTGGCACCGGCCTGTCCGGCGCGGCCGTCCCGGTGGCCGACGGGATCCTGCTGGCCTTCGACCACATGAAGCGGATCCGCGAGATCGACACCGAGAACCAGGTCGCCGTGTTGGAGCCCGGCGTCACCCTCGAGCAGCTCAACGCCGAGCTGGCGCCGCTCGGGC
>CAYWDQ010000059.1:0-17731 GCA_964457065.1 uncultured Acidimicrobiaceae bacterium | reverse complement strand
GCGGGATGATCTTGCCGAACCACTTGCGCACGAGCTCGGGGTACTCGCGCACGGCCGTGTCCATGTCGCAGAACAGGACGCCCTGCGCCTCGAGGTCCTCGCGGTTGCGGTGGAACACGACCTCGGACTCGTACTGCGCCGTGACACCCGAGAGGTACTTGCGCTCCGCCTCGGGGATGCCCAGCTTCTCGTACGTGTTCTTGATGGCGTCCGGCAGGTCCTCCCACTTGTCCACCTGCCCGCCGGTCGGCTTGATGTAGTAGTAGATGTCGTCGAAGTCGAGCTTCGGCATGCGCTGGGCGAACCAGGGAGCCATGGGCTTGCGCTCGAAGTGCTTCAAGGAGCGCAGGCGGAAGTCCCGCATCCACTCCGGCTCGCCCTTCATCTCCGACATCTCGCGCACGATGGACTCGTTCAGCCCCTTCTTGGGCTTGAACACGTAGTCCTCGGCGTCGCTCCAGCCGAGCTGGTAGCGACCGAGGTCGAGGTCCGTTGTGGCCATTGGGGCTCCTGAGGTCGGAGGGGGAATTTCCCCTACGTAGATAGTAACAACTACCCGGGCCAGCCGAAACGACCTCACGGGTGCACCGCCGTGTCGCCAGCGTGGCAGGCTCTGCGTCTGATGGCCAGCCCGCCCACCGCCCCCCGGCGCCACCACCTCGTCTCCGCCCACGGCGACGACCGTGAGGACCCCTGGTACTGGCTGCGCGACCGCGACGACCCCGAGGTCCTGGCGTACCTGCAGGCGGAGAACGCCTACACGGACCAGGTGATGGCACCGCTGGGCGGGTTGCGCGACGGCCTGTTCGAGGAGATGAAGGCCCGGATCAAGGAGACCGACATGTCGGTCCCGACCCGCCGGGGCCCGTGGTGGTACTACTCGCGCACCGAGGAGGGGAAGAACTACGCCATCCACTGCCGGCGCCCCGCTCGCAGCCGGACCGAGCTGCCCCCGGCCGGCGAGCCCGGGGGTGAGGAGCAGATCCTCCTCGACGAGAACGCCCTGGCGGAGGGGTCCGAGTACTTCGCCGTGGGCAGCGCGGCGGTGAGCCACGACCACCTCTGGCTGGCCTTCGGGACCGACCGGGTCGGCAACGAGAAGTACGAGCTGCGCTTCCGGCCCCTCGACGCGGACACCTCGCCCGCCACCGCCGCGGAGTCGGTGCCCGACACGGGCTACGGCCTGGCCTGGTCCGCCCGCGGCGACTACATCTTCTACGTCCGCCTCGACGAGGCGCAGCGGCCCTTCCAGCTCTGGCGCCACCGGTTGGGCACCGACCCGGCGGCGGACGTCCTCGTCTTCGAGGAGGGCGACCGCCGCTTCTCCCTCGGCACCGGGTCGACACGTGACACCGCCTTCGTCCTCATCGGGCTGCACAGCACCAACACCAGCGAGTGGCTGGCCATCCCCTCGGACGACCCCCTGGCGACGCCGACGGTCGTGATGGGTCGCCGGGAGGGGATCGAGTACGCGGTGGACCACCTCACCCCCGCATCGGGAGGGACGGGCTGGTTCGTGGCGCTGACCAACGAGGACGCCCTGGACTTCCGGGTCCGCGCCGCCCCCGACGCCGGCCTCGGGACGGCTGCCGCCTGGCGGGAGGTGGTGGCGCACCGGCCCGGTGTGCGGGTCGAGGACGTCGACGCCTTCTCCTCGGCGCTGGTGCTGAGCGAGCGGGCGGAGGCCCAGACCCAGGTGCGCGTCCTCCCGCTGCCCGGCGACGAGGACCCCTTCGAGGCCGACCTGCTCGGCTCGGGCTGGATCATCCCCTCCGTCGACAGCCCCTCGACCACGTGGCTGGGCCCCAACCCGGAGCCGGACGCGCCCGCGCTGCGCATCGGGCGGACCTCCCTCGTGACGCCGTCGAGCGTGCTGCAGATCACGCTGGAGGGGCGGGAGGAGACGCTGCTCAAGCAGGAGCCCGTGCTCGGCGACTTCGACCCGGCGCGCTACACGACGTCGCGGGAGTGGGCCGTGGCACCCGACGGGACGCGGGTCCCGCTCTCGGTCGTCCACCGCCGCGGGCTCGAGCTGCCGGCTCCCTGCCTGCTGTACGGGTACGGGGCCTACGAGATCTCCATCGACCCGTCCTTCTCCCACCACCGCCTCTCGCTCCTCGACCGGGGCGTCGTCTTCGCCATCGCCCACGTCCGCGGCGGAGGAGAGCTCGGGCGCGCCTGGTACGAGGACGGGCGGATGGAGCACAAGTCCAACACCTTCTCCGACTTCATCGCAGGCGCGCGCCATCTCCTCGATGCGGGCATCGCCCGGCCCGGGGCCCTGGCCGGCCGGGGCGGGTCCGCCGGCGGGCTGCTGATCGGCGCCGTGGCGAACCAGGCCCCGCAGCTCTTCCGCGCCCTGGTGGCCGAGGTGCCGTTCGTGGACTGCGTGACCACCATGCTCGACGACGAGCTCCCGCTCACGGTCGGCGAATGGGAGGAGTGGGGGAACCCCCTGGCCGACGAGTCGGCCTACCGACGCATGCTCTCCTACTCGCCCTACGACAACGTCACGGGCGAGAACCCGGACGGGACGCCGCGCACGTATCCCGACCTCTTCGTCACCGCCGGGCTCAACGACCCGCGTGTCGCCTACTGGGAGCCGGCCAAGTGGGTGGCCAAGCTGCGGTCCGCCTCGCCCACCACCCGGGTGCTGCTGCGCACGGAGCTCGGCGCCGGTCACGGTGGGCCGTCGGGTCGCTACGACGCCTGGAAGGAGGAGGCGCTCGTCTACACCTTCCTCCTCGACGCGCTGGGACTGGCCGGCGGCTGAGCGCGGCGGCCGGTCCTCAGGTCGCCGGGGCCGTCTGGAAGCTCAGGGTGAACGGGGCCTGGTACCCGATCGGCAGCGTGACGGCAGACCCGTCGACGGTGGCCGCGAAGGCGGCCGGCGCCCCGGCGATGACGGTGACCGGGCCGGTGGCGGAGAGGGCGTGCGACTGGCCGGCGAAGAGCGTCCCGGTGAAGAGCACCGCGCCGGTCGCGGTGTCCGTGGCGTCGACCCAGCACTCCCCCGTCGTGGCGGCGAGCGACAGCGAGAAGCTGGCCGCGGCGACGTGATAGGTGGCCGCGTGCGCGGTGGCGCCGGCGGGCGCCGAGACCGCGAGGGGTGCCGTCGTCGTGGTGGTGGTGGTCGTGGTGGGGTGACCGCCGGCCCCGTGCCGGTGCGTCTGGGCCGTCGTGGTGGCGGTGCCCGACGACTTGGGGCGATGGTTCGGCGCGTTCGAATGCAGCCCGGTGACGATCAGGACGACGACCAGGACCGCCACCGCGGCGACCGCCGCCGCCGGCCCGCCGAGGCGGCGGGGCCGGTGGTTGATGGACTGCATCACCCTGTCCTCGCCGCCGGTCATGAAGCTCCCCGGCACCGGCTCGGGCCCCGGTCCGGCGTCGTCGAAGGTCACGGGCTCGGCCGGGTTGGCCACCGGCGGCGGGGCGGCGGGCGGCACCACGGGCCGGTCCGGTTCGGTCAGGCGCACCGTGGACGACCCCGAGACCCGGAACGCGCTCGCCGGGTAGGCAGCCTCCCCGTTGCCGTTCTCCGGAGCGGCGGGCGAGGTGTGCGTCCGCATCTCCTCGAGCGTGTGCAGCTGGCGGTGGTAGTGCTCCACCGAGTGCACGTCGTCGCGGGAGCGCCGGCTGAGCATGACGGCCGCGAGGACGCCCACCACGACGACGACAGCGACGAGCCCACCGATCCACACCGCCACCTATTCAACAGGATCTGCCGGGCCGGCAGGGCCGCGGCCCTCGACGGCGTCGGGTCGGGGCCAAAAAGCCGGGCCCGGTGGGCGGGCGCCCGGCCTCCGGCGCGTCGGTCAGTGCGCCGGGCGAGGCCGGATGTCGTCGGGGATGTCGCCCCGTTGCGGGTTGCCCTGGTCCCGCTTCGAGAGGATGGGGCCGGAGATCCCCCAGTCGGCGCCCACGGTGGGGTCGTCCCAGGCCAGCCCGTGCTCGTCCGAGGCGTCGTAGTAGTTGTCCACGAGGTAGGTGAGCAGGATGTCACTCAGCGCGGCGAACCCGTGGGCGACCCCAGGAGGGATGTAGATGCCCTGATCGACGTCCCCGTCGAGGTCGATCAGCTCGGTCGCCCCGTCCGTCCTCGACCCGACCCGCAGGTCGTGCAGGACGACGCGGGCCCGGCCGCGCAGGGCGTACCAGTAGTCGGCCTGGTGGAGGTGGAAGTGCAGGCCGACCAGTGCGCCGGCCTGCTTCTCGGATCGGTTGCCCTGCACCATCTCGCGCCCGTCGGGGAACCAGCTGCGCCGGTAGGTCTCGACGAAGCGCCCCCGCTCGTCGCCGTGCACGTCGGGGCGGACCAGGACGACGTCGTCGATCACGGTGGAGGGAATCAGCTCTGGCATCGGGCGGAACGGTAGCGGGTGCGCCCGTCAGGGGGCGAAACGGCCGAACCCGGAGCGGTAGAAGAGCAGCGGGCTGCCCTCCCCGATCCCCGTGGCCACCACGTGGCCGGTCACCAGCTCGTGGTCGCCGCCGTCGAAGATGTCGCCCAGCCGGCACTCGAGCACGGCGAGCGAGCCCTCGATCACGGGCGAGCCCGTGAGGCCGGGGGACCACTCGACACCCTCGAACTTGTCGCCCCCCGAGACGGCGAAGACGCGGCCGAGCGCCTCCTGGTGCTCCTCGAGGATGTTCACGCAGAACGCGCCCGCCTTGGCGATGCGGGGCCAGCTCGTCGAGCTCCGGGCGGGGGCCAGGATCACCATCGGGGGGTCGAGGGACAGCGCGGCGAACGACTGGCACGTGAAACCGACCGGTGCACCCTCCTCGAGCGCGGTGACGATCGTGATCCCGGTCGCGAAGTGACCGAGCACCTCGCGGAACCGGGCCTGGTCGAGGCCCGACACGCGCGCGTTACGCCTTGCCGAGGTCGATCGACTGGGATTCGTGCGCCGACGAGACGTCGTCGACGTGCTTGGCCTCCGGGAGCCGGCGCGCCTGGTTGAGGATGCGGTCGAGCTCGCGGTCGTTGTGCGACGGGTCATGGTGCGAGAGCAGCAACCGCTTGACGCCGGCCTCGGCCGCGACGTGCACCGCGTAGGCGGCGGTCGAGTGGCCCCAGTCCGCCTTGGCCGAGAACTCGTCGTCGGTGTACTGGCCGTCGTGGATGAGCAGGTCGACCCCGTGGCACAGCTCGAGCACCGCTTCTGGGATGGCCCGGCGGTCCAGTGGCGCCTGGTGGTCGGACATGTAGGCGACCGAGCGGCCCTCGGCCTCTATGCGGAAGCCAAGCGTCGCGCCACTGTGGGGGACCGGCCGCGCCATGATCTTGGCGGAGCCGATGGAGAAGTCCTCGGCCCCCACGTCGACGGTGATCAGCTCGCCGCGGAACTGCTCCATGTGGATCGGGAACACAGGCGGCTGCACGGCGGCGTGCAGCGCGTCCTTGAGGGTGCCCTTGGGCTGGGCCGGTCCGTAGACGGTGAGGCACGCACCCGGATCGTGCAGCGGGCCGAAGAACGGGATGCCCAGGATGTGGTCGAAGTGGAGGTGCGTGAGGAGCGCCGTGGCCCGCAGCGGGGTGCCCAGCGCCCGCACCTCCTTCTGGAGGACGTCGCCCAGTGCGCGCAACCCGGTGCCGAGGTCGACGATGAGGGGCTCGTCCCCCTCGACGTCGATGACCAGGCACGAGGTGTTCCCCCCGTACCGGCGGTACCGATCCCCCGAGCAGGGGCACGACCCGCGGACCCCGTAGAACGTGACGTTCACCCACGCGACGATACTCTGCGCCGGACTCTGCGCCGGACGGTACGTTCTGTCTCCATGGAACAGCGGGCCATCACTGCGAACGGGCTGGACCTCGTATTTCTGACGGAAGGACCCGAGAACGGGCCTCTTGCCCTGTGCCTCCACGGCTTCCCCGACACGGCGCACACCTGGCGCCACCTGCTCCCCGAGCTCGCCCACGCGGGTTACCGGGCGGTGGCACCCTTCCTGCGCGGCTACGCCCCCACGCCCGTCCCACCCGACGGGTGCTACCAGGTGGGGGCGCTCGTGCACGACGCCAACGCGCTCCACGAGGCGCTGGGCGGCGACGCGGACGCGGTGATCGTCGGCCACGACTGGGGCGCGCTGGCGACCTACGGCGCGGTGGCCCACCAATCCGAACGGTGGCGCCGTGCGGTCACGGCGGGGGTGCCCCCGGCGGCGTCCATCGGCATGTCGCTGTTCACCTACGCCCAGCTCCACAAGAGCTGGTACATGTTCTTCTTCCTGTCGCCGCTGGCGGAGCTGGCGCTCCCACTCGAGGACTACTCCTTCATCGATCACCTCTGGCGCGACTGGTCGCCCGGCTACGACGAGTCGTGGGACGTCGCACGCGTGAAGGAGTCCATCGGCGACCCCGAGCGCATCGCCGCCGCGATCGGCTACTACCGCGCCCTCTACGACGCCACGCCGGAGGCGCCCGCGTTCCCCGACGAGCAGGCCGCCATGACGCTCCCGACGCCGAAGCCGACGCTCTACATCCACGGCCGCGACGACGGCTGCATGCTGCTGTCGTCCATCGGGTCCCCGCTCGACTTCATGGCCGAGGGCTCCGAGCTCGAGATCGTCGACGGCGCCGGCCACTTCGCCCATCTCGAGCGGCCCGACGTCGTCAACCGGCGGATCATGGGGTTCCTGGAGCGCTAGGGCGGGGCGCCGCGGCGGGTGCCCGCCGCGTCAGATGAGCCGGAGCACGGGTGCGGCGGCACCGGACCACCGCGCGAACCCTTCGGCCACCAGCGCAGCCGCGACCACCTCCGCGCGGGCCGGGTCGTCGGGCCAGCCGCAGGCGCCGGCCAGCGCGGCCCGCTCCACGCCCCCGGCCCGGAGCGCGTGCAGGAGCCGGCCCCTCCCCTGGCGGTCCGAGCCGGAGAACGGGCTCTGACGCCGCACGGTCGGGCCGGACCGCCACGGGTCGGGACCGGTGGCGCCGTCGCGTCGCCACGCGCACTGGTGGCGCAGGGGGCAGCGTGCGCAGCCGGGGCGGGTGCCCGTGCACACGGTCGCCCCCAGGTCGAACATGGTCTGGTTGAACTCCCACGACAGCCCGGCCGGAACGAGGCGGTCGCCCAGACGGGTCGCCGCCGCCGCCGTGAGCGGTGCGCCCGACACGCAGCGCGAGAGCACCCGCACCGCGTTGGTGTCCACCGCCGCCACGTCCTCCCCGAAGGCGAACGAACGGACGGCGCGCGCCGTGTAGGGCCCGACGCCGGCCAGGGCGCGCAGCGCGCCGTCCCGGCGGGGCAGGGCACCGCCGTGCTCGGCGACGACGGTGGCGGCGGCCCGGTGCAGGTTGAGCGCGCGCCGGTTGTACCCCAGGCCCGACCACAGCCGCACGACCTCGGCGGGGCGTACCCGGGCGCAGTCCGCCGGCGTGCCGAACGCGGCGACGAACCGCTCGTAGTGCGGCACCACACGGTCCACCTGCGTCTGCTGCAGCATCACCTCGGAGACGAGAATCCGCCACGCATCGCGCGTGCGGCGCCAGGGCAGGTCCCGTCGGTGCTCGTCTCCCCACTCCAGCAGGCGCCCGCGGAAGCGCCGGACCCGGTCGGCCCGGAGCGGCGCCGCCTCAGTCCCAGACGTCGTCGCCGTAGGGCCGCCGCCGCGCCGGTGCGCTGGCGGCCTTCCACACCATCAGCTTGCGACGGAAGTAGCAGACCTCCTCGCCGCGCTGGTTGAACGCCTTGGTCTCGACCGTCACGATGCCCCGGTCGTCCTTCGACCTGGACGGCGTCGCGTCGAGCACCCGCGTCTCCGCGTAGATGGTGTCGCCGTGGAACGTGGGCGATCGATGGAGCAGCGACTCGACCTCGAGGTTGGCGATGCACGAGCCGCTCACGTCGGGCACGCTCATGCCGAGCGCGAGCGAGTAGACGAGGTTGCCCACCACGACGTTCTTGCCCTGCACCGTCTCGTTCTCCGCGAACCAGGCGTTCGTGTGCAGCGGGTGGTGGTTCATCGTGATCATGCAGAACAGGTGGTCGTCGGACTCGGTGATCGTCTTGCCCGGCCAGTGCCGGTAGACGTCACCGGGGACGAAGTCCTCCAGGTACCGGCCGAAGGGCCGGTCGTAGACCGTCACTCGTCGGCCACCGTGGGGCGGGGTCGTGTCGTGAAGCCGAGGGATGCACCGGGGAGGGCCTCGCCGTCGATGGTCAACCGCCAGGCGAACCGGGTACCGGGTGCGAGCGGAATGGGTCCGAGGTTGACGGCCAGGGCCACGTCGATGGGCGATCCCTCCGGGATCCCCTGCGGCTGGCTCACCGTGAATTCACCGCGTACCTCGACCGGCTGGGACCCCTCGGCGGTCTCCATGAGTACCGGCTGGCCGTCCGCATCCTCGAGGAAGAGCTCCCAGTGGTGCGACGCCTCGGCCTCGTGCCAGTCCACGTCGATCTTCAGTGCGACGGCGGAGGGGACGGGGTCGGGGCCCGTCATGCTCCAGCCGCCACCGAGGATGTAGAGCTTCCCGTCGGCCACCTGGGCCGCGTCGCAGAGCAACATCGTCACTTTCACGCTGAGGGAGGTTATCGGTCCGCCGCGGTGAGCCGATATATGGGGGCGAGGGGCCAGGACCGGTCCGCGCGGGAGGGGTCAGTGGAACGGATGTCGGCATGGGCCGAGAAGAGGACCCCGCCGGTCGCCGCCACGATGGCGATGCTCGTCGGCGTCATGGCCTACAGCCTGCTCGGCCGGCTGGTGGTCCACACCGGCCGGTCGGGCCTCGTCGCGCCGGGTGACCTGCTGAGCATGGCCAACAGCACGTGGGCCGTCCTGCACGGCCAGTTCTCCCATGTGTACGTGCCGGACGGCGCGCTGACGTCGCCCCCGGCGCTCGAGCTGCTGCTGATCCCGGTCGTGGCCCTCGGGCAGCAGGTGGGGCTGGCCCCCCACCTGCACGCCGCCGGCGAGCCCCTGAGCATGTGGCTCCTGCTGGGCCCGAGCGCCGTCATCGTTGCGTCGACCCCGTTGTTCGCCCTGGACGCGGTGGCGCGCCACTGGCGGCTCTCGGAGCGCCGCCGCCTCGCGCTCGCGCTGGTGGGCGGGCTCGGCGTCGCCAATGTCGTCGGCGGCTGGGGGCACCCCGAGGACTGCGTCGCCGTCGCGCTCGTCGTCTGGGCCGCGTTGACGATGGAGCGCAACGGCGCGCCGGGCGCGCCGCGCGCCGCCCTCCTGCTCGGGCTGGGCATCGCGTTCCAGCCCCTCGCGCTGCTCGGCGTTGCGCCCGTGTTGGCCCGGCTCACCTGGCGTGCCGCGGCGCGCCTCTCGTGGCGACTGGTGCTGCCGAGCCTGGTCGTCCTCCTGCTGCCGCTCGTCGCCGAGACCCACCGCACGCTGTCCGTGCTCGTCCGCCAGCCATTCGAGCCGCAATCGATCTCGTTCACGCCGCTGACCCACTTCGCGCCGGCGATCGGCCCCGACCTCGCCGGCGGAGGGCCGACCAGGTTGGTGGCCCTCGTGCTCGGTGCCGCCCTGGCGGTGACGGTCTGCCACCGGCGCCACGACCTCCCGACCGTGCTCGCCGTGACGGCCGTCGCCTTCTTCTTGCGCGTCGTCCTCGAGACGGAGCTCAACTGGTACTACCTGTGGCCGGTACCGGCGCTGTGCCTGCTGCTCGCGGCGCGCCGCAGCACGAAGCGGTTCTGGCTCTGTGGCGCCGCCCTCGTCGTCAGCATGGTGCTCGGGGACCGCAGGGTCCATCACATCGTCCTGTGGTGGCCGGCCCTGATGGCCACGCTCGTCGTCATGCTGCTGTCCGCCGGTCCGTCACCCCGTCGATGGGTCGCGCTCGTCGCGGCTCCCGGGGACGGGACGGGAGCCGGTGGCCCCGTAGAGTGCGATGTCATGGTGCCGGAAGCTGCAGGGATCCTCGGTGAGTGAGCTCAAGGGGCTGCGCGACGACGTCTATCGCCGCCCGCTGGCCACGGCGCTCCAGCGCTTGGGGCTGGGCGCCGGTTGGCGCTGCGTCGACGTCGGCGCGGGTGGCGGCGACGTCACGGTGGCGCTCGCGGAGATGGTCGGCCGTGACGGTCGCGTCTACGCGGTCGACAGCGACCCCCTTGCCCGCGACGAGGTCGCTCGGGCCGCGGCGGCGCACGCACAGGTCATCGCGCTGACGCAGGCCGGCGAGGACCTCTCCTTGCCCGAGGAGGTCGACCTGGCGTTCTGCCGTTTCCTGCTGCTCCACGTGCTCGAGCCGCTCGCCGTGGTGCGCATGATGGCCGGCGCGGTACGCAGCGGCGGCTGGGTGGTCGCCCAGGAGCCCGTCACCACGGCGGGGCGCATCGGGGGATCGCCCCTCTCCATGCCCGATGCCCCCCACCCCGACGTCGGCGCGCTGCTCCCCGCCCTCGTGCGCGACGCCGGCCTCGAGGTGGTCGACGCCTGGGCGGAGGCACCGGCCGGCGTCGGCCCCGGCCCCGTGGCGCGCTACCTCGAGTCCCTCACGGGCGTTGACCCGGGCGACGACCCGATCGTCCTGCCACCGCTCGTGACCGTCATCGGCCGCCGGGCCTGAGCAGCGACCCCCTCGGAGGGGGTCCCGACCCGAGCCATTAGGGTCGCGCCCCGTGACGAAGCCCACCGCCACCGCGCTCGCCGACGCCACCGACGCGGTCGACCTGGCCCAACATCTCGTCGACCGGGCGTGTGCCGCGGTCCGTGACGGCGGCGGGATCGACGCCAACCAGGCGGTCGCCTACGACGTGGCGCACGCCGCGGCAGCGGTGGCCACCGGCCGGGCCGCACTGGCGTACGGCGGGCACGGCGAGGTGGAGGCCCGCATCGCCGCCGCCTTCGTGGCCGACGTCGTCGCCGAGCTGGTGGGCCGGGTGGCGGGGCGGGAGCGGCTCTGGGGCGTGGAGGCCGGGTGGGCCGATCCGGCGGCGGCGTTCCTCGGCGAGCAGCGCGACCCCGCCGTCCTGGCGGCCCTGGCCGCGACGGAGGGACCCCGGCACCTGGGCGAGGACTTCGAGCTGGTCCGCGAGACCTTCCACCGCTTCGCCCAGGACAAGGTCCGGCCGCACGCCGAGCACGTGCACCGCGCGAATGCCGACATCCCCGAGGAGGTCATCGAGGGCCTGGCCGAACTGGGTGGCTTCGGCCTCTCGGTGCCCGAGGAGTACGGCGGCTTCGCGTCGGGCGGGGAGAGCGACTACATGGGCATGGTCGTCGCCACCGAGGAGCTGAGCTGGGGCTCGTTGGGCGTCGGCGGCTCTCTCATCACCCGGCCCGAGATCCTCACCCGCGCCCTGGTCTACGGGGGCACCGAGGAGCAGAAGAAGCACTGGCTCCCCAAGCTCGCCTCGGCGGAGATCCTGGCCGCGGTCGCCGTGACCGAGCCCGACTACGGCTCGGACGTGGCCAACATCGTGACCTCGGCCACGCCGGTCGACGGGGGCTGGGTGGTCAACGGGGTGAAGACCTGGTGCACCTTCGCCGCCCGCGCCGACGTGTTGATGCTGCTGGCCCGCACGGACCCGGACCGCTCCCTCGCCCACCGTGGCATCTCCATGTTCGTCGTCGAGAAGCCGCGCGGTGACGGGCACGGGTTCGTGTTCACCCAAGGTGCCGACGACGTGGCGGAGCGCCCGGCCGACCTGGCGCCGGGCAAGTTGGAAGGCCGCCCCATCGACACGATCGGTTACCGCGGCATGCACTCCTACGAGCTCGCCTTCGAGAACTGGTTCGTGCCCGAAGCCAACCTGGTCGGTGGCGCCGCGGGACTGGGCAAGGGCTTCTACCTGCAGATGCAGGGCTTCGAGAACGGCCGGCTCCAGACGGCGGCGCGTGCGCTGGGCGTCATGCAGGCGGCGTACGAGGCCGCCGCCTCCTACGCCGCCGAGCGCAAGGTGTTCGGATCACCGATCGGCGACTACCAGTTGACCCAGGCGAAGCTCGGCCGGATGGCGGTCATCATCCAGGCCACGCGCCAGAGCTCGTACCACGTGGCCCGCCTCATGGCGCGCGGTGAGGGCGCCCTCGAGGCGTCCATGGTCAAGGCCTACGTGTGCCGGGCCGCGGAATGGGTGACGCGTGAAGCCATGCAGATCCACGGCGGCATGGGCTACGCCGAGGAGTTCGCGGTGAGCCGCTACTTCGTCGACGCGCGGGTGCTCTCCATCTTCGAGGGTGCCGACGAGACCCTCGCCCTCAAGGTCATCGCCCGCCGGCTGATCGGCTGACCGGCTGACCGGCTGACCGGCTCAGCCGGGGGTGCGGGTGAGCCCGGCGCGCTCGCCGCGGCTGACGAACTTGACGGCCATCTTGCGGCTCGCCTCGTCGATCATCTCGTCGCCGAACATGACGGCCCCCCTGCGGTCCTCCTCGGTGGCCTTCTGGTAGGCGTCGAGGAGGTCGAAGGCGTGGTCGAACTGCTCCTGGGTCGGCGAGTACACCTCGTTGAGGACCCCGGCCTGGTCGGGCGTCAGGGCCCACTTGCCGTCGTAGCCCAGCATGCGCGTGCGCATGGAGTAGTCGCGGAGCGCCTCGAGCTCGCGCACCTTGAGGAACGGGCCGTCGATCACCTGGAGGCCGTTGGCCCGGCCGGCCATCAGAATGCGGCTGAAGACGTAGTTGAAGTGATCGCCGGGGTACTCGGGGATGTCGATCCCTCCGGTGAGGACGGGCATCTCGATGCTGGCGGCGAAGTCCGCCGGACCGAAGATGATCGTCTCGAGGCGGGGTGAGGCGGCGCAGATCTCGTCGACGTTGATGAGCCCGCGTGCCGTCTCGATCTGCGCCTCGATCCCGGTGTGCCCGACCGGCAGGCCCGAATTCTTCTCCACCTGCGTGAGCAGGAGGTCGAGCGCGACGACCTCGGCGGCGGACTGCACCTTGGGCAGCATGATCTCGTCCAGGCGCTCTCCCGCGTTCCCGACCACCTCGATCACGTCGCCGTAGGTCCACTCGGTATCCCAGGCGTTCACCCGCACGCAGAGCACGCGGTCGTCCCAGGGCAGGTTCTTGATGGCATCGACCACCTTGGGCCGTGCGCCCTCCTTCTCGAGCGGCGCCACGGCGTCCTCGAGGTCCAAGAAGGTCATGTCGGCGGGGACCGTTGGTGCCTTGGCCAGGAACTTCTCGTTCGAACCGGGGGTGGAGAGGCAGGAACGGCGGGGCAGGTCTCGTGAGCGTGCGGACATGGTCCGATGGTAACAAACGGGTTGCGGGGCCCTTCCGACGAGCCTTCCCGCCGGAGCGGCTCAACCGGGCGCACCGCCGTGCAGAACACCCTCGCCGGGCGCACCGCCGTGCGAGGGGCTCACGACAGATGTGAGGAGAAGAACTCCAACGTGCGGTCCCACAACGCGCGCGACGCGTCAGCGTCGTAGACCTCGGGTCGCGTGTCGTTGAAGAAGGCGTGGTCGGCCCCGGGGTAGATCACGATCTCGACCGACTTGCCCATGGCGCGCAACTCGTCGGCCAGCGCGTTCGCCGCGTCCGGAGTGAAGAAGCTGTCCTTCTCCGCGTAGTGGCCCAGCACCGCCGCGGACATCGACGAGTAGTCCGGCTGCGCGTCGGGCCACGGGATGATGCCGTAGCACGGGACCACGGCCGCCACCGCGTCCGGACGCTGCGTCGCCAGGACGAGCGCGAGCCCGCCGCCCATGCAGAAGCCGATGACACCGACCTTGTCGCCCGAGCTCCGCCGCAGTACCTCGTCGACCGCGCCGCTCATGTCGCGGGCGGCCCGGTCCATCTTCATGGCCATCATCGCCTTGCCCGCTTCGTCGGGCTCTCCCGGCTGCACCTTCTGGCCGTGGTAGAGGTCCGGGGCCAGCGCCACGAAGCCCGCCGCGGCGAAGCGGTCGCACACGTCCTCGATGTGGTCGACCAGGCCCCACCACTCCTGGATCACGATCACGCCGGGCCCGCTCCCTTCCGCGGGAACCGCCAGGTACCCCCCCGCCGTCGATCCGTTGCTCGCGAATTCGATCATCTCACCCATGCCCACTGACCGTAATACGTCACACCCCATTTCGTTCTCACGAAGAGGTCCGCGAAACGCAGGAATTCTCCGTTTTGGTAGTGGACCTGCACTTTCGCACTATTGGTACGACCCTACACAGGCGTTTCCCACCGAGGGTGTTTGTATCGCCTAGGGGATTCCTATAAGAATGTCCACCATCGTGACTGACGTAGAGCGGCATCACAACCACTCCACGCCGCGGTCTCCAAGGAGCGCAAGAGTGCTCCAGCGGGTCGGAATCCCCGCGTTGACCGTTGTCACAGTGTTGGCGAGCACTGTGGTTGGTCTGGCGCGCCCCGCCGCCGGCGACGCCATCTCCGACGCCAAGGCCAAGGCCGCCGCCATCGAGTCCCAGCTGACCCAGGCGCAGAACGAGATGTCCGCCCTGAGCCAGCAGTACGACGAGGCCCAGGTCCAGTTGTCGCAGGTCAATTCGAGCATCGCGTCGACCAAGGCCAACATCGCCACCGACCAGCAGAAGGTGGGGAACGACAAGGCCACCCTGGCCAAGGCGGCGGTGGCCAACTACATCTCCGACGGCACGGCGGCGGCGCAGAACCCGATCTTCAGCGGCAACGAGCAGACCCTCGGTGCGACGACCGAGTACAACAAGATCGCCGAAGGCGACATCTCGCTCGCCGTCGACAACCTGCACACGGCCGAGAACTCCCTCAACGCACAGGTCTCCCAGCTGCAGGGTGAGCAGTCGCAAGCGCAGACCGAGGTCACGGCCAAGCAGAGCGCCGTGACGCAGAACGCCCAAGCCGTGCAGGAGCAGAAGGACGCGCTGGCACAGGAGCAGGGCCAGATCGCCCAGCTCGTCCAGCAGCAGCAGCAAGCCGAGGCCGCCGCCGCCGCCAAGGCAGCCGCCGCGCGTCAGGCCGCCGCAGCCCAGGCCGCCGCCGCAGCCCAGGCCGCCGCCGCAGCAGCGGCAGCGGCAACGACCGTCTCTTCCTCCTCGTCCTCCTCCGGGACCGTCGCGGCCGTCGCAACCGCAGGACTGAGCGCAGCAGCGCCGCCTCCGACCTCCCCCGGCGGGGCGGGTGCCGTCCAGGCGGCCGAGAGCCAGATCGGTGTGCCCTACGTCTGGGGCGGCGAATCCCCCAAGGGCTCGGCGAGCCCCGGCTTCGACTGCTCCGGGCTGACGGCCTGGTCGTGGGGCCAGGTGGGCGTCGGCCTTCCGCACTACTCGGGTGCCCAGATGGCCGACTCGACCCCGGTGCCCATCAGTGACCTGCAGCCCGGCGACCTCCTCTTCTACGGGCCGGGCGGGTCGCAACACGTCGCCATGTACGTCGGTCCCGGGACGATGATCGAGGCGCCCTACACCGGGGCGTCCGTGTGGGTGACGTCCCTGCGTCTCGGGGGCGACTTCGTCGGCGCCGGCCGGCCCTAGCCGCACCCGGCTCCGCCCGACCACGAGCCCCGGGACCACCACCCCGCGTTGCAGTCGTAACCTGGCGTCAGCCGCGCCATGAAACCGATCCCCGTCGAATTCCACATCGGGCCCCTTCAGGTCCACACCTACGGCATCGGCCTCGCGCTCACGTTCTGGTTCGGGTTCACCTACTTCGAGCGGCGCCTGCGGCACAACGGCTACCGCACCGACTGGTTCGTGCCCGTGTTCCTCTGGATCATCCTGTCCGCCGTGGCCGGGGCCCGGGCCATGCACGTGCTCTCGAACCTGGGCTACTACTCCCACAACCCAGGCGACATCCTCGCCGTCTGGCACGGGGGACTCTCCTCCTTCGGCGGCCTGCTGGTCGCCGTGCCGGTCGGCATCATCCTCACCAGGCGCCGGTGCCCCGAGCTCCCACTCGGCCGCGCGCTCGACCTTGTCGTCCCCGTCCTCCTGGCGTGCTGGGCCCTCGGCCGACTGCTGGGCCCCCAGCTCATGGTGGCGGGCGGCGGCCACCCGACCCATCAGTGGTTCGGGATGTACTACGCGGGCCAGGTCGGCCGCCGGCTCCCGGTGCCCATCTTCCAGGCCATAGAGGACTTCACCGTCTACCTCGTGCTCATCGCGATCGAGCGCCGACTCGACCGTTGGCCCGACGGCACGCGCCGCGCCGGCTACCCCTCGGGGCTCGTGCTCGGGACCGGCATGGTGCTCTGGGGCATTGAGCGCTCCCTCGACGAGCACCTGTGGCTCGGCGAGGACGGGCGGCTCGGCTCGGACCTCGTCCAGTTGGCGGGCGTCCTCCTCGTCGTCGGTGGCCTGGTGATCCTCGTGCGCACGAGGTCACGCTGGAAGGAATGGCTCAAGACCCACCACTCGCCGGGCAGCGCCGAGCCCTCGCGCGAGGCAGAACAGCCCGCCTGACACCTCGGTCCTGCGTGGGACGGGCACGTGAGCCGCTCTCTGCCGCGTGCGCTCCTCTTGGCGCTCGACGCGAGCACGTCGCCGTCGTCGAACCCACCCGCCTCTCGTGAGGGGAACCGCGCCCGGTGGTCGTCCCGGAGTGGTTCCTCCGTTGCAACGTTGGTGCGGCACTCGCCCCACGGCCCACGCGACGTCCATGCGTAGGGCGCAGTGGAACCCCCGATCCTCCGCCAGCTGCGCAAGACCGTGCGCTCTCAAGACTCCCCGAATTCATGCCGATACGGCGGGAGAAAAGGGGGTGAACGAACGATGGCCAAAGTCCCGACGACACACGAGAGGCTTTGGACGGAGGAAGAGAAGGCGGAGTGGCTGGCTGTCAACGGAGACGCCTCCACCCACGTCGTGACCTTCGAGCCGATGTACCAGATCGAGGTGTGCATCCCACCGTGGGAGCACCCCAACCGCCTCATTGCGCGCTCCGCCGTCGCGTGGGGCAAGAACATGGCCCGCGTCTTCGACGGCGACCAATTCGGAGCGGCGGCGGTCGTCGCTGCCCATCACGAGGGGAATTCGCTCGAGGTCTACGCCGCGGCGAAGACCTGGCCCCGCCTGCGGCGCGTCACCTGATCAGGCGTTCGGCTTCTCGCCTGACGCCGCCGCCTGGCGCATCTGCTCCAAGCGGTCGATCATCCCCATCCGCTCCTGCCCGACGGTGCCGTCGAGCCGCTCCGCGATCTGCTCGGGCGTCCAGCGGCCGTCGGCCCACATCGCACGCACTTCGGTCGGCTGGTTCCACACGGCGATCTTCGATCCCACGACCGTGTACACCTGACCGGTGACGTGCTTCGCCTGGTCGCTCAACAAGTACACCACCATCGGCGCCACGTCCTCGGGTTCCCCCATCTCGGCGAGCTCGGACGGCACGTTGGCCGACATGCGGGTGCGGGCCACCGGCGCGATGGCGTTGGCGGTGATGCCGTAGCGGTACAGCCCGACGGCGGCGGACCGCACCAGCGACACGATGCCGCCCTTGGCGGACGCGTAGTTCGCCTGCGCCACGCTGCCGGCGAACGCCCCCGAGGTGAAGCCGATCAGGGCGCCACCTCCCTCCTGCTTGCGCATGACCGCCGCGGCGGCGCGGAACACCGTGAAGTGGCCCTTCAGGTGGGTCGCGATCACGGCGTCCCACTCGTCCTCGGACATGTTGAAGAGCATGCGCTCACGGAGGATGCCCGCCACCGCCACAACACCGTCGATGCGTCCCCACTCCTCGACTGCCGTCGCGATGAGCCGCTCCCCCGAGTCCATCTTGGAGATGTCGTCGGCCACTGCGATCGCCTCGCCCCCCGCCTTGACGATCTCGGCGACGACCGCGTCGGCCACCTCGCTGCTCGGGTCCTCGCCCGCCATGCCGACCCCGTAGTCGG
>CAYWDQ010000058.1:0-17883 GCA_964457065.1 uncultured Acidimicrobiaceae bacterium | reverse complement strand
ACCCCCCGGCTCGGGAGCACCACACCGCTCCCCAGGATCATCAGCGTCGACGACCACATCGTCGAACCGCCGCACCTGTGGGACACCTGGCTGCCGGCGCGCTTCCGTGACCGGGGCCCCAAGGCCGAGCGACGCGGCATCGGGGAGATGGAGCACATCGGCGGCGGCTCCTACCGCCAGACCTTCGACCCCGACGGGCCCCGGGCGGACTGCTGGGTCTACGAGGACCTCGTCTACATCAACAAGCGCCACGTCGCCGCCGTCGGCTTCGACCGCGACGACATGACGATGTCGCCCATCACCTACGAGGAGATGCGGCCCGGCTGCTACGAGCCGAAGGCCCGGATCGCCGACAACGAGGCGAACTGGGTCGAGGCGTCGTTGTGCTTCCCGACCTTCCCCCGCTTCTGCGGCCAGACCTTCCTCGAAGCGAAGGACAAGGAGCTGGGCGAGGCCTGTGTCGTCGCCTACAACGACTTCATGGTCGAGGAGTGGTGCGCGGACAGCGGCGGCGCGCTGCTCCCGCTGTGCATCATCCCCCTCTGGGACGTCGAGAAGGCCGCCGCCGAGGTGCGGCGCAACGCGGCACGGGGTGTGCGGGCCGTGTGCTTCAGCGAGATCCCGCCGCACCTCGGACTGCCCAGCATCCACGGCGGCTACTGGGACCCTTTCTTCGCCGCCTGCGAGGAGACCGGGACCGTGGTGTGCATGCACATCGGGTCGTCGTCGAAGATGCCGGCCACCTCCGGCGACGCGCCCGTCGCCGTCACGGCGACGCTGAGCTTCGGCAACGCCATGGCATCGCTGACCGACTTCCTGTTCTCGGGCGTCCTGATCCGCTTCCCCCGCCTGGTCCTGGCGTACTCGGAGGGGCAGATCGGCTGGCTGCCCTACATCCTCGAGCGCGCCGACGACGTGTGGCGCGAGCACCGGGCCTGGGGCGGCGTGAAGGACATCGTCCCCGAACCCCCGTCCACCTACTTCCACCGCCAGGTCTACGGCTGCTTCTTCCGCGACCAGCACGGGCTCGACTCGCTCGGCGTCATCGGTGCCGACCGCATCACCTTCGAGACGGACTACCCCCACACCGACTCGACCTGGCCCGACACCCGGGCGGTGGCCGAGCAGATGGTCCGGCAGCTCTCCGACGACGACGTGTACAAGATCATGCGGGGCAATGCGATCGCCATGCTGGGCCTCGACATCACGTGAGGCTGGGCGAGGTCGTCAACCCGGAGGCGGCGCAATGGGGCAAGCCCCTCACCGGGGTGCGCATCTTGGCCCTCGAGCAGATGCAGGCGCTGCCCTACGCCACCCAGTTGCTCGGCCGTCTCGGCGCGGAGGTGGTCAAGGTGGAGGCCCCGGGCACCGGTGACCTCGGGCGCACCGCTTCGCCCGCCATGACGGATCCCACCGGGCGGAGCGTCGGCGCCACGTTCCTGCGCAACAACCTCTCGAAGCGCTCGATCGTGGTCGACCTCAAGCAGCCGGCGGGGCGCGACCTCGTCCTGCGCCTGGCGCCGCACTTCGACGTCGTGGCCGAGAACTTCCGGGCCGGCGCCGCCGAGCGCCTCGGCGTGGCGTACGACGACATCGTGGCCGTGCACGACACCGTCGTCTACGTGTCGATCTCGGGCTTCGGGCGCCCCGTGCCGGCCGGGACCCCGGCCTCGCCCTACGACGGCTGGCCCGCCCTCGCCTCCATCGTCGAGGCGATGAGCGGCGCCTACGAGTTCAAGCGCCCGGAGGGCCAGCCGCCGGTCGGCTCGCCCATGGGCGGACTGGGCGACATCGTCACCGCGCTGTTCGCCGTCATCGGCACGCTCGCCGCCCTGCGTCAGCGCGACCGGACCGGCCGCACGCAGCGCGTCGACCTCGCCATGCTCGACGCGATGGTGGCCGTGCTCGACGTGGTGCCCAACTTCTGGTCCATGGGCATGCCCATGGGCACGCCGTGGCCCGGTATCTTGCACGGCTTCCGGGCCGCCGACGGCTGGTTCATGCTGCAGGTGCTGCGGGCGCACCAGTGGCCCGACCTCGCCCGCGCCATCCGTCGCCCCGAGTGGGCCGACGACCCCCGCTTCGCCACGCCGCAGGGCTGGCTGGACCACTTGGACAGCGACATCCGCCCCGCCGTGGAGTCCTGGGCGGCGGCCAGGACCAAGCGCGAGGCCTGTGACGCCCTGAACGCCGCCGGTCTGGTGGCCGGACCGGTGGCCACCGACGCCGAGGTGGTGGCCGATCCGCACCTGGCCGGCCGCCACATGCTCGTCGAGCACCCGCGCACCGACGGCGTCGAGGCACCCGTGCTGATCCCCGGGTTCCCGGTGAAGTTCGCCGAGGTCGCGGAGGGACCGGAGGCCCGGGTGCCGTGGCTGGGTGAGCACACCGACGCCGTGCTGGCGGCGGAGCTCGGGCTCGGGCCCGATGAGCTGGCGGGGCTCCGCGCCGACGGCGTGATCGCCTGAGGCGCGCCGACGCCTCTAGTAACGCGGCAGGGCGACGAAGGCGACCAGGTAGGCGAAGAGCCCCGCGCCGACGAGCGTGCAGGCATGGAACACCTCGTGGAAGCCGAAGACGCCCGGCCACGGGTCAGGCCACTTGCGGGCGTACACGAGCGCCCCCACCGTGTAGGCCAACCCCCCGGCGAGCATGAGCCAGAAGCCCGCCCAGCCGAGGCCGCGCACCAACTGGGGCGCCACGATGACCGGGCACCAGCCCACCACGACGTAGGGGATCGCGACGACCCACTGCGGCGCGTCGAGCCAGACCTGGCGCAGCGCGACCCCGACCGCCGCCCCCGCCCAGACCATGGTGAGCACGAGCACCCGGGCCCATCCGGCGAGCGCGAGCCCCGCCACCGCGGTGGACGTCCCGGCGATGCCCACGAAGATGGCGCTGTGGTCGGCCCGGCGCATGCGGCGCCACGCCGGCGCCGACCACCGCAACCGGTGGAAGGCGGCGCTGGTCCCGAACATCACGAGCATGCCCGCCACGTAGATGGACAGCGCCGCCTTGGCCCAGGCGTCCGGCCCGGCGACGATGAGGAAGGGCCCGCCGATCAGCCACGCGGCAAAGGCGGCGACGTGCAGCCAGCCCCGCAGCAGCGGGCGGTCGCCGCGGTTGTGCGCCAGCCTCCCCTGCTCGCCCTGGGCCTGCACGGTCACCGCGCCACCTCCGGCTCGAGGCGGTCGGCCAGTTCCACCTCGCGGCGCGAGATGCCGAGGAGGAAGAGGATCGCGTCGAGATAGGGGACACTGAGCGCCGTGTCGGCCGCCCGGCGCACGACCGGCTTGGCGTTGAAGGCGATGCCGAGCCCCGCCGTGGCCAGCATGTCGATGTCGTTGGCCCCGTCGCCCACCGCGATGGTCCGGGCCAGCGGGACACCCGCCGCATCGGCGAAGCGGACCAGCGCGGCCGCCTTGCCCGCCCGGTCCACGATCGCCCCGTCGAGCTCGCCCGTGAGGACACCGCGCTCGACGACCAGGACGTTGGCCGCCAGGTGGTCGATGCCCAGCTCGTCGGCCAGAGGCCGAATCACCTGTGTGAAACCGCCGCTCACCACGGCGAGCTCGTAGCCGAGGCGTTTGAGGGTCCGCACGAGCGTGCGCGCCCCCGGCGCGAGGAGGATGCCGTCGCGCACAGCCCGGAGGTCCGCCTCCGTCAGCCCGGCCAGCAGCCGCACCCGGCGCCGCAGTGCCTCCTCGAAGTCCACCTCGCCCGCCATGGCGGCCTCGGTCACCGCCGCCACCTGCGGGCCGCAGCCGCGGCGTTCGGCGAGCAGGTCCACGACCTCGTCCTGGAGCAACGTGGAGTCGGCATCCATCACGATCAGGTGCTTGGCCCGGCGGTGCAACCCGGCAACCTGAACCGCGATGTCGACCTGGCGGCGTGCGGCCTCCTGGGCCAGGGCGCGCCGCAGACCGTCGAGGTCGGCGCCGGCCACGGACAGCTCGTAGCTGTGCACCGGGTACACCGAGAGGCGGACGATCCGCTCGATGTTGCCCCCGCACCGCGCGATGCGGCCCGCCACGCCCTCGAGCGTGGCGGCGTCGATGTCGGGTGCGAGCACCGTCACGAGGTGCCGCTCGGTCGCACTGCCCACTTCCGCTTCGATGAGCGGATCGACGGTGACCTCGACGCCGGAGGCGTCCAGGCGGCGCGTCAACGCGGCGCGCGTTCCGTCCACCTCGCCCGGCAGCATCGCCACCTCCATGCACAGCAGCAGCCTCCCGTGCACGCGCACCTGCTCCACGTCCTCCACGTCCACGCCCCGCTCGGCCAGTGCGGCGAACACCCGCTCCGCGATGCCCGGCCCGTCCTGGCCGCTCACCGACACCAGGTGCGGCGCCGGCGCGCCTGGCGGCGTGCTCATGGGAGCGCCGCGTCCTTCTCGTCCACCCATCTGGACCCTTCGACCCAGCGGCGCACGATGCGAGCCGGCACACCGGCCACCACGCAGCGGTCCGGGACCGTCCCGCGCACGACCGCGCCTGCCGCCACGACGACGTGCTCGCCGATTTGTGCGCCCGGGAGGATCACGGCGTTGGCGCCGAGCCAGCTGCCCGACCCGATGCGCACCGCAGCCTCGGTCGGCCACTGCCGCCCGATCGGCTCGACGGGGTCCTCGTAGCTGTGGTTCTGATCGGTGATGTAGACGTAGGGGCCCGTCTGGATGTCGTCGCCGATGACGATCTCCCAGTGGCCGACGATGTGCGATCCGCGGCCGATGAGGCAGCGGCTGCCGATCGACACCACCGGATTCGTCGGCATCTCCTGGCCCGGAGCCATCCCCGCCGAAATGGACGCGCCGGGGCCGACGATCGTCTGGGCGCCGATGTGGATGAGGTGCTCGTTGTAGATGGCGCCCTGGGGGAAGAGCAGGCACGCCCCCCGGCCCATCTGGCCGAAGCGTCGGCCCCAGGGATCGTCCGGCCCGATCGCCCCGAGCTCGGCGGCGCCGTCCCAGGCCGCGTGTACGAGCCGGGACAGCGGCCTACGCAGCGGTCCGGGGAGGGAGCGGGCCCAACTCACCCCGGAATGGTAGGTGGTGCCGCGGGTACCCGGTGACGGGTCCCGATACGGGTGCAACAGGGGCTGTTCGGTACACTCGTACGCGTGCAGCCCCCTCCCGCGGACGGCGGCTCCGACTCCGCGCCGTCGCCTGACCCTTCCGAGCGCCGCCGCTTGGACCGGCGGCGCTTCCTGCAGTTCTCCGCGCTGGGCGCCGTCGGGCTGGCCGGAACACGCCTCGCCGACACCAAGGCGAAGGACCGCGTGCCGGCCCGGGCCCGCCGCCACGCGCACGAAGCCGGCCCAGCGGTGGTCGACACCGAACTGCCCAGCGGGGTCATGGTGCCGACCGCGCCGTGGCTGGTCGCCGAGAACGCCAAGCCCGGCACGCTCGACTGGATCTGCAACTTCGTCCAGCCCGACCATGCACTCGAGGGGTTCGCCAGTCAGGTGAGTGCGGTGCCGGGTGACGACGTCGCGCTCTTCGTCAACACCAGAGCACGCGCCGTGCAGGTGCAGGCGTACCGCATGGGCTACTACCAGGGTCTGGGAGGCCGGCTCATCTGGCAGAGCGACTTCGTCGCCGCGCGGGCCCAACCCGCCCCCGTGGTCACGCCCGGCACGGGCACGGTCACCTGCCCGTGGGCGCCCACCACGACGATCAACATCACGAAGGAGTGGCTCCCGGGCTGCTACCTCCTCAAGCTCGTCGGGAGCGGGGGCGAGGAGCAGTTCGTACCGCTCACGATCCGCGACGACGCCTCGACCGCGGCCTACGTGCTGCAGAACAGCGTCACCACCTGGCAGGCCTACAACCTGTGGGGCGACTACAGCCTGTACTACGGGAAGACGGCCTCCGGGGGCCAGGACTTTGCCGACCGAGCCCGCATCGTCTCGTTCGACCGCCCCTACCCCCAGACCTGGGCGTCGGGCGCGGCGGACTTCGTCGGCAACGAGTTGCCCCTCCTGTTCCATCTCGAGAGCCTCGGGCTCGACCTGACCTACTGGACCGACGTTGACCTGCATGCGCAGCCACAGCTGCTGGCCAACCACCGCTGCCTCTTCAGCCTGGGTCACGACGAGTACTGGTCCCAGCCCATGCGCGTGGCCGCCGCCGAGGCGAACGCGAACGGTGTCAACCTGGCCTTCCTCGGCGCGAACGCGTGCTACCGGCAGATCCGCATGGAACCGAGCTCCGTCGGGCCCAACCGCCTCGAGGTCTGCTACAAGGACGCGTCCGAGGACCCGCTCGCGCTCCAGCAGCCGGAGCTGACGACGGTCAACTGGGACCAGGCGCCGGTCGACCAGCCCGAGTCGACGCTCATCGGCTCCATGTACCAGTCGGTGCACGCCAAGGCCGACATGGTGGTCACCGACGCGTCGTCGTGGTTCTACGACGGCTGCAACCTCACCGACGGGCAGAAGTTCCCCAACATGATCCTCGGGGAGTACGACCGCTACGTCCCGGCCATGCCGGGCCCGCGCAACGTCGACGTGCTGGCCCACTCACCGGTCCCGGGGCAGTCCAACTGGTCCGACATCACCTACTACACCGCCCCGGGCAACGGAGGCGGCGTGCTGGCCAGCGGCTCGGCGAGCTTCGTCTCCATGCTCTCGACGACCGGTGGCATCCCCTCCCTCGTCATCCCGGGCCCCTTCCCGGGCATCACGGACGTGGTCCGCCGGGCCATGGAGAACGTCTACGGCCGCTTCGGGTTGGGACCTGCCACCTCCTACGGCAGCTCGGGCGGCAACTGGACCGAGGTCTACACCGGGGCTGCCGCCGCGGCGGGCTCCGCCGCCGGCACCGCGTCCGCCTGAGCGGCGCAGCGCGCCGGCGGTGGCGCGGTATGCCACCACTCGCGGGTGCCACCCCCCTACGATCGACACGCAGAGATGGCGAACTCCGACGAACACCGCACCCGGGCGCGCCGTCCGCTCGCCTGGAGCGTGCTGGCCGCCGGTCTCGCCGGCCTGGTGCTGAGCGCCTGCAGCTCGCCCCCCGCGCACAAGGACGCAGCACCCAAGCCCAAGCCCACCACGACGACGTCGTCGACCGCGCCGGCGCCGGCCTGTCCGCTCACCGGGTTGCCCGCTCCGGGTGGCTCGGTCCCCCAGCGGCCCGCCATGGCCGTCAAGATCGACAACTACCCCGCCGGGCGCCCCCAGTCGGGGTTGGACAAGGCCGACATCGTCTTCGAGGAGCCCGTCGAGGGTGGCATCACCCGCTTCGCCGCCGTGTTCCAGTGCCAGAACGCGGCGCTGATCGGCCCGGTCCGCTCGGCCCGCAACATCGACATCGGGATCCTCGGCCAGCTGGGCAACCCGCTCATCGCCCACGTGGGCGGCATCGACCCCGTCATCGCCAACATCGAAGCCTCCCCGCTCGTCAACGTCGACATCGGCGACAGCCAGTCGCTGATGATCCACCCTGCCGGCCGTGTGGCCCCCGACTCGGACTACACCTCGACCGCCATCGTCTACGGGACGCACCCGACCATGACGACGCCGCCCCAGCCGCTGTTCACCTACACGGCGGCACCCCCGGCGGGGGGCACACCCGTCTCGCTCGTCCACATCGACTTCTCGGGCACCTCGAACGTGACGTGGAAGTGGAACGCCACGACCAACACGTTCCAGCGCTACTACAACTACCTGACGCCCGACATGCTGGCCAACGGTGTCCAGAACGCGGCCGCCAACGTCGTGGTGCAGTACGTGCAGATCAGCTACGGGCCCTGGGCGGAGAACTCCGAGGGCGGCCTCGAGGTCCAGGCCGACCTCTACCCCGACGCCAGCGGGACCGCCACGGTCTTCCGCAACGGCGTCGCCATCCCCGCCACATGGCACCGCACGACGCTCGGGTCACCCACGCAGTACCTGGACGCCGCAGGCAACCCCATCCCCATGGCGCCGGGCCGAACGTGGGTGGAGCTGGTGCCCAACTCCATCATCGCGACGACGACTCCTTAGGCCGAGCCGGCCCGCACCTCTCCAACAGGCTTACGCGCCACGACGGCGAGCAGCAGGCAGTCCTCCGCGGCGGCGAACACACCCGGGTGGGCGCTGGCCTCGGCCTCGTCGAACACCCCGGCCTCGACGCCGCGGCGCATCAGGTTGAGGCCCTTGCACTCCGTGACCTCGAAGCCCGCCCGTTCGAGCTTGGCCACCAGCTGCCCCGCCGAGTACTCGATCTCGTGGTCCTCGTTCATCAGCGCATCCGAGCGCAGGCGCCAGACGGGGCCGTTCGGCGTGTCCAGGCAGAAGAATCCGCCCGGGGCCAGGACCCGGAACGCCTCGCGCGCCACGGCGTCCCCGTCGGCCTCGGTGACGTGCTCAATGGACTGGCCGCTGTAGACGAGGTCGAAGGAACCGTCCTGGTAGGGGCTCAGGTCCACCATGGAGTGGAACGCGAACTCGACCGGCCCGAGCTCGGAGCGGACCGGCGCACCGGTGGAGCCACCTTGGTAGATCTCGTGACGATCCTCGACCGGGAGGTCGACGACGACCAGGCGCTCGAAGGGGTAGGGATAGTCCAGGTGCACCAGGGCGCCGTCGGGCAGGCCCTGATGGGTTCCCCCGAGGTCGAGGATGCGGGCGGCACGCGGCAGTCCCGCCACGAACTCGCTGCGGCTGACGTGCATGGACAGCAGCACGTCGCGGATGGGCACGCGGCGACGGAACTCCTCCGAATGGGCGAGCGCCTCGGCCACGGCTCGCCGGGTCAGCTCCCCCTCCGCCAGCCGGCGCGTGTAGTCGGGGCCACCGACGGGGTCGGGCTCGCGGTCGAGGACCACGTTGAACGCCATGCGCACCGACTGCTTGGGCGGCAGGTAACGGAAGGGAACCGTGGGGACGAAGCGATCCATGACGCGGTAGGCCCGCTGTTTCCATTCTCTGGTCGGCATCACACCATTGTGGCCGCTGCTCTCGCACCTCCCGATCCCGGGACGCGAAGCGCTCCGGACCGGTCGCCCGTGGGAGTGGCGGGGACGGCCCGGAGGCTTCGGTGCCGTGAGGGGCGGGGTACAGCTAGGAGTCGAGCGTGATCGGCAGGTCGTCGGGGTCGACGGCGAGCTCGTCGGAGATGGCGTCCTCGGGGTCCTTGGGGGCCAGGCACTCGCGCACCCGGTCATTGATCTCCGCCATCAGCTGCGGGTTCTCCGAGAGGAACGTCTTCACGTTCTCCCGGCCCTGTCCGAGCTGCTCCCCTTCGTAGGTGAACCAGGCACCCGACTTCTTGACGAACCCGAGCTCGACCGCGACGTCGAGGATCGATCCCTCGCGGCTGATCCCCCTGCCGTACATGATGTCGAACTCGGCCTGCTTGAACGGCGACGAGCACTTGTTCTTGACGACCTTCACCCTGGTCCGGTTGCCGACCACGTCGGCCCCGTCCTTGATCGCCTCGATCCGGCGGATGTCCAGACGGATGGAGGCGTAGAACTTCAACGCGCGGCCACCGGGGGTGACCTCGGGCGATCCGTACATCACGCCGATCTTCTCCCGCAGCTGGTTGATGAAGATGGCGATGGTGCTGGACTTGGACAGCGTGCCCGTCAGCTTGCGCAGGGCCTGCGACATGAGGCGCGCCTGGAGGCCGACGTGGGTGTCCCCCATTTCGCCCTCGATCTCGGCCCGTGGCGTCAGGGCCGCCACCGAGTCGACGACCAGGACGTCGAGCGCCCCGGAGCGGATGAGCATGTCGGCGATCTCGAGTGCCTGCTCGCCGGTGTCGGGCTGCGAGATGAGGAGGTCGTCGACGTTGACCCCGATGGCCCGCGCGTAGACCGGGTCCATGGCGTGCTCGGCGTCGATGTAGGCGCAGATGCCGCCGTTGCGCTGTGCCTCGGCCACCGCGTGCATGGCCAGGGTCGACTTGCCCGACGACTCGGGCCCGTAGATCTCGACGATGCGACCCCGGGGGAGCCCCCCGATACCCAGCGCGAGGTCGAGGGAGAGCGCGCCGGTGGGGATCGACTCGATGTTCATGGAGAGGTTGTCGCCCATGCGCATGACGGAGCCCTTGCCGAATTGCTTCTCGATCTGGCCCAGCGCGGCGTCCAGCGCCTTCTCCCGTTCCGATTCGGCCATCTGTCTCTCCTTCGTGTGTGCTCTGCGACCCTGTGCCGGCCTCGGCCGGTGCTGTGCGGTGACCCTACGGCGGGGGTGTGACGGACCCGCCGGCGCTGCCGGTTCCGAATCATAACGAACGTGTGTTCGTAGGCCGCGGACCCTCCGGACGGGGCCGCGTACCGCAGGAGAACGGTTGCTCCCCTGCCGGGATCTCCCGGACGCGCACAGGCCCGGGCCTGACGGACCGCTGCACCGGCCGCGTGCGAAGCTGACGGGCGCCGGCGGGATTCGGGCAGAAAGGGAGAGCTGCGGTGCTCGAGGGAAGGCAGGTGACCGGCGCTGCGCTGGCCGGCATCGTGCTGGTCGGCTGCGTGCTGGCCGGATCCCTGGCCGCAGCGCTCCAGAGTGCGGCGGCGGCCGCGTCCACGCCCAGCGCGTCGACGTTGTACCGGGAGGCGATCGCCACCACTCGCTCGTGGTCGGTCCACTACACGTCGTCGTCGACCCAGTCGAAGGTCACGCTCCGCGAGACCGGTGACGCCGGCCCGGCCTCGGGGACCCAGACCGTCCTGACGGGGAAGGGGTCCCTGGACGACAGCGCCACGATCGACGTGATCGGCGGCATCACCTACGTCAGGGGCAACGTGGGTGGGCTCGAGAACCTGGCCGGCCTGAGCGCGACCGAGGCGAACGCCGCCGCGGGCCAGTGGATCGAGTTCTCGACCGACGACGCAGCGTTCTCCCAGGTCGTCGCAGGTGTCCGGTCGCAGGACCTCGCCAAGGAGCTGGCGCTCAAGGGGCCGTTCTCACTCGGGCGGCCCCGCACCATCGGCGGCGCCCCGGTCGACGCCATCGAGGGCACGCAGGCCTTGGGCACCAAGACCTCGCTCCACGTGGTCCTCTACGTGCGCGCCCAAGGGGCCCACGTCCCGGTCGAGGAGGACTCGTTGGACGCCCAGGGGAGGGCCACGGCAGCCGAGCACATCGTCTATTCGAAGTGGGGGGAGATCGTGCGACCGGAGGCTCCGCAGGCCACCATCTCCATCGGTCGGATCAGCACCGCCTGACGGGCCCGCGCGCCCCGACCGCGGACCGGACCGGGGTCGTGCGAAAATGTCCCCTCCACCGATCCCAGCGGGCGCCCGCGGCCCCGGCCCGGCGACCCCAGAGAGTGAAGGTCATGCGCTCCATGCGTCCCACGCGCCCCATCCACCTCCGCAGCGCCGCGGTCGCCGCAGGAGGCATCGCCGCCCTGGCCGCCCTGGCCGCGCTCCCGCCCACCGCCGGAGCAGCGACGTCGCCGAACGCCCAGGCCGAGTACCAGGCCGTCATCAAGGCGGTCGGCACCCAGGGCGTGCACTTCGCCTCCTCGGCCACACAGAGCGGGGTCTCCATCGAGGTCGACGGCGACACCGGTGCCACCTCCGGCGCGCAGACGCTGACGGTGAAGAAGGGATCGCTCGCCGAGCACGTGACCGCCTTGGTGGTCGGAACCACTGGATACGTGAAGGGCAACGCCACCGCGCTCCAGAACGTGATCGGCCTCTCGGGCGCACTGTCCAAGAAGTACGCCGGCAGCTGGCTCTCCTTCCCGACCTCGAACAGCGCCCTCGCCGAGCTCGTCAGTGGGCTCCTCAACTCGCAGGTCACGACCGAGCTGCAGATGAGCGGCCCCTACAGCTACGGCGCCGCGAGCACGGTCCACGGCGAGCACGTCGTGGCGGTGCGCGGCTCCGTGAGCACGCAGAGCGGCAGCAAGGTGCCCGTGGTCCTCTACGTCCCGGCCAGCGGCACACCCGTGCCGGTCGAAGAGGTGACCAACCCGGGTCGGACCGGCGGCTCGACGGCCATTCACGGCACCGTCGTCTTCACGAACTGGGGCGAGAACACGAGCAGGACGGCACCGGGAAAATCGGTGTCGTTGCTCAAGCTGGTTCCCGCGTCGACCTCGGGCGCGACCACGACCACCACGGCGGGGTAGGCCGCGTGGCCCCGCGGCTCGAGGTCGCCCTCGGCGATATCACCACCGAACGGGTCGATGCGGTCGTCAACGCCGCCAACCGGCACCTGCGCGGCGGAGGCGGGGTCGACGGCGCCATCCATCGCGCCGCGGGAGCCGAGATGCTGCAGGCCGCCTGCCGGGCCATCGGCGGCTGCCCGCCCGGCCGGGCCGTTGTCACCGACGGGTTCGGCCTGCCGGCACGCTTCATCATCCACACCGTCGGCCCTGTCTGGGAGGGTGGCGCCGCGGGCGAGCCGGTGACGCTCGCCGCGTGCTACCGCAGCGTCCTGGCCCTCGCCGACGAGGTGGGCGCGCGCTCGGTCGCCTTCCCCGCCATCTCGACCGGGGTGTTCGGCTACCCGCCGGGGCAGGCCGCCGAGGTCGCCGTGACAACCGTCCGCGCGGCGGACACCGACGTCACGTTGATCCGGTTCGTCGCCTTCGACACCGCGACGCTGGAGCGCTACCGCGAGCTGCTCTGAGGTGCGACCCGCGCCGGCCGCCGCTCAGGACGAGAGGTCGTAGACGGTCACCCCGCCCACGGTCTCTGCGGTGTAGTGCGACTCGACCCACGAGGTGATCTCCGAGGCGTCGTCGCTGGTGCCGCCAAAGCCGCCGAGGCGGGCGCCGCCGAAGCCGCCCGAGCCGGCGATGAAGTAGTGGATCTTGCCCTCCGACACGTACTGCTCGAACTGGGCCAGCGTCGGCGCGGGGTCCGTCCCGTTGAACCCGCCGATGGCCATCACCGGCTCGCCGCTCCCGAGCTGGTAGCCGGCGGCGTTGTTCGAGTTCACCGTGGCGGCGGCCCAGGTGTAGCGGCCGGCGTCCGCCTGGAGCAGCTTGTTGAGCGCGGGGTTGGACTGACTCGAGCTCAGGAAGCCGCCGCCGGCACCACCGCCTCCGCCGAAGGCACGGCGCGCGCCGCCGGCGCCACCGAACGAGGGGGCTGCGCCGCCGGGGAAGCCGCCGGTCCCCGTACCGGTGCCCGCGCCGGGGAAGCTGCCGCCGGGGAAGCCGCCCGTCCCGGTACCGGTGCCCGCGCCGGGGAAGCCGCCGCCGGGGAAGCCGCCGCCGAAGGCACGCCGAAATCCGCCGGCGGGGCCGCCCCCGGGGAATCCGCCGCCGGGTCCACCCTGGCCGCCGGCTGGGGTCGGCGTGACGGACGGGATGGCCCCGTTGTGCGGGGTGGTCGCCGTGGCGACCGTCGAGAAGAGCGGCGCGGCGAGGGCGGCACCGAGGCCGAGCGCGGCGACGAGGCCGATCGCCAGCTTCGGCGCCGATCGGAGCAACGGGAGGGCGAGGATGGCGATGACACCGAGCGATCCCACCACGGCGACGACGGGACGCAGGGCGGGAAACCAGTCCGTCGTGCGCCCGAGGAGCAGGTAGCTCCAGACCACCGTGGCGGCGAGGCCGGCGGCGAGGCCGGCCCTCCCGACCCAGCTCCCGCGGCGCTGCCACAGACCCATGGTGGCGATCCCGACGAGGCCACCGAGCGGAGCCGCCAGGGCGACCGTGTAGTAGGGGTGGATGATGCCCTGCGCCAGGCTGATCACGAGGCCGGTGCACACGAGCGATCCGCCCCACAACAGGAGCGCGGCACGCTCGCGGTCGGTGCGACGAGCCCGGATGGTGACGGCGAGGAGCACGGCGCCCATGAGCAGCGCGCCGGGCAGCAGCCACGACATCATGTTCCCGAATTCGCTGTTGAAGAGCCGGGTCAACCCGGTGGGACCCCACATGCTCCCGGCGACCCGACCACCCCCCACGCTCCCGGACTCGTTACCGGTGAGACGTCCGAAGCCGTTGTAGCCGAAGATGAGGTTGAGGATGCTGTTGTCCTGCGAGCCCCCGACGTAGGGCCGGTCGGCCGCAGGTGTGAGGGCGACGGCGGCCACCCACCAGCCCGCTGCCACGAGTGTGGTCAGGCCCATGACGACGACCTGCCACACCCGCCGCCACCATCCCGTCGGTGCGGCCAGCAGGTACACGACGGCCATGACCGGGATGATGAGGAACGCCTGCATCATCTTCGTGATGAAGCCGAAGCCCACGAGCGCACCGGCCAGGACGATCCACTTGGTCTGGGCTCGCTCGAGCGCGCGCATCGTCGCGTAGAGGGCACCGGTCAACAGCAGCGCGAGGAGCGCGTCCGGGTTGTTGTAGCGGAACATCATGGCCGCCACGGGCGTCAAAGCGACCACGGCCGCGCCCAGCAGCGCAGCCTGCGCGCTGAACCAACGCCGGACCGACAGGTACACCAGGCCGACAGTGGCGACGCCCTCGAGCGCCTGTGGTGCGAGCACGCTCCACGAGTTGAGCCCGAAGATGCGGGCCGAGATCTCCATCGGCCACAGGAACGCGGGCGGCTTGTCGACGGTGATGAAATTCGACGAGTCCGAGGAACCGAAGAAGAAGGCTTTCCAGCTCTTGGTACCCGCCTGCACCGCAGCCGAATAGAAGGAGTTCGCCCACCCGCTCGCCCCGAGGTCCCACAGGTAGAGGACGGCCGTCGCCACCAGCAGCGCGAGCAGCGCGGGCCGCACCCAGGGCGCATCGCTCTCCTTGCCCCGCACGAAGCGGGCCAGGTGGCCGCGCCGGGGGCCGGGAGGCCACGAGGATCCGCCGGGCGAGCCGGTCCCGAGGTCCTCCGCCGGGGCGGCGTCGAGGCGCAGCGGCGGCTCGAGCAGCCCGACGGGGCCGTCGGGGGCGGGCGTGAGGTCCGTCATCGTGACATCTCCATCGGGTCGGCGCCCGGGCGGGCGCTCGGGCGGAAGATCCAGGCCCGCAGCACGGCGAACCGGAAGACGGCGGCGACCACGTTGGCCACGGTGATCGCAACGAGCTCGGCGACGAGAGCCCCCGGAGCCACCCACTGGGCGACGAGCAGTCCGAGGGTGGTGAAGCCGAGGCTCACGGCGTACGCCCCACAGGCGACGGCCAGCAGGCGGCCGCGCCGGGTCTGGCCGTCGGTCGTGCTGGACAGCTCGCGGTGCACAGCCGTGTTGAACAGGGTGGCGATCGCCATGGCGACGGCGTTGGCGCCGAACGGGCCGATCAGAGGACGCCAGGCGACGAAGAGGAAGAGGTACCCGAGCGTGGACACGACGCCCACACCGGCGAAGCGCAGGAGCTGATCGGACGTCACCTCGTTGGAGCGGATCCGGCGCAGGCCCTTGGGTCTCCGGATGAGCATGCGCCACACGCCGCGCAGGTCATCGGCAGCGGTCGACACGATGTGCACTCGCGAGTCGGGGTCGTCGACCCAGTCCACCGGGACCTCGCCGATCCGCAGGCCGAGACGCTCGGCGGTGACCAGCAGTTCGGTGTCGAAGAACCACTCGTTGTCCTGGACGAGCGGCAGCAGGGTTTCCGCAGCATCGCGACGCAGGGCCTTGAAGCCGCACTGGGCGTCACTGAAGCGACCCCGCAGCGTGAGCTTGAGGAGAAGGTTGTAGGCCCTCGAGATCAGCTCGCGCTTGGGCCCGCGCACGACGTGCGCGCCGTTGGCGAGCCGCGAGCCGATCGCGACGTCCCGGTGGCCCGAGAGCAGCGGCGCCACCAGCGGGAGCAACGCCGGCAGCGACGTCGAGAGGTCGACGTCCATGTACGCGACGACGGGGGCATCGCTGGTCGACCACGCCGAGCGCAACGCGTAGCCCCGGCCCTTGCGCTCCAGGTGCATCGCCGCCACACCCCTGAGGTTGGATGCGAGCCGGCACGCCACCCGGTAGGTGTCGTCGGTGCTCGCATTGTCCACGATCGTGACGATCGCCCGGAACGGGAAGGACTCGTCGAGGAAACTGCGGAGCGCCGTGATCCTCTCCGCCAGCTGCGCCGCCTCGTTGTAGACGGGCACGACGATCTCGACGTCCATCGGGACCCGGCGGGGATCTACGTCGGCCTCGAAGGGAGCCAGTGCGGTCATGTCACGCATGGTGCCCGAATGGCCTCCGGGCTCCGTGAAGGTGGGCTGTGGGCCCGGTGTGAATCGCGGGCGGCGCACGGCAGCCTCAGGCGGCCGACTCGGGTGTCGTGCCCGTCGCGGCCTGCTCCTCGTCGAGCTCCAGGGTGCTCATGGGGATCCGCACCGTCACCGTCATCCCGTGTCCCGGTGAGGACATGGCCGAGACGGTGCCGCTGTGCGCCGCCACGATGGCCGCCACGATGGAGAGGCCGAGACCGCTGCCGCCGCTGGTCCGCGCCCGCGCCGGGTCGACCCGGTAGAAGCGCTCGAAGACATGGCGGGCCTCCTCGGCCGGCATGCCCGGGCCGGTGTCGCGCACCTCCACCTCGGCCTCGGCCCCCACCTGATCCACCCGGACGGTCGCCGCGGTCCCCGGCGGGGTGTGGGCCCGGACGTTGGCGAGCAGGTTGTCGATCACCTGGCGCAGGCGATCCTTGTCCCCGATCACCTCGACCGGTCGCGCCGCCCAGAATCGCACCGGCCATTCCGGCCCGACCGCGGTGGCGGTGCGCACGGCCTCGGACGCCAACGACACGAGTTCGACGGGCGCCTTCTCCATCGGCACGCCCTCGTCCAGGCGGGCGAGCGTCAGCAGGTCGGTGACGAGCCGGTCCATTCGCGCGGTCTCCGTGCGGATTCCCGACACCACGCGCGGCAGGTCGTCGGAGTGCTGCGAGGCTCCCCGCTCGAACAGCTCGGCGTAGGCCGACACTGCCGAGATCGGCGTGCGCAACTCGTGGGAGGCGTCAGCGACGAACTGGCGCAGATGCTGCTCCGACTCCTTCAAACGAGCTTCGGAGGCCAGCCGGGCGGAGAACGCCGCCTCAATGCGCTCGAGCATGACGTTGAGCGCCTTGGCCAGGCGGCCCACCTCGGTGGGCTGGTCTGCGCCAGGGACCCGCTGGTCGAGGTTGCCGGCGGCGATGGAGTCAGCGGTGCGTTCCACGTCCTCGAGCGGCCGCAGCCCGAGCCGGACCAGCCACCACCCTGCGGCGAGAGCGAACACCAGTGCACCAGCCGTCACCGCGAGCTCGATCAGGAAGAGGGTGTGCAGGGTGCTGGTCTGATCGACCAGCGTCTGCGCCTGCACGAGCACGTCCCCGTTGAAGGTGCCGCCCTGGACCTTCTCGGCCCGCACCCGGAAGGACGGCCCGTCCGCCGCGATCGATCCCGTCGTGAAATACGCCACCTCGGTGCCGTCCGGCTGCGTCGAGAACCCCGTGATCTGTGAGGGCAACTGCGGTCGGTACGGGTGGTTGCCCACGTAGGCGGGACATTCGAGGCCGTCGACCACGCCTCCGCTCTGCTTGACGACGGAGATGTAGCTGATGCCGAAAACGTTGCCGAAATCGCCGCCGTTGCCGGCACCGCTGCCCCCGGGGCCGCCTCCTTCGCCCACCGGGCCACCACCGCCGCCGCTCTGCGGCGAGAGGCACGCGACGTCACCGGTGACCGGATCGACGTTGAGGTGGACGGGTCGTTGCAGTTCCTGATCGACCTGGTTGTACAGCGAGGTGCGCAGCGCGGAGTACGTCGCGAAGTCGGCCACGACCAGCGCGACGATCGCGATGGCCCCGACGGCGAGCAGAAGTCGGAGCCGCAGGGACACTCAGGCTGCTCCGGTGGCGGCCTCGGGTTCCCTCAACGTGTAACCGACCAGGCGGATGGTGTGGATGAGCGGAGGACCGAACTTCTCGAGCTTCTTGCGCAGGTAGCTGACATAGGTCTCCACCACGTTGCCGTCACCGCCGAAGTCGTAGTGCCAGACGTGGTCGAGGATCTGCGCCTTCGAGAGCACGTGCCGCGGATTGAGCATGAAGTAGCG
>CAYWDQ010000057.1:0-18186 GCA_964457065.1 uncultured Acidimicrobiaceae bacterium | reverse complement strand
GCCATGCACGACCTGATCATCCGGGGCGGCACGATCGCCGACGGTTCGGGCAGGCCGACCCGGACGGGTGACGTCGCGATCGACGGCAGCGTCATCACCGCCGTGGGCGAGGTCGACGGCACGGCCCGGCGGGAGATCGACGCCGAGGGGCGACTCGTGACGCCCGGTTGGGTCGACATCCACACCCACTACGACGGCCAGGCCACCTGGGACCCCGAGGTCTCGCCGTCGGGTTGGCACGGCGTGACGACCGTCGTCATGGGCAACTGCGGCGTGGGGTTCGCCCCGGCACGGGACACCGATCGCGCGTGGCTGATCCAGCTCATGGAGGGCGTGGAGGACATCCCCGGCACCGCGCTGGCCGAGGGCATGACGTGGAACTGGGAGACCTTCGGCGAGTACCTCGACGAGGTGGAGCGGACGGCCCGGGTGCTCGACGTGGCGAGCCTGGTACCCCACGGGGCCCTGCGCGCCTACGTGCTCGGCGAGGGCCGGGGGAACGACCCGGCGACGGGGGAGGAGATCATCGAGATGGCCGCCATCGTGCGCGAGGCCGTGCACGCGGGAGCGATCGGCGCCTCGACCACGCGCACGGTCCTGCACCGGGCCAAGGACGGCGAGCTGGCGGCCGGGACGACGGCCGCGGCCGAGGAGCTGGTGGCGATCGGCGAGGCGCTGGGCAAGGCCGGGCACCGCGTCTTCTCGGTGGCGAGCGACATGCGGGACCTCGATCACGAATTCGCCTGGATGTCGGAGATCTCCACCCGGGCCGGCGTCCCGGTCACGTACCAGGTGCTGCAGGCCGACTTCGCACCCGACCTGTGGCGCAAGTGGATCGACCGCGGCGTGGCCGCCAACCGGCGCGGCGCGTGGCTCGTGCCCCAGGTGGCGGGCAAGCCGACGTCGCTGATGGTGGGTTTCCAGTCCACCACGCACCCCTTCGCACACCACCGCGCCTACCAGGAGATCGCCGGGCTCCCGCTCGCCGAGCGGGTGGCCCGGCTGCGCACGCCCGAGGTGCGGGCCGCCATCCTGGGCGAGCAGCCCCGCCCGGGCGGCTTCGTCGAGCTGCTGCGGGCCAACCTCCACAAGCTCTTCCCGTTGGGCGACCCGCCCGACTACGAGCCCCCGCCCGAGCGCAGCGTGACCGCCATCGCCGCCGCCGAGGGCCGGAGCACCGACGAGGTGCTCTACGACCTGATGCTCGGGCGTGACGGCCGGGAGCTCCTCTACCTCCCGCTGCTGGACTACGCGGCGTGCAACCTCGACGCCGTGCGCGAGATGCTCGTCCACCCGGCCACGGTCCTCGGGCTGGGCGACGGCGGCGCGCACTGCGGCGTGCTGTGCGACGCCAGCCTGCCCACGTTCATGCTGACGCACTGGGCCCGCGACCGTTCCCGCGGCGAGGGGCTCCCTGTCGAGACGGTCGTGCACCTCCAGACCCGGCGCACGGCCGAGCTGTACGGCTTCCGCGACCGCGGCCTCCTGGCGCCGGGCCACCTGGCCGACGTGAACGTGATCGACCACGACGCACTGGCTCTCGACCCGCCCGAGATGGTCTACGACCTCCCGGGGTCGGGCAAGCGGCTCGTCCAGCGGGCGAGGGGCTACACCGCCACGGTCAAGTCGGGCGTCGTCGTGCGCGAGCACGACGCGGCGACGGGCGAGCTCCCCGGCCGGCTCCTGCGCGGACCGCAGCCCCGACCCGCCGCCTGATCCGGTCGGCTTTCCGTCCCGGCCCCGCCCGGTCCCACCCGGCCGCCGGTCGGCGCCGGTCAGCGCCGGTCGGCGGCCCGCAGCACGTCGGCGAACCCCCTGACGCGCAGCGCCGTGATGCGCGTCCCGTCCGTCTCGAAGACGTCGCGCACCGTCCGCTCGGACCCGCCCAGGTGGACGTCGATGTCCACCGTGACCGTCGAGCCGTCGATCTGCAGCGGCGCCGGGTCGGGCCGGAAGTCCCCGAACACGAAGGTGTGCTCGGTGTAGTAGGCCAGGATGTCGTCGTGGCCCCGGCGGCAGTCGCCGTCCACGTCGAACGTCGCGTCGGGCGCGAAGACCCGCCGCACGAGCGCAGGGTCCTGCGCGGTGACGGCGGCGAAGTAGTCGTCGATGAGGCCCGCCACTCCGTCCCGGCGCGCCGGCAATCCGTAGATCTCCCGCGCGTTGAGCCCGAGCACCCGGATCTGTGTCGCCGTCGGGCACGGGGCGATGGTCGCCCGCAGCGCGTCGACGGCCCCGGGGAAGGTGGCGTCGTGGTGCGGATAGTCGCTGCCCCACACGATGCGACCGGGACCGACGAAGGGGGCCAGCGCCGGCAGCGTGTGCTCGTCGACCTCGAAGCTGATGGCGCACTGGCGGGCGAAGTACTCCGACGGGAGCAGCCGCATGTCGGGGCAGAAGCCGCCGAAGGATTCGGCCTGCTCGTCCAGGCGCTCGAGCCAGAACGGGGCCCAGCCCCCGGAGGACTCGAGGAAGACGCAGCGCAGGCCCGGATGCCGATCGAGCACCCCGAAGGCGATGAGCTGGGCGCAGGCCAGCATCTGCTCGAACGGGTGCGAGACGGCGTGCAGGATCAACGGGCTGAAGGGGCGGTCCGACCCGAGCGTCGGCACGATGACCGAGCTGCCCTCGTGGATCCCGATGGGCACGCCCAGCTCCTCGGCGGCATCCCAGACGACGTCGTAGGCGCGGTCGGACAGCGAGCGGCCCAGGCAGGGGTTGGGGCGGACGAAACCCGCCCGGAAGCCGAGATGGGTGACGGCGCGGCGCAGCTCGTGGGCGGCCGCGGCGGGGTCCTGCAGGGGCACCATGGCGGCGCCGAACAGCCGGGCCGGATCCGCGGCGCAGTACGTGGCCAGCCAGTCGTTGTAGCCCACGGCCAGGCTGACCGCCGCCTCGGGGTCTTCGACCGCGCAGAAGTACAGCCCGATGGTGGGGTAGAGCACGGCCTGGTCGATGCCCTCGGCGTCCATGTCGGCCAGCCGGACCACCGGGTCCCCGCCGCCGGGCTGGGCGTCGGCCAGGGGCCGGAAGGCTGCGGGGTCGTCGAAGGTGGAGCCCGGGCGGGCCAGTGTCCCGAGCGGCACGGCCAGGATCTCGCTCTCGCCGACGGTGACGTGTTCGTAGCCGTGGGCGTCCGCCGTGATGACCGGGCGGTGTGCGTCGGGCAGCCCGGCCCAGGCGCTGAGCGGCTCGACGACGTGCCCGTCGGCGTCGACCACCGGACCGGCGCGCGGCGGCAGCGGGGCGATCCCTTCCGCCATGCTCACGGCACCGGTCGGCGCCAGTCGTCGAGGGCCGGCAGCGGGTGGCGGAACAGCCGGGAGGCGTTGCCGCCCGCCACGGCACGCAGCTCGTCGTCGGGCAGCGCGCCCCAGGTGGCGGACAGCACGTCCTGGGTGTCGGGCCACGAGGAGTCGGCGTGCGGGTAGTCGCTCTCCACCATGATGTGGTCGACGCCGATGAAGTGGCGCTGCGCCACGGCCGACGGGTCGTCGATGGAGCAGAACCAGAAGTTGCGACGCAGCACCTCGCTCGGGAGGAGGTCGGAGGGCCAGGCGTGGCTCTCGGTTCCCGACGCGGAGTGCGCCAGCACGTAATCGGCCCGGTCCATCAGCATGGGCACCCAGCCGATGCCACCCTCGGACATCGCCACCGCCAGGCGCGGGAAGCGGAGCGGGACGCCGGACCACAGCCATTCGCCGGCCGCCAGCAGGGCGTTGACGGGGAACACGGTGGGGAGCAGCTCGAAGGGCGGGTCGGGCGAGGGGAGCGGGGCCCACGACGAGGCCCCCGTGTGCAGGCACACGACGGTGCCCGTCTCCTCGCAGGCGGCGAAGAAGGGGTCCCATGCGCCGCTGAAGATGGAGGGGAGGTGGAGCTGGGCCGGGAATTCGGGGAAGCTCACCGCCTTGAAGCCGCGCGCCGCGTTGGACCTGACCTCGGCGCTGGCCGCCTCGATGTCGGCCAGCCACGGGAGCTGCAGCGCGATGATGCGGTCGGGCCGCGGGCCCGCCCACTCCTCCAGGTGCCAGTTGTTGAAGGCGCGCAGGCAGGCCAGGCCCAGCTCGCGGTCGCCCGCCCGCGAGTAGACGGCGCCGCAGAACCCCGACACGAGGGACGGGAAGCACAGCGAGGCCCACACGCCGGCCAGGTCCATGTCCTCTATCCGGGCCGCGATGTCGAAGCAGCCGGGCCGCATCTCGTCGAAGCGCGCCGGCTCCATGCTCCACTCGGCCCGGGGACGTCCCACCACCGCGTTGAGGCCCACGTTGGGGTACCGGTTCCCCTCGAAGACCCACGATTGCGTGCCGTCGTCGTCCTCGACCACTCGCGGCGCTCCGTCCCGGAGGGACGCGGGCAGGCGGCCCTCGAAGAGGTCGGGCGGCTCGATGAGATGGTCGTCGACCGAAATGACGGGGACCCGGATCGCGCGCGGCTCGGGGTCGGGCAGCAGGGTGGCCCGCCCTGGGGCAGGCCCTGTGTCGACGGCTCCCACGAGAAGGTGACACTATCGTCAGCAACGTCGCCGGGCCCGGGGGTGGGTATGACAACACACATCGAGGACGCAATCACCCGCGTCGGCCTGTTGGTCGGCGGCGACGTGGTCGCCGGCGGTGAGGGCACCTACCCGGTGACGAACCCGGCCCGTCCGGCCGAGGTCGTCTTCGACGCGCCGTCCACCTCTCCGGCCCAGCTCGACCTCGCCGTGGCTGCCGCCCGGCGGTCGCAGCGGGCCTGGGCCGCACTGGCCATGGAGGAGCGGGCGGCGCAGGTGGTTGCCGCGGCCGAGGCGGGGGTCGCCGCGGTCGAGACGCGGGACCTGGCCCGGCTGTTGACCCGCGAGCACGGCAAGACGCACCTGGAGGCGATCTTCGACACGGCCACCATGGCCGGTATGGCATCGGCCTTCGCGCCGCTGGTGGCCGAGGCCCTCGCCCCGCGCGACCTCGGGGGTGGGGCCACGCGTGTCGAGTGGGTGCCGCACGGGGTCGTTGCCGCGATCCTGCCGTTCAACTGGCCCGTGTCGGTCATGGCCAACAAGGTCCTGCCCGCGCTGCTGGCCGGGGACGCCGTCGTGGTCAAGGCGCCGCCGACGTGCCCGGGAACGGTGTTGCTGGTCGCGGCCGCCATGGCCGCCGTCCTGCCGGCGGGCGTGCTCAACGTCGTCAACGGCCCGGCCGCCGGCCTCGGTGCCGCGTTGGTCGGCCATCCCGACGTCGACATGGTCTCCTTCACCGGTGGCGTCGGCACCGGCCAGGCGGTCATGGCGACTGCGGCCGCCACGACGCGGCCGGTCGTGCTCGAGCTCGGTGGCAACGACGCCGCCATCCTCGCCCCGGACGTGGCCGGTGACGCGGCCCTGGCGGATCGCATCGTCGAAGCGGCCTTCGTCACCAGCGGGCAGGTCTGCATGGCGATCAAGCGCCTCTACGTCCACCGCAGCCGGTTGGACGAGACGGTGGACGCGCTGGCGGCCCGGCTCGCGGCCGAGGTGGTCGGCGACGGCCTGGTGGACAGCGTGACGATGGGCCCGGTGCACACGGCGCGCGCGCGCGACCGGGTCGAGGCGTTGGTCACAGAAGCGGCGGCGACGGGGGCCACGGTCCTGCGGCCGGGCCGGGTGCGGGCCGAGGACGAGGGGTCGGGTGGGTACTTCGTGTCCCCGGCGCTCGTGGTGGCGCCGCCCCCGGACGGCGGGATCGTGCGGCAGGAGCAATTCGCCCCCGCGTTGCCCGTCATTCCCTACGACGACCTCGACCGGGCGGTCGACGCGGCCAACGACACGACCTTCGGCCTGTGCGCGTCGGTCTGGAGCAATGACGACGCGCTGGCCGCCGACGTGGCGTCGCGGCTGTCGGCCGGCACGGTGTTCGTCAACGCGCACGGTCTGTCGGCCCTCGACATGTACGCGCCGATGGGCGGCTGGAAGCAGTCCGGCTTCGGCGTGGAGCTCGGGGCCGAGGGCATGCAGGCCTTCGCACGCCAGCGGGTGCGGCTGCGCCGGCCGGCCCCGGCGGAGCTCGGGGCACGGTCATGACGGTGGCCGTGCGCGGTGGGACCGTCGTCGACGGGACCGGGGCGCCGCCCGTTCGGGCCGACGTGGTCGTCGAGGGCGAACGGGTGCGCGCCATCGGGCCTGATGCCGGTGTCGGCGCCGACACGGTGTTCGACGCCACCGGCATGCTCGTCACCCCCGGCTTCGTCGATCTGCACACCCACTACGACGCCCAGCTGTTCTGGGACCCCAACGCCAGCCCCTCACCGCTCCACGGCGTGACCACGGTGCTCGGTGGCAATTGCGGCTTCTCCCTGGCGCCCATGGCGCCGGAGCACGTCGACTACATCTCGCGCATGATGGCGCGGGTCGAAGGCATGCCGCTCGCAGCCCTCCGAGCGGGACTGCCCTGGGACTGGTCCTCCTTCGGTGACTGGCTCGGCCGCCTCGACGGCCGCGTCGCCGTCAATGCCGGGTTCCTGGTGGGCCACTCGACGCTCCGCCGCCTCGTCATGGGTGAGCGCGCCGTCGGCGGAGTCGCCTCGGCGGCGGACACCGACGCCATGGAGGCCGCGCTGGACGCGGCCCTGGCCGAGGGGGCGCTCGGGTTCTCGACGTCCCAGGTGCACACCCACAACGACGGCGACGGCCAACCCGTCCCGTCGCGCGCTGCCGGTCGCGAGGAGCTGGAGCGACTCGCCACCGCCGTGAGCCGGCACGAGGGGACGACGGTCGAGCTGATCGTGCCGGGCTGCCTCAACGGGTTCACCGAGGAGGAGATCGACTTCCTGTCGACCATGTCGCTGCTGGCGGACCGCCCGGTCAACTGGAACGTGCTCGGCGTGTCGGCCATGAATCCCGACGGCGCCCGGAGGCAGCTGGCCGCGGGCACCGCGGCCTCCGGTCGAGGTGCCACCGTCGTGGCGCTGACGCTGCCTCACACCATGCAGCTGCGGCTCAGCTTCGAGCACGGCGCCATCCTGGACGGCCTGCCCGGGTGGCGCGAGGTCTTCGCGCTGCCGGTCGAGGCGCGCATCGTCGCGCTCTCCGACCCCGAGACACGCCGGCGGCTCGATGCCGGTGCACAGTCGGACGAGGCGGGGATCCTCCGGCACCTCGCGGTCTGGGATCGCCTCATCATCGAGGAGACCTTCGCCCCGGAGAACGCCGACGCCGAAGGTCGCACGGTGGGCGAGGTGGCGCGTGCTCGCGGGACGACGCCCTTCGATGCGCTCCTCGACGTCGTGGTGGCCGACGGGCTGCGCACCGGGCTGCGCCCGCCCATCGGCGAATCCGAGGAGGACTGGGTGCTGCGGGCGCAGACCTGGCAGGACCCACGGGCCATCGTCGGCGGCTCCGACGCCGGTGCCCACCTCGACACCATGTGCGGCGCCGTCTACTCGACGTCAATGCTGGGCGACGGGGTGCGGGCCCGCGGCCTGCTCGACTGGGAGCAGGCGGTGCGGCTCCTGACCGACGTCCCGGCCCGGCTCTACGGGCTGCGCGACCGCGGTCGCTTGGCACCGGGGACCTTCGCCGACGTGGTCGTGTTCGACCCGACCACCATCGGCCACGGGCCCGTGCGCACCCGCGACGATCTGCCGGGCGGCGCCAGCCGTCTGTATGCGGAGGCGGTCGGCATCGGGCACGTGCTGGTCAACGGGACTGAGATCGTCCACCACGGCGACTTCACCGGAGCCGTCCCCGGACAGGTGTTGCGCTCGGGACGCGACACCGACACCGTGCACGCCGGGTCGAACTGGGCCGGGGCTGTCGCCTGACGCTCTGCGCCGCACCGTACGTCCGGCCACGTCGAAGACACTGAGCTGCGCCCCTGGCGACTCGAGGCGCCTCCCTATACTGAGCCGACCGTGGACATCGAATTGGTTTCTGATGTCGCTCAACTCCAGGACTACGTCAGCGGCTGGGAGGCACTTGCTGATCGCGTGTCGCAACCTCGTGCCGGCGGGGCGATCGTGGCGGGATGGGCACGGCACATGATGGACGCCGATTCGGAGCTGCGCATCTGGATCGCCCTCGAAGGCTCGGAGGTTGTCGGCGTACTTCCCTTCGTCGCCGAGAAGATGGCTCGAAAGCGGTGGCGGCTCCTTCCTCCCGCTACGGACATGATGTACGGCACCGTACCGATCGCTGACCCCGACCGCGCCGACCAGGTGGCTGCGGCGATGACGGACGAGTTCGCCGCGCAGGCGGAGCTGGTCGACATGGCGAGTATCTTCTGGCTTCCCGAGGGCTCGCCGTGGACAGCCGCCTTCGCCAGTCGGCTTGCCGGACCCGACTGGGTCGCCACGGGCTCCTCGCGTTACAGCTCCTACTACACGGACATCGCCGAGGGGATCGACGCGTGGCTGGCACAACGCGACGGGGATTTCCGGCGGGAAGTCAGGCGCCGGGCCCGTCGCGGCGCCGAGCAGGGGTTCCGGATCTTCACAACGGTGGATCCGGCCGAGATCGTCCGGCGGCTGCCACGCCTGCAGACGTTCTACCTGCGGCGCAAGGCCGAGCGGGGCGGCGAGGGGTACCGCTTCGATGACGACATGAGCAGGGCGATCGAAGATGCTCTCGAACTTTCGACCCCCGGTCGGTTCGGACTCTCCGTACTCGAGCGTGACGACTTGATCATCGGGATGCAGTTCGTCCTCCGGGCCGGCACGAGGATGAGCAGTTGGATGACGGGCTATGACCCTGAGCCCGAGTGGTCTCGGTTGGGAACCGGGATCGCCACCCTGCTCGAGGCGCTCGACTCCGGGGCCCGCGCCGGATGCGAGATCGTCGATCTCGGTGTGGGTGACGAGCCGTACAAGGAGACGTTCCAGGATGCGACCTTCCCACTCGAGTCCGTGACGTGGTGCCGGCCACGCCTGGCCCGTCTGCTGTAGGTGACGCGAGGCGACTCAAGTTTTGGCGGGAAACCGCCGATTTGAGATCAGTGGGAACGAGCGTATGAGCGCGGACGGGTCCGTTCGGGTCAGTGTGATTCTGGCGGTGCGCAACGGGGAACCGTTCTTGCGGAAGCAGCTCGAGGCCCTAGAGCGGCAGAGATGCAGCTTTCCGTGGGAGGTCATCGTCGTTGACAACGGGTCGACGGACGCGTCGGCTCGTACGGCCCGCGAGTTCGAGACCCGTCTGCCGAGCTTTCAGCTGCTGCACGAACAGACCCCGGGGAAGTCTCGCGCGCTCAACCTTGGTATGGCTGCCGCACGCGGTAGCCAGTACGTGTTCGTGGACAGCGATGACGAGGCGGATGGCGAGTACGTCCAGAAGATGTCGGAGGCACTCGACGAGTTCGATGCGGTGGGTGGCTTCATCGAGACGACGACCCTGAATCCACCGTGCGCCCGTGTTGAGATGGTGACGAATGACGAGGTGCCGATTTATCACGACTTCAGGCCGGGATTGCCCGGCTGCGTCACGGGTATGCGGGCCGCGACGTGCGAGCGGGTGGGCCCCTACGACGAGACGCTCCTGGTGGGGGAGGACGTCGACTACACGTGGAGGGCATTTGCTTCGGGCGCGAGTTTCGGCCGCCAGCCAGCCGCGGTGATGCATATACGCCGCCCGGCAAACAGCCGGGCGGCATTCAGGAAGTCGCGCAGCTATGCGCACGCTGCCGTGTGGATGTACGAGCGGTACCGCTCGAAGGGACTGCAGCGGCGGTCACTCCGAAAGGTTCTGGGTCCGTTGCGATGGACGCTGGTCGACGCGTGGCGAGACGGCGGTCCGACGCAGCCGTGGAGGGTCTCGTGGCAGATCGGCACCATACTGGGCCGGGCAGAAGAGTCGATTCGGCGCCGCGTCCTTTTTCCTTGACGAGGAAGGACGGGCAGGTGTGAGTACAGGGGATCGGCTGGGTCAGAGCAGGCGTGTGTCCAGCGCCACCTCGCGGGTCGCGGCGCCCTCTCGCGTCAGCGAGTAGGCGACCTTCCCCTCCACCTCGGTGAAGGCGTCCTGGAGCTCGGTGCCGTAGAAGACCAGTCCCGTGCCGTCCTCCGTGGCGTAGCCGTCGGGCAGGGTCCCCTCCGCGATGAGCCGGTGGATCAAGGGTCGGCGCTGCTCCTCTGCGTCGTGATGCGGGCTGTTGGAGTAGGGGAGGAAGGCCAGCCCGTCGGTGACCGGCACCAGGGTGGGCCCGAAGGAGTCGGTCGTCCCGCCCACGTGCCAGCACAGCGAGCCGGCCGAGACGCCCTTGAGCACGACGCCCGCCTCCCAGCACTCGCGCAAGGTCACGTCGAGCCCGTGCAGGCGCCAGAGCGCCAGCAGGTTGGCGGTGCTCCCGCCGCCGACCCAGATCACGTCCTGCGCCAGGAGGTGGGCGCGCACGTCGGGCACGTTGGGCATCGGGAAGAGGGTGAGGTGCGAGCTGATGAAGCCGAGCTTGGAGAACGCGTTGTGGGCCGCCGCCAGGCGGGTCGGGTCGTCACCGACCGCGGTGGCGATGATGCACAGGCGCGGGTGGTCGCCCGCCCGTGCCAGGTCGGCGGCCAGCCGGTAGGACGGGCCCGGTCGCACGTTCGCCGGGTCGGGTCCCTCGGGTTGGAACCCGATGGACGTGGCGATGATGGTGGGTTGGCGTGCCGCCACGTCAGTCCGACAGGACCTCGGGGTTCACGATGTGCAGGGGCCGCGCCCCCGCCATGAGGCGGCACAGGTCCTCGGCGATGGTGCGCGTGTGGTTGGACTCGGTGTCGTAGGTGGCGCCGCCGATGTGCGGGGTGAGCACGACCTGGGGGAACGTCGTCAAGGGGTGGTCGACCGCCAGGTGCTCCCCCTCGAAGTGGTCCAGGCCCGCCGCGGCGACCTTGCCCGACGCCAGTGCGGCCACCAGCGCATCGGTGTCGTGGATCTTGGCCCGGGCGGTGTTCAGGTAGACGACGCCGTCGCGCATCTTGGCGAAGGCGTCTGCGTCGATCAGGCCCGTCGTCTCCTCGGTCACCGGCGCGTGGATGGAGATGACGTCGGCGCGCGCCAGCAGGTCGTCGAGCGAGCTCGTGGCGTCGGGCGCGTAGGGGTCGTAGGCGATCACGTCCAGGCCGAGGCCGCGCAGGCGCCACCGCAGCGCGCGCCCGACGGCTCCGAGGCCCACCAGCCCGACGGTCTTGCCCGCCAGCTCCCAGGCCCGGTAGCGCTGGTACGGAATCTTCCCGTCGCGGTAGATCTGCCCCTCCCGCACGTCGCGGTCCGCCGGGACGACGCCGCGGGTGGCGGCGAAGAGCAGGGCCACGGCCAGCTCGGCCACGGCGTCGGCGTTGCGGCCGGGGGCCCGCAGGACGGGCACACCGGCGGCGGTGGCGGCCGGGACGTCGACGTTGGTGGGGTCACCCCGGCAGCTGCACACGGCGATGATCGGTTGCTCGTAGAGCTCGGCCCCGCAGGCGTCGCTCTCCACGATGACGATGGAGGCCCCCTCGGCGGCGGTCCGTTCCGCCAGCTGGGAGGCGTTGTAGATCCGCAGGGTGGGCTGGTCGAGCCACGAATCGAGCACCAGATCCGCCAGCTGGTGCAGCAGGTCGAGACCGGGGCCGCTCACGGCCGCCGTCACCAAGGCCTTCGGCCGGGAGCGTGTCATTCGTGCCAACCTCTCCTTCCACAGCGGGCGTCGTCCATAATGACGTGATCATGACACGTGCGTCAGATTCGTGAGTCCGTCGGCGCGAGTCGTCACCGTCGGTGTCGACGTCGGGACGACGTCGGTCAAGGCCCTGGCGGTGGACGAGGACGGGACGGTCATCGCCCGCAGCAGGGTTCCCCACAACGTGGTGGCGCCCGAGCCCGACATCTTGCGCCACGACGCCAAGCGGGCCTGGCGGGCCGGCCCCCGCAAGGCGTTCGAGGCGGTGACCGAGCAGCTCTCGGGCGAGGGCGGCCACCGCTTGGCGGGCGTGGCCGTCGCCTCCATGGTGCCCTCGCTCACCGCCGTCAGCCGGCAGGGGGTGCCGGTGCTCCCGGGCCTGCTCTACGGCGACCGGGAGGGCCGCCCGCAGGCGGCCGCCGATGCCGACGGTGTGCTGTTGCCCGGGACCATGCCCGACGCCGAGGGCTTCCTGCGCTGGGCGTCCGCCAGCGCCCCCGACGCCCGCGGCTACTGGCCCTGCCAGGCCGTGGCGACCTACGCGCTCTCGGGACTGCCGGCGATCGACACCGGCGTCACGGCGGCGCTGGGCGCGCTCCACTCCCACGGACGCTGGAACGCCGACCTCCTCGGCTCCATGGGCGTCGCCGAGTCGCAGATGCCCATGGTCGTGCCGATGGGCCAGGCGGCGGGCACCGTGCCGGGCAGCGACGCAGTGATCACCGGCGGCACCATCGACGCCCTGTGCGACCAGATCGTGGCCGGCGCCACCGAGCCCGGCGACGTCCTCGTGATCTTCGGCGCCACGCTCATCGTGTGGGCCGTGTGCGAGGACTGGGTGGTGGTGCCCGGGCTCATCAGCTACCCGCACACCACGCCCGAGCGCTTCCTCATCGGGGGACCGAGCAACGCGGGGGCGCTCTTCGTCGATTGGGCCCGCCGGTTGCTGCGCGACGCGCCCCGGCCCGGCCCCGAGCGCGAGCGGATGAGCCCCCGCCTCGGGGTGCCCGGCCGGGTGCCGGTGTGGCTGCCCTACGTCCGGGGCGAGCGCACTCCCTTCGAGGATCACACGTTGCGCTCGAACCTCTACGGGCTCGACATCGGTTCGGGGGCCGAGGCACTCGAACGCGCCGCGTACGAAGCCAGTGGCTTCGTGATCCGCCGCATGCTCGACCGCTCGGGTGTCAAGGCCACCCGGATCGTCGCCAGTGGCGGAGGATCCCGGGTCACGGCGTGGATGGCCGCCGTGGCTGACGCCACCAACCTCCCCGTCGACGCCGTCGCCGTCCCGGAGGGGGCCGCCCTGGGTGCCGCCTACTTCGCCCGCCTGGCCGCGGGGCTCGAGACGTCGCTGCAGGACTCGGATCGCTGGTCGAGGGTGGGCCGCCGGATCGAGCCCGACCCGGCTTGGGTGCGCGCCGCGGAGGAGCGGTACCTCCGGTTCAGCGAGCTGGGCACCGGCGCGTAGCCGCGGCGGCTACCCGTTCGGGGTGAAGGCCACCTTGAGCGCGCCGCTTCGGTCCTGCCGGGCCAGCGCCTTCAGTGCGGGCCACCACTCGTCGAGGTCGAAGCGGTGGGTGAGCATGGGCGTGATGTCGAGCCGACCCTCGTCGACCAATTGGAGGTAGTGCGCGATGGCGTGCTGGCGCGTGCCCTCGAAGTCCTCGATCCCGAACGCGTTCGACCCCGCGATGGTGATCTCCTTGAAGTAGATGGGGGTCGACTCCCAGCGCTCGGGCGTGGCGACTCCGGTGTAGACGAGGCGCCCGCGTTCGGCCAGCACGCGCACCCCCACCTCGAGGGTCTCCGCCTTGGCGATGGAGTCGTAGACGACGTCGATGTGGCCGGGATGAGTGACGGGGAGGCCGTCGAGCGGGGCGTGGAGGACGGCGCCCGACCATTCCGCCAGGGCCTCGACCAGCGCCAGCCGGGGCTCGTGGGCGAAGACCGCGGACGCGCCGAACCGCAGGGCCATCTCACGCTGGGCCTCGAAGCGCGCCACGACCCCCACCTCCACCCCGGGGTAGAGGGACCGCAGGATGGCCACGCTGGTCAGGCCCAGCGCGCCGGCCCCGTACACCAGCACGCGGCCCGAAGGGGGTGGCGGGTGGCGGACGATGGCGTGGAAGGACACCGAGAAGGGGTCGGCGAGGACCGCCGCCTCGTCGGAGATGCCGTCGGGGACCGGGATCAGCATGGAGTCGTGTGCCGCGAGCTGTTCTGCCCACGCGCCGGGCGCCGCCGTGATGACCCCGACGTGGACGCCGGGGCCGAGGTCTCCCTTGGTGAAGCTCCAGCACAGGCTCAGGTCGCCTGCCTGGCACGGCGGGCAGGGCGGGTCGATGCCGCGCGGACCGCAGGTCAACCAGGGATTGAGCACCACGCGCTGCCCGACGTCGAGGCCCCGCGCCTGCGGGCCGAGCGCCACCACCTCGGCGACCACCTCGTGGCCCGGCACGTGGGGGAGCGACGAGAAGGCGGCCATCGGGTTGTCGATGTCGCCGGTGTTGAAGTCGCCCAGGACGAGTTTGGCGTCGGATCCGCAGATGCCCGAGAGGATCGGCCGGGTGACCACCCAGTCCGGACGCACCAGGCGGGCGTCGTCGACCTCGTGCAGGCCGAAGGGGATTCCGGCCAGCATCGTCTCCAGCTCGTCCACCGGCGTGGGCCGTACCTCGTCCTCGGCCGGGGGAGCGCCGAAGAGCAGCGCCTTCACGAGCCGGCTCCCTCGGTGAGGCCGCGCATGCCGAGCATGAAGGCGTCGATGTCGGCCGTCTTGAATTCGATGACCGCCTTCATGTCGGGCAGGTAGTGCTCGAAGCGGTCACTGTCGATGGCGTCCACGATCGCGCCGGCGATGGATTCGGGTGGCTCCTTGGGCCCGTCGTAGAGGGGGGCGTCGTTGCCGGGCTGGTCCCAGATCTCGGTGTCGATGGCGCCGGGGAGCACGAGCTTCACGCTGACCCCGGTGCGGTCGAGGTCGATGGCCATCGACTCGCTCCACCCGGCCAGGGCGAACTTCGATCCGGAGTACGCCGCCTCGGTCGCGATCCCCAGCCGGCCACCAAGGCTCGAGACGTTCACGATGGTCCCCGAGCCCCGCGCCAGCATCCGGGGCAGGACGGCGAGGGAGATGGCCACCGGGGAGAGGTAGTTGATGCGCATCGTCCGCTCGACCTCGGCCATGGTGAGCGCCGTGACGTGGCGTCGCATCGGGACCGCGGCATTGTTGACGACCACATCGAGCCCGCCGAAGTGGTCCCAGATCTCGAGCGCGAGGTCAGCCGCCGACGTGGGGTCCGACAGGTCGGCCGCCCAGCGCTCGGAGTCGGCGGACGTGACCCGGCAGTCGGCCAACACCTCGCCGAGTCGCTCGGCGCGCCGGGCCACCAGTGCCACGGTGTCACCCCGGGTCGCCAGCTCGCGGGCGACGGCGGCGCCGATGCCCGACGAGGCGCCGGTGACGAGGACCGTCCGGCCCCTTGTCCCAGGATCCACTCTCGAACCTCCCCCGAGCGAAGCTGCGTGCTGCGTGCTGCGTGCCGCGCCGCGTGACCCCGATGGGGCCACCGGCACGTTTCGGGGTGAGCGAGGGGTCTCGAACCCCCGACCTCCAGGACCACAACCTGGCGCTCTAACCAACTGAGCTACGCCCACCGAGGGGCACAAGTGTGGCACACGCGCCCATGGTGGGCGGCACGGCCGTAGACGGCGTCCGGCGGGGCGAATCCCTCGTGTCCACGCTGGTGAACCGCGCTATGTCAGGCTGTGATGCGCCGGCGTGCGCCGGGCGCTTGCCCCCGTAGCTCAGCGGACAGAGCAGTGGACTTCTAATCCAATGGTCGCAGGTTCAAGTCCTGCCGGGGGCGCAGAATACCTGTATCGCCACGCCTGATCTGTCCGAGATCGATAACGGCTGATCTGCAACGCAGTAACGGGTGATCCGTGACGCAGGGGCGCAGGATTCCGGGGAGCATCCCGCCGGGCCGAGGACGCGATCGCGGGTACCGTGGGCCGAGCATGGACCACCGGGACGGCGACTGGCAGCACAAGGTCAAGGAGTCGCTCAAACCACTGCGCGACCGCATCGTGCACGGTCTGGGCGGCACGCTGCCCGAGCGTGGCATCACCTACCCGCAGCTCGTGCACCTGCTCTATCCGACCCTGCCCGAAGAGCTGCGCCGCGACGTCGACGAGGCCGCGGCCGGCGATCTCGGCGAGGTGTCGACGATCCGCCGGATGCTCGGGTCCATTGAGCATCAGGTGGCGCCGACCGCGTTCTGCGTGCAGCTCGGCGAGGAGGACGCCCTCCGGTGCACGGTCGGTGACGTGGAGCTCTTCGCCGACGCCGCCGACGCCGCCGTGACCCCGGGTCTGCGATCGGGTGCGTACGAGCCGCACCTCACCGCCGTCTTCGAGCGGTACTGCGCGCCGGGCATGACGGTCGTCGACGTGGGGGCCAATTTGGGCTACTACTCGCTGCTCGCCTCCCGGCTGGTCGGCCCCTCGGGGAGGGTCGTCGCCCTCGAGCCGAACTCCGAGAATTGCCGGCTCCTCCTGTCGTCGCTGCGGATGGGCGGCGTCACCAACGTCCAGCTGGTCCCGGTGGCGGCGGACGCAGAGGCCGGCTGGGCGTACTACTCGACGCACGTCGGTTCGAACGGCGGCCTGATCGAGGACCGTGACCTTCTGAAGCATCCGGGCACGGTCGTCCCGACCTTCCGCCTCGACGACATCGTGGAGGGCCCCGTCGGGTTCTTGAAGATGGACGTCGAGGGCGCCGAGGGGCGGGTGGTGAAGGGAGCGACGCGGGTGATCGAGAAGGACCGCCCGATCGTCACCACGGAGCTCAAGGACGAGATGCTCCGGCGTGTGTCGGGGACCACGGTGGCCGACTACCTCGGCTACTTCGAGAGCGTGGGCTACACCCCTGTGGTCCTGGAGAAGGCCAGCGGGGCAGAGAAGCCCTACCCGTCTGTCGCCGCGCTGCTGCGCGAGTGGGGGGACACGGACGAGTTGCGGGACGTCCTGCTCGTCCCCTCGCCTCGCTGAGCCTGGCCCCTCGCCTCCCGCGCCCCTGCCCGCAGCCCGCGGTGTCGCAGAGCCTCCTGGGACGCATACTCGCGGGATGCGCAGGGGTAGCCCGTCGGTGAGGCCGTCGGCGATCGCGTTGTCGGTCCCTCAATGAGCCGCAGGTCTCCGACGGCTGGAGTGGCGCTGTCTGCCCTGGCGCTGGTGCTGGCATCGATGACGGGGGTGGCGCCGGCGGCGGCCGCATCGACCCCGACGTCGAGCAGCGTCGAGCCCGTCACGCCGGAGCTCACCGCGCTGCACTTCCCCGGCCCCTTCGTGCCGCTGCAACTGGCCGCGGCGTCCGGACGCATCTGGGTCCTGGGCACCACGACACCAGGGAGCGACGCGCACTGCGAGCTCGAGGAGATCACGCCCGCCTCGATGGCGACGAGGATGTTCCCCATCCCGGCCTGTGCGGCCGACATCGCGGCCGGCGGGGGCCGCCTCTACCTCGTGACGGCGGAGTTCGTACGGGGCACCGCGGCCACCCAACGGCTGCACGTCGACGTGTTCGATCCGGGCGACGGCAAGGCCCAGGTCCTGTCACCGGTCGTTATGAGCGTCATAGGCAGCGCCATCGCGCACATCGACTTCGCCTACGGCGACGGCGCACTCTGGCTCTACGGCGAGCAGATGCTGGCGGGCCCTGAGGTTGTGCGCATCTCGCCGTCGACCGGCGACGTCACGGCCACACTGAAGCCAGCTACGGCGATCGGCGGGATCGCCCCGGCCGTCGCCGCCAACGGCGCCGGCGTGTGGATCGCCGGAGGTCCCGGTGGTCCCCCCGGGGTCGACTGGGTGCGTCAGGGCACCGGCGTCACGACGACCCCGTACCCGGGTACCTCCCACAGCTCGGTCCTGTGGCTCTCGGCCGTCGGCGGCGTGGTCTGGGCCGGTGTCGAGGCCTACGGGACGGGCCCGACGCCGTCGGTGCTGACCCACCTCGTCGCACTTGATCACAGTGGCAACGTGATCGTCACCTCGCCATCCGAGCTGACCGGTCAGTCCCCACTGGTGTCGACGCCGGGTGGCCGACTGTGGGGCCTCGACTACGTCGGGGCGTGCAATGGACCCGAGGAGCTGCTCCAGGTGGACCCGGCAACCGGGTCGTCGGCCCCGATGGCGAAGTTGAAAGCACCACCGGAGGCGTGCGACGACGACGACGGTGGCTCGCAGCTCGCCGCCGTCGGTCGGGACGTCTTCGCCCTGATCCCGACCGACGTGGTCGGCTCGGCCGTCCTCTACCGCGCCACCACCTGATCGCGCGGCGAGCCCACGATGGCGTCGAGGAGCTCGTCGGCGTCGTGCGAGATGGCCAGGCCGTCGAGCTGGCCGGACTTGATGAAGCCCTGTGCCACCGCGTGCCCCAGGAAGGCCAGGAGGTCGTCGAAGAAGCCGTCGACGTTGAGGATGCCGCAGCGCTTGTCGTGGATGCCCAGCTGCGCCCAGGTGACCGACTCCATGAACTCTTCGCAGGTGCCGAACCCACCCGGCAGCATGACGAAGGCGTCGGACAGCTCGGCCA
>CAYWDQ010000056.1:0-18443 GCA_964457065.1 uncultured Acidimicrobiaceae bacterium | reverse complement strand
ACTCACCCGTGTAGATGTCACCGGAGTTCCCGCTGGCCGCGGTGCCGACCACGGCGTCGTTGGAGATTGCCAGTCCCCCGGCGGTCATGTTGGTCCAGTTCGCACCGAGGCTCCCGTTCGCCCGGTTGAAGTCATCTGAGGCGGTGCCGCCGCCCGACTGGGTGACACAGGTGACCGAGACGTTGGTGACGTTGGCAGAACCCACAGTCCCGGACCCGTTGGCGACGGTGCAGGTCTGACCGGACGGCTCGCTCTGCACGGTGACGTCGTAGGGGGCGCCCTGGCCGACGGGGGAACTGAAGGTGAATGTGCCGTTGGCACCGACACTCAGACTGTTCCCGCCGTTGTCCTCGAGGACGACCGTCCCCGAGAGCCCCGAGACGGTGCCCCCGATCGAATAGGTGCCACCGCCCGACTGGGTGACACAGGTGACCGAGACGTTGGTGACGTTGGCAGAACCCACAGTCCCGGACCCGTTGGCGACGGTGCAGGTCTGACCGGACGGCTCGCTCTGCACGGTGACGTCGTAGGGGGCGCCCTGGCCGACGGGGGAACTGAAGGTGAATGTGCCGTTGGCACCGACACTCAGACTGTTCCCGCCGTTGTCCTCGAGGACGACCGTCCCCGAGAGCCCCGAGACGGTGCCCCCGATCGAATAGGTGCCGCCGCTAGTGGCATCTCCGCCCGCCCAATTGCCCGCGGTCGGAGTGCCGTAGGCCATGATGGCCGGGGCACCCCCGGTCAAGCTGGTGTCGGTGGCCGTGATTTCCACGGTGCCGTTCTCTGAGAACGAGAGGGTGGAGCCGGTGACGCTCAGGTCCAAGAGAGTGCCGGCGGCGAGGGCGCCGCTCGGGTAGGCGGAGCCGAGCTCCGTCCAGCCGCCATTGATCAGCTTGAACAGCATCAGCTCTGGGCTGCCGTAGTTCTCGTCGTAGATGCCGACGTAGAGTTCCTGACCACCGTCCTGGGCTCTGACCGCGGGACCGACCCACTGGCCACCACTGAGCTGCGTGGAGGTGAGCTCGATCTGGGAGAACTGATCGCTGCCGAAGGACTCACCCGTGTAGATGTCACCGGAGTTCCCGCTGGCCGCGGTGCCGACCACGGCATCATTGGAGATCGCCAGTCCCCCGGCGGTCATGTCGGTCCAGTTCGCACCGAGGCTCCCGTTCGCCCTGTCGAAGTTGTCCGACCCGGTGGCAGCGAATGCTCTCTGCGGCATCGCCAGTAGGAGGAGTGAGGCGAGAAGAGCTCCGAGTACCAAGCCTCGCACGGAGAGCACCCGTATCGTCCGCAGCCTCGTGGAGTACATGGTCAAGGGGTCGTCCCTGCGCTCCGGCATGGCTTGGAATGATCAGCTGCGAGCGTGAGCTGCGACCCACCGCCCACGAGGAGACTCGCTGCCGGATCGGCAGTCGGGAGACACCGGAAGGGGCCGAGGCAGCCGAATAGCCCGGAGATGTGCTCGGCGCGGCGACGCCGCGGGTCGCCCATCACCTGGCCACAACTCGACTCGACATGGTCCCTCTTCGTGAGTGGCCCCCTAGCGCTGCACAGTCTGGGCCCTTCTGTTTAGGAGTCGTGTTCGCTGTCGCTGATACATGAGGCTCGGGTTCATGGCCACCGGTGAGGCTGCGGCTCCGAATCCGCCGAGGACCCCGAGAGACACCACGTTGACCAGGACCAATGTCCAGTTCATGGGCCTCGGCTGGGGTCGGTCAGGGATCCCCTATGGGTCGCCCGCCGAGGTCGAAAAATTCTGGGCGGACGTCGCGCACCACGGAGGCGCCGCTATGAGCCCTGCGGCGGGAGCTCCTTGTTGGGAGGCCGGGCCGGCGAGGCGACCGGGGGCGGCGTAGCACCGTTCCCGCTGGCGTCGCCCAGGTTCTCGTTGCGCAGCGTGGACAGCAGGACCTCGGCCGCGCCCATCAGGCTGGTGGCCTCGTACGGCACCACGATCTTGGCGTTCTCGGAGGACGCGATGTCCTGGAGCGCCTTCAGCTGCAGCACGGCGAGCGTGTGCGGGTTGATGGTGGCGGTGTCGATGGAGGTCAGTCGTGACGCCTCGCCCTGGCCGCGCAGCTCGAGCGCCTTCTTCTCGCCCTCGGCCTGGAGCTCCAGCACCTTCATCTGCGCCTCGGCGCGGAGGATGGCCGACTGCTTGGCACCCTCGGCCTCGAGCACGGCGGCCTGCTTGCGCCCACCGGCGCTGTTGATGGCGGCCTGCTGCTCGCCCTCCGACTTCAAGATGGCGGCCCGCTTGTGCTGCTCGGCCTCCTTCTGCTCGGACATCGCCTGCACCACGTTCATCGGCGGGGTGATGTCGAGGATCTCGATGCGGTTGAGTCGCACGCCCCACTTCGCGGTGGCGTCGGCCATGTGGTCCTGCATGCGGCTGTTGATGGTCTCGCGCTCGGAGAGCGCCTGGTCCAAAGAGAGCTCCCCGAAGACGGCCCGCAGGGCCGTCCGCGAGAGCTGGTCGACGGCCAGCTGGTAGTCGTTGATCTCGAAGAGGGCGGACTTGACGTCGATGACCTGGCAGAAGATGGTCGCGCTCACCTGCAGCGAGACGTTGTCCTTGGTGATGACCGCCTGCTGGTCACCGGTCATCGGGAACTCCCGGACGTCGACCTTCTCCATCCTGTCGATGAAGGGCGCCAAGATGTGCAGGCCCGGCTGGTCGACTGCCTTGAACTCGCCGAGGCGCTTCACCACACCGACGCTCCCCTGCTGCACGACCTTGATGAAGCGGGACGCGAACAGGGTCACCACCCCGAGGGCTGCCAGGGCCGCGACGATGATGATCCCCACCACCTCTCCAGCCGATGCGAACAGGACCATGGGGTACCTCTCTAACTGTCGATGGCGTAGACGACGAGCAGCCCGCGCTCGACGTCGGCCACGACGACGCTCGTTCCCGCGGCGATGGTCGCCTCGGGGTCCAGCGGAATGGCGAGCCATTCCTCACCGCGTGCCTTGATCCGGCCAGGGTGGTGCTCGCCCTCAATGGCCTTGGTGACCAGGGCCGTGTCACCGATCATTCCCTGCACACCGCTCAGCACGGCACCACGCTACTAGCGGCCGATGAAAACGGGCTCTCGCTTCTCCGTGAAGGCCGCGATCGCCTCCGCGGTGTCCTTGGTCGAGAAGTTCAGCGCCTGACAGCGGGCCTCGTCCTCCACCGCCTGCTCCATGGAGGCCATGGACGAGGCGTTCAGCAGGGTCTTGGTCATGGACAGCGCAAGTGGTGGGCCGCCGGCCAGCGTGGTGGCCCACTCGTCGACGAAGGAGTCCAGCTCGTCGACGGGCAGCACGCGGTTGACCAGCCCGATGGCCGAGGCCTCCTCGGCGCTCCACATGCCCCCGAAGAGCGCGATCTCCTTCGCCCGGGCCAGGCCGACCAGCCGGGGCAGCAGCCAGGACGCCCCGTTGTCGAGGGCCAGCCCCCGCCGGGAGAAGATCATGGAGAGCCGGGCCCGGTCGCTGCACACGACGAGGTCGCAGCCGAGCGCCAGGGAGAGGCCGGCACCCACGGCGACCCCGTCGACCTTGGCGATGGTCGGCTTGGTCACCCGGTGCAGCCCCAGAGCGACGTCACCCAGCCGGCGCATGCGGGCCAGGCCCGAGCGTGTGCGGTCGGTGGCCGGCCCGTCGGGGTCCGAGAGGTCCGCCCCGGAGCAGAAGGCGCCGCCGGCGCCGGTCAGGACCAGCACCCGGTCCCCGTCGCTGTCCTCCACCTCGGCGAAGGTCTGCTTCAGCTCGTTGAGCATCTTGTTGTTGGCGGCGTTCTTGCGCTCGGGTCGGTTCATCGTCACGGTGACGACGCCGTCCTTGCGCTCGACAATGATGGTCTCCATGGCCTCCGACCCTAGGCCGCGGTGTTTCAGAAAGCACCTTCGGCGATGTGCAGGGTCCCCCCCAGCAGGCTTGCCACGTCGAAGCGGACCTCGGACCAACGCCGGTCCTGGCTACGCAGGTACGCCCCCGCGAGGCGGCGCAGCCGGAGCTGCTTCGCCCGCGTCACCGCCTCGAGCGGGTGGCCGTGGGTCGTCCGGGTACGGGCCTTCACCTCGCAGATGACGAGGGTCCGACCGCGGGCGCAGATCAGGTCGACCTCGCCGGCGGCGCAGCGCCAGTTCCGCTCCAGGACGGCGTACCCGTGCGCACGGTAGTGGGCGGCCGCCCGCTCCTCGCCGAGGTGCCCGAGTGCGGCCCTGCGCCGGTTGGACTCCCCCACGAAGGGGAACGGTCGCTCAGAGCTCCTGTTCGGGCAGCCGCTCGATGTTGACGTCGCGAAACGTGACCACCCGCACCTCGGGGACGAAGCGGGCGGGGCGGTACATGTCCCACACCCAGGCGTCGCGCAGGTCGAGCTCGATGCACGCCGGCGTCGTGTCCGCACGCACGTTGAGCGACACCTCGTTCGCCAGATAGAAGCGCCGCTCCGTCTCGATCACGTAGGCGAAGACCGGGAGGACGGCCCGGTACTCCTGGACGAGCCCGAGCTCTATCTCGGACTCGTAGCGCTCGAGGTCTTCCTCGCTCACTCGGCGCCGGTCCTACTCGTCAGAGGCCTCCTCGGCGGCGTCCTCCACCTGGTCGCCCTCGGTCGGCTCGACCTCGTCGACCACCTCCACGGCGTCGACCTCGTCGACCTCGTCGATGATCTCGTCCTCGACCACGTCGTCCTCGACGACGTCCTCGACCACCACGTCGGCGACCGCCTTGCCGCCCCGGGGGGTCCGCCGCTCCTTGATCTTCGCCGCCTTCCCGTGCCGGTCGCGCAGGTAGTACAGCTTCGCCCGCCGGACATCTCCCAGCGTCGCCACCTCGATCTTCGCGATGGTGGGCGAGTGCACCGGGAACGTGCGCTCGACGCCGACGCCGAAGCTCACCTTGCGGACGGTGAACGTCTCCTGCACCCCGCCGCCCTGCCGGCGCATGACGGCGCCCTGGAACACCTGCACCCGCTCCCGGTTGCCCTCGACGACCCGGACGTGCACCTTGACGGTGTCACCCGGACGGAACTCGGGGATGTCGTCGCGCAGGCTGTCGCGATCGATCGTTTCGGTGGGGTGCATGAGAGGCGTCCTTCGGTCACTCCGGCTCAGTGCCGGACGGAACATCGTAGCCGTGCTCGGCCAGGGCCTGCACGTCGCCGGGGCTGAGCGCCGACGTCCTGACCAGGCGCGCGATGAGGTCCGGACGGCGCTCGGCCGTCCGGACGAGGGCCTGCGTGCGCCGCCAGGCGGCCACCGCCCCGTGGTCGCCCGAGCGCAGCACCTCGGGAACCGGCCATCCCCGGAACTCCGCCGGCCGTGTGTACTGGGGGTACTCGAGCAGCCCGTCCGAGAAGCTCTCCTCGAGGGCCGAGTCCTCGTTGCCCAGCACCGAGGGCAGCAGGCGGGCCACGGCCTCGACGACCACCAGGGCGGCCAGCTCGCCACCGGCGAGGACGAAGTCGCCCACCGACAGCTCGCCGTCGACCAGATGGTCGGACACCCGCTGGTCCACGCCCTCGTAGCGCCCGCAGAGCAGGGAGAACCCGGCCGGCGCACATGCCAGCCGGGCCGCCGTCTCCTGGTCGAAGCGCCGCCCGCCCGGGGTCAGCAGGTAGAGCGGCCGGGGCAGGTCGGGTACGGCCTCGACGCAGCGGAACAGGGGCTCGGCCATGAGGACCATGCCCGCCCCGCCCCCGAAGGGGCTGTCGTCCACCGAGCGCCGCTGGTCCTCGGCACCCTCGCGGAGGTCGTGCACGCGCACATCGAGCGCGCCGGCGTCGGCGGCGCGCCCGAGGATGGAGGTTCCGCAGTAGCCGGTGACCACCTCGGGGAAGATGGTGAAGACGTCGATCCTCACGACATCGTCCTCACAGGTCGAGCAGCCCGTCGGGGATGTCGACCTCCACCGTCCCGGTCACGGCGTCGTGCGCGGTCAGGAAGCGGATGGGGATCAGGCCGCCCGACTCGAGCACCAGGAGATCGCTGGCCGGGTTGGCCTCGACCGCGGCGACCCGGCCGAGCTCGGTGCCGGCGGCGTCCCGCACCGTGGCCCCGAGGAGCTCGTGGACCCACAGGGTGCCGGGGGCGTCGATGGGCTCTGCCTCGAGATCCATCCCCCGGAGGCCGTCGGCGGCGTTGCGGTCCGCCACCCCTTCGAACTGCACGATGAAGCGCTCGCCGCCGAACGGCTTGGACGACACGACGCGCAGGTCGCCGCGGGCGGAGGCGAGCACCGTCCCGGGGTCGAGCCGCTGCGTCTGGTCGGTCCAGAGCTGGACCACGACCTCGCCCCGCAGGCCGTGGGCCTTGGCGACCCGGCCGATCTTGAGCAGCTCAGTCGTCGACGATGTCCACGCTGGCCTGGACGCCGTCCTTGGCACCCGCCACGTTGACCAGGGTTCGGATCGCCTGGGCGGTGCGACCGCGCCGGCCGATGACCCGGCCCATGTCCTCAGGGGCCACGTGGAGGCTGAGCCGCACGCCGTTGCGGCGCTCCTCGGTGTCGATGACCACGGAGTCGGGCTCGTTGGAGAGCGAGCGGGCCAGATACGCCAGGACGGTCAGCGGGGTGCCGTCGTCGGCGTCGCCGAGCTCGTTGCCCTCGTTGCCCTCGTCGTCGATGTCGTCGTCCACCTCGTCGTCGATGTCGTCGTCCACCTCGTCATCGATCTCGTCGTCGATCTCGTCGTTCACGTCGCCGCCGCCGGGTCCGTCGGTCTGGTTGATGTCGCCCGCTTCGTAGAGGTCCGTCACTTGGCCCTCGCCGCCGCGAACTCGTCCCAGGCCCCGGAGGTCTTGAGGAGCCGTTCGACCCGTTCGGTGGGCTTGGCGCCGTTGACCAGCCACTTGACGGCCTTCGCGTTGTCGATCTGGATCACGGCGTCCGGCTCGGCCGTCGACGAGCCCCGGGGCGCGTAGGTGCCCACGATCTCGAGGAAGCGACCGTCACGGGGCGACCGGCTGTCCGCAGCGACGACCCGGTAGGTCGGCTGCTTCTTCTTTCCCATCCGCACGAGGCGGAGCTTCACTGCCACGAACTGGTTCCTTCCATCGGATCTGGACGTATCGGGCGTCCATTCTGGCAGATGGCGGGACTACCGGCCTTTCGGCGGCGTGACCCGCCCTCCCTTCTTCTTCTTCTTGGTCCCCTTGTTGACGCTCACCACGGGCCGGGCGGGGGCCGGCGCAGGCAGCCCGGGGAAGCCCGAGGGCAGCTCGCCGGCGTCGCCCATCAGCTGGGAGAGCATGTCGAAATCGGGCTGGTCACCCGCCCCGGCTCCGAGGCCGGGGAGACCCCCTCCGGCCGATGCCTGCTTGGCCATCCTCTTGGCGGCGCGGGGGCTCATCCCGCCCATGCTGGGCATCCCGGGAAGGTTGGGCATGGCCCCCGAGGCCATCCCCTTCATCATCTTCTGCATCTCCTTGAACTGCTTCAGGAGCGTGTTGACGTCCTGGATGGAGGTGCCAGAGCCCCGCGCCACCCGGCTGCGGCGTGAGCCGTCCAGGAGGGCCACGTCGTTGCGCTCGGCCGGGGTCATGGAGCACACGATCGCCTCGACCTTGGCCACCTCGCCGTCGTCGATCTGTCCCGCGGCCTGTCGCATCTCCTTGGACATCCCCGGCATGAGGCGCATGAGGCCACCGAGCGATCCCATCTTCTTGACCTGGCGCAGCTGGGAGAGGAAGTCCTCGAGGGTGAACTGGCCCTGCATGAGGCGGCTGGCGCTCTTGGCCACCTCGTCGGAGTCCATGGTGCGCTCGGCCTGCTCGATCAGGCTCAGCACGTCCCCCATGCCGAGGATGCGGTCGGCCATGCGATCGGGGTGGAACAGGTCGAAGTCGGCCAGCCGCTCCCCCGTACTGGCGAAGGCGATCGGCTTGCCGACCACCCCCTTGACCGACAGGGCCGCGCCGCCGCGGGCGTCGCCGTCGAGCTTGGTCAGGATCACGCCGCTCAGCTCGAGGGTGTCGTGGAACGCCTTCGCCGTCGCCACGGCGTCCTGGCCGATCATGGCGTCGATGACCAGGAACGTGTAGTGGGGCACGGTCGCTGCCGAAATGTCCTTGATCTGCTGCATGAGCTCGGCGTCGATGGTGAGGCGGCCGGCGGTGTCGATGATGCAGATGTCCTTGCCGAGGCGGCGGGCCTCCTCGAGCCCGGCCTTGGCGCAGGCGACGGGGTCCGTCGCCTCGCTGAAGACGGTCACGCCGGCCTGCTCGCCGAGGACGCGCAACTGCTCGACGGCGGCGGGCCGCTGCAGGTCGGCGCCGACCAACAGGGGGTTGCGCCCCTGCTGCTTCCACCACAGGGCGAGCTTCGCCGAGTTGGTCGTCTTGCCCGAGCCCTGGAGGCCGGCCATGAGGACGACCGTCGGGGGCCGCGAGGCGTAGCTGAGCTTGAGCGTGTCGCCGCCCAGGACGCTGATCAGCTCCTCGTGCACCGCCCGTACCACCTGCTGGCCCGGGCTGAGGCTCTTGGAGAGCGCCTCGGTGCTGACGCGCAGGCGGATGCCGTCGCAGAAGCGGCGGGCGACGGTCAGCTCGACGTCTGCTTCGAGCAGCGCGGTGCGGATCTCCTGGAGCGCCTCGTCGAGATCGGCCTCGCTGATCCGGCCCTTGCCCCGCAGGCGGGTTGAGATGCGCTCCAGGCGGTCGGAGAGGGCGTCGAACATGAGGTCTCAGGTTACCCACGGGACGTCACCGGCCACCCGCCGGGCGGCGCAGGCACCACGCGCCGCGGGCCCGGCCACGGCACCCCAGGTCCCACCCGCCCGTGGGTGCGCCTGCGCGGCGGGAGAGAGCGGCTACCGTCTCGGCCCATGTCGCTCCCCCGCCTCCGACCCTGGACGCTCGCCGTCGTGATCGGCGCGTTCGGCGCGCTCGGCCTGGCCGCCTGCAGCTCGTCGCCGTCGAACCCATCGGCCGCCGGCACCACGACGACCACCGGTGCGGGCGCCTCCACGACGGCCCCTGGCACCAGCCCCTCCATCGCCGCCATCCCCGCCGCCGACCTCTCCCCCGCCGGGACCGCCGGCACCGCGCCGACCCTGAAGGTCCCCTCGGGCACCCCGCCGACCTCGTTGGAGAGCGCCGACCTCATCACGGGCACCGGCAAGGCGGCCGCCACGGGCGACAACGTGACCGTGCAGTACGTGCTCGGGACCTACTCGAGTGGCAAGGTGGTCCAGTCGTCCTGGACCAGCCAGCCCTTCTCGTTCACGCTCGGCGCCGGCCAGGTGATCCCCGGCTGGGACCAGGGCGTGGTCGGCATGAAGGTGGGCGGGCGCCGCGAGCTCATCATCCCGCCGAGCCTCGGCTACGGGAACCAGTCCCCGGGGCCCGGGATCGCGGCGGACGACACCCTCGTCTTCGTGATCGACCTGCTCAAGGTCAACTGAGCCGGAGCGCACCGGAGCGCATGGAGGTCGCCGCCCACGTCGACGCGCTGCGCGGTGCGGGTGCGCTGATGGCGGACGCCGCGGCGACCGCCGGTCCCGATGCCCCGGTGCCCACGTGCCCCGGGTGGGTCGTGCGCGACCTCGTGCGGCACATGGGCGGCGTGCACCGCTGGGCCACCGGGTACGTCGCCGGCGGGCGCACCGAGGTGTGGGACGTCGACCTCGACGAGGTGGTGGGCGCGTGGCCCGGCGACGCCGACCTGGCCGGCTGGCTCACCGAGGGGTGCGAGGCGCTGGCCGCGGCGCTCGATGCGGCCCCGCCCGATCTCGAGTGCTGGACCTTCCTGCGCGCTCCCTCCCCGTTGGCCATGTGGGCCCGCCGCCAGGCCCACGAGACGGCGATCCACCGGGTCGACGCCGAGCTCGCGGCCGGAGGAGCGCCCAGCCCCTTCACCCCGGCCTTCGCCGCCGACGGCGCCGGCGAGCTGCTGGAATGCTTCGTGCCGCGCCGCTCCACGAAGCTGCGCGCCGAGCATCCCGCCTCCATGGCCGTGCGGTGCACCGACGAGGACGCGGCCTGGCTGCTGCGCATCGGGGCCGAGGGCGTCACGACCGATCCCATCGCGCACCGGGCGGTCGACGCCGACTGCTCGGTGCGGGGGCGCGCGGCCGACCTCTACCTGGCCCTGTGGAATCGCGCCGGGCCCGAGGCGCTGGTCGTCGAGGGCGACACCGATGTCCTGACCTTGTTCCTCGACACCGTCCAGGTGCGCTGGGCCTGACGCTCAGCCCGTGACGGGCTCGGCCTCGGGCAGGGGGCGGCGGCCGAAGAGCCAGTAGGCCACCGAGCCCGTCGTGTTCAGCGTGGCGGCGACACGCCAGAGGCGCTTCGGGCCCCGGACACCGGCGTCGGGCCGGTGGCGGAGGTCGCGCCGCGTCAGCGTCAGCAGGATCAGGTGGAGCACCAGTGCGACGGCGATGACCTTCTTCTGGTGGTCGGTCAGCTCCCGACGGTCGGTCCGCGACTCCATCGGCGCCTCCTCTGGGGTCCGCACGCTCAGTCGACGGCGAGCAGCGCGTCGACGAACTCGTCGGGGTCGAAGTCGACCAGGTCGTCCGGTCCCTCGCCGAGGCCGACGAGCTTGACCGGCACGAACAGCTCGCGCTGGACGGCGATGACGATCCCGCCCTTCGCCGTGCCGTCGAGCTTGGTGAGCACGATCCCGGTGACGTCCACGGCGTCGGCGAACTGACGGGCCTGCGCGAGCCCGTTCTGGCCGGTCGTGGCATCGAGGACGAGCAGGACCTCGGTGACGTTGCCCGGGTCACGGTCGGCCACGCGCCTGATCTTCTTGAGCTCCTCGACGAGGTTCACCTTCGTGTGCAGGCGCCCCGCCGTGTCGGCCAGCACGAGATCGTTGCCCCGTGCCACGGCCCGCTGGACGGCGTCGAACACGATCGCGCTGGGGTCGGCACCCTCGGCCCCACGGACGATCTCGGTGCCGGTGCGCTCCGCCCACATGGCGAGCTGGTCGGCGGCGGCGGCCCGGAAGGTGTCACCGGCGGCCAGCAGGACCGAGTGGCCGGCAGCCGACTGGCGCCGGGCCAGCTTGCCGATGGTCGTGGTCTTGCCGACGCCGTTGACGCCGACGAAGAGCCAGACGTCGGGCTCTCCGGTTCGGTGCTCGAAGCGCAGCTCCCGCGACCCTGCTCCCTCGAGGAGGTCGCGGATGGACGCACCCAGCGCCTGGAGCAGGTCGTCGCCGCTGTTGATCTCCTTGCTCTGCACCTTGGCCCGCAGCTCGTCGAGCAGCGCCGTCGTGGTGGTGACGCCGACGTCGGCGCGGATCAGCGCCTCCTCGAGGGAATCCCAGGTCGTGGCGTCGATCCGCCCGCCCCGCAGAGCGGACACCGCCCCGCTGAACAGCGAGCGCACCCCACCGAGGCGGCTCCGGTACGTCGGCGGCGCCTCGGCCACTTCGGGCGGCGCGGCCACCTCCGGCGGGGCCGCCGTCGCCGGGGGTGCGGCGGCGGGAGCCGGCGCAGGCGCTGCGTGCGGGGGTGTGGCCGCCTGGGGGGGTGGCGTCGGCGGTGCAGCGGTCGGTGCGGCGGAGCGCCCGCCCGAGCGCCGGGACCGGGTCAGGGCGACCCCGCCGGCGACCAGTCCGAGGACCGCCACGACGACCACGATGATGATGAGGGTGCCGATCATGGGGGCGGGATCCCGTCGATCTCGTCGTCACGCGCCGCCGCCGCGGCAGCGGCCTCTGCTGCGGCGACCGCAGCCGCCTCCTCGGCATAGGTCGCCTCGTCGCCCTCGTCGCCGTACGCCGCATCGTCCTCGCGAGCGCGCCGTCGGGTGCGGGTCACGGCCGCGACCCCGGCGACGATGCAGAGCAGGGCCACCCCGACGAAGACGAAGGCGAGCGTGCCCGTCATGCCGGGGACGGCTCCTTCTCCACCTTCTGGCTGACCACCTGCGAGGACCCGCCCGGCGCCATCGTCACGCCGTAGAGCGCGTCGCCCGTCTCCATGGTGCGCTTCTGGTGGCTGACGATGAGCAGCTGCGCCTCGTCACGGAACTCGTGGACGAGGGCGAGGAAGCGGCTGAGGTTCACGTCGTCGAGCGCGGCCTCGACCTCGTCCATGAGGTAGAAGGGCGAGGGCCGGCTGCGGAAGACGGCGAAGAGGAACGCCAGGGCGGCCATCGAGCGCTCGCCCCCCGAAAGGAGCGAGACCCGGCGCACGTTGCGCCCGGCGGGACGCACCTCGATCTCGACCCCGGTGTTGAGCAGGTCGTCGGGATCGAGCAGGACGAGACGGCCGGTGCCGCCGGGGAACAGCATGGCCACCAGCGTGGAGAAGTGCTCGTTGACGTCGGCGGCCGCGGCGGCGAACGAGGTCATGATCTCGTGGTCGAGCGTGCGCACGACCTCGTGCAGCTCACGCCGCGCCCCGCGCACGTCGTCCACCTGCGCCTCGAGCTCCTTGTGCCGCTCCTCGAGCGTCGAGAGCTCCTCGAGCGCCAGCGGGTTGACCGGCCCGAGCGCGACCAGCTTGCGCTCCAGCTCCTCGGCGTGCTGCGGGAGGGTCGTGCCTTCGGGCGCCTCGGGCGTGGGCAACCCGACCAGGTCCTCGGGTACGGCGCCGAGGTCGCGGTGCACGTGCTCGACGAGGGCCTCGGTCCGCAGGTCGACCTCGTTTGCCTCGAGGTCGAGGGTGCGCGTGCGGGTCCGGACCGCATCGAGGCGCTGTTCGGTGGTGTGGCGGTCCTGGCGGAGCTGCTCCAGCTTCTCTCCCCCCGCCCGGACTGCGTCCACCTGGTCCTGGTAGTCGTGGCGCAGCGACTCGAAGATGCCGTCGAGGCGCGCATGCTCCTGTTCGACGAGCGCCTCCAGGCGGCCGAGTGCGGCACCCTCCGACTCCAGCCGGCGGCGGCGGGTGGCCGCGGTTGCCCGCTCCTCCGCATGGCCCTGCAGGCGGCGCTCCACCTCGGCCTGTCGCTCGGCGAGCACGCGGCGTCGCTCGGCGACACCGGCCACCCGCACCTCGATCTCCTGGCGCCTCCTCGATACCTCGGCCCGCCGCTCCTGGAGCGCACGCCACGCCGCGAGGGCTTCCTCCAGCTCGGGGAGGGACCCGGCCAGCTGCGCCTGCTCGGCCGTCACCTCTGACAGCCGCGCCTGCGCGTCGCTGACGGCGGCGCGGGCCTCGTCGAGCTCGCCGATCAGGCGGCGCTGCTCCTCGGCGGCGCGCGCGGTGTCGGCCCGCCCGGTCTCGCACGCCGAACCGTGACGGTCGACCGCGCGCTCGGCCGCGGCACGGGCGTCGCGGGCGCGCGCCAGCACGATGCGCGACTCGGTCAGGTTCGCCCGCGCCAGCTCGGCGGCCGTCGCGGCCTCGGCCGCCCTGCGCCGCGCCTCCTCGACAGCCGCCTTGGTGACGACGCCGGTGCCGGAGCGCACGCGCCACCCGGTGGCGGCGAAGCGGTCGCCCTCGGGTGTGACGACCACCAGGTCGTCGCGGGCGAGCGAGAGGTCGATCGCCTCCTCCCAGCCGTCGACGCGGACGGCCCGGCCGACGAGGGTGTCGAGGACCGACTCGGCCACGGTCCCGCCCTGGCGCGCCCGGACGTGGGCGCGTACGGGCTCGGCGCTGCTGCCCGGGGGCAGCGAGTCGGCCGTCGCCGCCGCGGTGCCGCTCGCGCCGGCATGGCGCGGTGCCAGCACGGCGCCCGTCACGCCCCGCTCGCGCAGCGTCGCGAGGGCGGCCTGGGCGGATCGCCGGCCGTCCACCACCACGGCGGCGACCCCGGCCCCTGCCGCGGCCTCGAACGCGGCGTCCCACCCGTCGTCGATCTCGACCAGGTCGACGAGCGAGCCCACGACCCCGTCGACGTGACGCAGCAGCTCGCGCCCCCCCGCTCCCTGCAGATCCGCCAGCGCACGCTCCAACGCCTCGGCCCGGGCCGCCGTCCGGTAGCGACCCTCTTCGGCCTCGTCGGCCGTCGCCTGGGACGTCTCGGCGGCCCGCGCCGCCGCCTCCAGCTCGCCGGCGCGGGCGGCCAGGTCGGCCTCGAGCGCCGCCGTGGACCGCTCGAGGTCGTCGGCCGCCTTGGCCAGCAGGTCGGCCCGCACGGCCGCACCCGCGGCGCGCTGCTCGAGCGCCACGACGCGCGCCCCCAGGGCGTCCATGTCCTGCTGCTCCCGCGCCGCGCCGCGTGCCACCAGCTCGGCGCGGCCACGGACCCGGGCGATCGCCTCGTCGGGCGCGTCGTCGCCCAGGACCGCCGACCACCGCTCCCGCAGCGCCGCCGCCTCCTCGTCGAGGGCCGCCTGCGCCGCGTCCAGCTCGGCCCGCTCGGGCGCCCCGCCCGCCGCCTGGTCCACCTCGGCCGCCGCCAGCTCGCTCGCCAGGCGGGCGCCCTCGGCCTCGAGCGTGGAGACGACGTCGACGTCGGCCGCCGCATCGAGCGCGGCCACGACGGCCCGGCCCCGCTCGCGCAGGAGGGCCGAGGTGCCCCGGGCACGCTCGACGAGGCCCTGCACCCGGCCGAGGGCGTTGGCCAGGTCCTCCTCGCGGCGCGACGACAGCTCGGCGGTGGTGGAGGTGGCCTCGGCGTCGAGGCGCTCCAGGGCGTCGTGGAGCTCGCGTTCCTCGTCCCGGCACACGACGAGGCTCTGCGCAGCGGCCCGGCGGCGCGCCGTGAGGTCGGCCAGCTCGGAGCCGGCGAGCCAGCGGCGCACCGCCAGCAGCTCCGACGCGACCGTGTCGTGCGAGCGGGCGGCGGCGGCCTGGCGCTCCAGGGGGCGGATCTGGCGGCGGACCTCGCGCACGAGGTCGCCGAGCCGTTCGAGGTTCTCCGCCGTGGCCGCCAGCCGGCGCTCGGCCCGCTCCCGGCGCCGTCGGTGCTTGAGCACCCCCGCCGCCTCCTCGATGATGGCGCGCCGGTCCTCGGGACGCGCGTTGAGCACGGTGTCGAGCTGGCCCTGGCCGATGATCATGTGCTGCTGTCGGCCCACGCCCGAGTCGCTCAGCAGCTCCTGGATGTCGAGCAGCCGGCACGGCGCGCCGTTGATGGCGTACTCGCTGTCGCCCGAGCGGAACAGGGTCCGGGTGATGGTGACCTCGGCCAGGTCGATCGGCAGCTTGCCCGACGAGTTGTCGATGGTGAGCGAGACCTCGGCCCGGCCCAGCTGAGGTCGTGACGAGGTACCCGCGAAAATGACGTCCTCCATTTTGGCGGAGCGGAGCGAGCGCGGGCCCTGGGCGCCGAGCACCCACGTGACGGCGTCGACGACGTTGGACTTGCCGCTCCCGTTGGGACCCACGACGACCGTGATCCCGGGCTCGAATTCCAGCACCGTCGGGTCGGCAAAGGACTTGAAGCCCTTCATGCTGAGCGACTTGAGGAACATTCAGGGCGACCCTACAGGGTGCCTACGGCGTGCGTGGGGCCTAAACCTGGCAGTGTTCGCAGAAGAAGGTCGAGCGCCCGCCGGCCTTGACCCGGACGATGGTGTTGCGGCAACGCCGGCAGGGCTGGCCCTCGCGGTCGTAGACCTGGTGCGAGCCCTGGAAGTCACCGAGCTCGCCGAACAGGTCGCGGTACTGCTCGTCGGCCAGCGAGGAGCCCCGGTGCTTTATGGCGTCGGCCAGCGTCTCGACGATGGCCCGGTAGAGCCGCCGGACCTCGGTGGCGGACAGGGAGTCCGCCGGCCGGTCGTAGCGCAGGCCGGCCTGGTAGAGCATCTCGTCGGAGTAGAGGTTGCCGATGCCCGCCGTGAAGCTCTGGTCCATCAGGAGCGCCTTGACGCCTCCGTGGTGCTGGTGCAGCAGCGCGCCGAAGCGGTCCCAGCTCATGAGGTCCTCGATGGGGTCGAAGCCGAGGTGCGCCAGCTCCGGGATCGCCTTGCGGATGGCTCCGCCGTCGCCGCCCGCCGTCCCCGAGACCGGGCTCAGCGGTGTCCCGTCGGCCTTGAGCGGCGGCGTCGAGACGAACAGCTCGCCGAAGGTCCTGGGGTCGACGTAGCGCAACTCGCCTCCCTGGGTGAAGGTGATGACGACGTGGGTGTGCTTCGGCTTGGGGTCCTTCGCCGACTTCACCCGCAGCAGCTGGCCGCTCATGCCCAGGTGGACGACCAGGGTGTCGCCGCTGTCCAGCGTGAGCAGCAGGTACTTGCCCAGCCGCCCGACCGACTTGATCGTCCGGCCCTCGAGCAGGGCGCGGAAGTGCTTGGCGGAGGGGTGGCGGCGCACCGAGCGCCCGTTGGCCACCGACACGGTCTTGATCTTGCGTCCGACCACCTCGCGCGACAGGTCCTGGCGCAGCGTCTCGACCTCGGGCAGCTCAGGCACCGGTCAGCTCCTCCCAGGCCGCCAGGGCCGCCGCCTGCTCGGCGTCCTTCTTCGAACGCCCCTCGCCGGCGCCCCGGAGCGTCCCGTCGAGGAACACCTCGGCCACGTAGCTCCGGTCGTGGTCCGGCCCGGACCCCACGACGATGTAGCGGGGCGTCCCCGCCCCGTCGCGGACCGCCCTCTCCTGAAGCCGGCTCTTGTGGTCGAAGTCGTCGGGCTCCTCGCCGGCGCGCTCAATGGCCTCCCCCAGCTCACGGAGCACCAGCTGCCGGGACGCCTCCCAGCCGGCGTCGAGGTACACCGCCCCGAGGACGGCCTCGAAGGCGTCGGCCAGGATGGACGCCTTGGCGCGGCCGCCCGAGCCCTCCTCGCCCCGGCCGAGCAGGAGGACCTCCCCGATGCCCAGCCGACCGGCCACCTCGGCCAGGACGCGGGCGTTGACGACGGCGGAGCGGACCTTGGCCAGCTTCCCCTCGGCGAAGTCGGGGAAGCGCTCGTAGGTGTGGCCGGCCACGACCAGGCCCAGCACGGCGTCGCCGAGGAACTCGAGTCGCTCGTTGGACGGCGCGCCGCCCTCCTGCTCCCCGCACCAGCTCCGGTGCGCCAGGGCGTGCTGAAGGAGGCTCAGGTCGGCGAAGGTATGGCCAAGTCGCTCGGCCAGTTCGGCCGCCCCCTCAGCACCGGCGTCAACCCGCCTCGAGCTTGGCGTAGACGTAGTCAACAGCGTCCCGGACCGTGCGCAGGTCCTCGAGATCCTCGTCGTCGATGCGGAACCCGACGGTCCTCTCCCCCAGCTCCTCCTCCAGGGCTTCGACCAGCTCGATCAGGGCCAGGGAGTCGGCATCGAGGTCCTCCACGAAGGAGGCCCCCTCCGTGATCGACGACGGGTCCGTCTCCAGAATGTCGGCCAGCTGGTCCCGGATCAGCTCGAAGACCCCGTTGCGGTCGAGGGGGCCCTGGTTGGTGTGGGTTTCGGCTGGCACGGCGACCAGTGTACGCGTGACCGGGGCGTAACTGCCCGTTTATGGGTTCTGAGCTGGTCTTTTCAGGCGGTTTCCGCCGGGCGCACGGCGGCCGCCACGTGGTCCGCCAGGCCCCGCGTGGCGCAGTCGTGGGCCACGAGCACGGCGTTCATCATGGCCGTTGCATTGGACGAGCCGTGGCTGATGACGCACACGCCGTCGGTCCCGAGCAACATCGCCCCGCCGGTGTTCTCGGGCTCGAACTCGGCCGCCAGCGGGAGCAGGTGCGGTAGCAGCACCTCTGCCGCGCCCCTGGTCGCGTCGTCGGTGCCGAAGATGCTCAGCATGGTGTCGAAGAGGAACCGCAGCGAGCCCTCGAGGGTCTTGAGCGTGACGTTGCCGGTGAACCCGTCGGTCACGATGACGTCGGCCGGCGAGGGGAGCAGGTCGCGGCCCTCGAGGTTCCCGACGAACTCGAAACCGTGCCCCGCCGCCTCCACCAACAGGCCATGGGCCTCCTTGACCAGAGGCGTGCCCTTGGTGGGCTCTTCGCCGATCGACAGGAGCCCGACGGTCGGCGAAGGGGTGTCGAAGCGGGCGGACACGTAGGCGGCGGCCATCTGTGCGAACTGCACCAGCATGACCGCGGTGCACTCGGCGTTCGCTCCGGCGTCGACCAGCACCGCCGGTGTCCGGCCCAGGCGTGGCAGCGGGGTGGCGATGCAGGGCCGCACCACGCCCGGCAGCCGGCCCATGCGGAGCAGGGCGGCCGCCATCGTGGCCCCGGTGTTGCCCGCCGAGACCATGGCGGACGCCTTCCCGTCGCGCACGAGCTCGGCGGCCCGCACGAGGGAGGAGTCCTTCTTGCGCCGCACGCCGCCGGCTGGGTCTTCGTCCATTCCGATGACCTCGGTGCAGGCCACGAGGTCGAGGCCCTGCGTGTCGCCGACCTGATCGGGCGGCCCCACCAGCACGATCCGTATGCCGTGCTCCTCCGCCGCCCGGCGGGCGCCCTCCACGATGTCGCCCGGCGCCTTGTCGCCGCCCATGGCGTCCACCGCCACGGGAAGGGTGGCCAGCGTCTCGGGGGTCGGACGCTCGCCCCGGCGGCTCAAGTCAGTCGACCTCGACTGCTTGGCGCCCCTTGTACCAGCCGCAACTCGGGCAGACGACGTGCGGCGTCTTGGACGCCTGGCAGTGCGGGCACACGCTGCGGGCGGGCC
>CAYWDQ010000055.1:0-18590 GCA_964457065.1 uncultured Acidimicrobiaceae bacterium | reverse complement strand
CGCTCGGGCAGCTGGTCACGCGGGTGATCACGCCGCGCCTCGGGATCCCCGAGCGTCCGGTGTCAGGGCCGCCCAAGCGTTTCGCCCAGGGCGTTGGGGTCGCCTTCTCGGTCAGCGCCCTGGTGCTGACCGGCCTCGGCTACTGGACCGCGGCCGAGGTCGTGCTCGGCCTCCTGGCCACCGCGGCGTTCCTCGAGTCCGCCCTCGGCCTGTGCCTGGGGTGCAAGACGTTCGGCCTTCTCATGCGCACCGGCATCGTGCCCGAAGAGGTCTGCGAGCGCTGCAACGACATCTGGGCGCGGCCGCCCGGCAGGGCGGCCTGAGGCGAGCTAGCTGTCGTAGACCAGGACGCCGCGGATGTTCTTGCCGTCCCGCATGTCCTGGTAGCCCTGGTTGATGTCACCCAGCTTGTAGGTGGTCGTGATCATGGAGTCCAGGTCGAGCTGCCCGTCGCGGTAGAGCTTGAGCAGCTTCGGGATGTCCGAGTGGATGTTGGCCGAACCGAAGATGCTCCCGACGACCTGCTTCTCCAGGATCGTGAGGTACATGAGGTTCATGGTCACGTCCATTTCGGCGATCGGGTGGATGTTGGTGACGACCACCCGGCCGCGCTTGGCGGTCAGGCCGAGAATGGACTCCATCATCGCCCCGGACCCGACGCCCATGGCGCAGATGACCTTGTCGCACATGTGCCCCCAGGTCTCCTGCTCAATCAGCGCGAACGCCTCGTCAACCGAGGGAGCCACGTGGGTCGCCCCGAAGGACGGGGCCAACGTCCGCTTCAGCTCGACCGGGTCGATGGCGAAGATCATCTCGGCGCCCGCGAGGCGGGCACCCTGGAGCGCGGAGGCGCCGATGCCGCCGATCCCGATGACCGCGACGTTGTCACCGGGGCGGACCTCGGCGGCGTAGACGGCGGAACCCCAACCCGTCGTGACGCCGCAGCCGACGAGACACGCCTTGTCGAGAGGGATGTCGTCGAGGATCTTGACGCAGGACGCCTGGTTCACCACCGTGTACGGGGCGAAGGTGCCGAGGCAGACCATGGTGGACACGTCCTGCCCCCGTGCATGGTGGCGGATGGTGCCGTCCATCTGGCGGCCCGACATGAGGACGGCGCCGGCATCGCAGAGATTGGAATGGCCGGTCGCACACGACGGGCATTTCCCGCAGGCGGGGACGAAACCGAGGACCACATGGTCGCCCGGCTGCAACCCGCTGACCCCGGGGCCCACCTCCTCGACCACCCCGGCGCCTTCGTGGCCGCCGATGACCGGGAGCGGAACGGGCATGTCACCGGTCACGAGGTGCTCGTCGGAGTGGCACATGCCCGACGCGGCGAGGCGGATGAGCACCTCGCCCTCCTTCGGTGCGTCGAGCTCAATGGGCTCCACGCTCCACTCGCCATGGCGTTGCCACAGCACGGCGGCTTCGGTCTCCACGGTACCTCCCGGGGTGAAATGCGCCTCGGCGCGCCCGCAAACGCTACCTCCACCGCAGAGGCTCCCCGGGGAGGTGCCGCACCGTCGTTAGGCTCGGTGCATGGGCCAGGGCGACATACCGACATCTCGGGGTGGCCCGCTGCGACGCCGCCGTGAGAAGCGCCAGCTCGAGCACCTCGCCGAGGAATCCGACCGGGACATCACCCCCGGGACGGACAAGACGCACGTCAGGGTCCTGGAGGACCAGGGGGTGGTCGCCGAGACGCCCGCCCCGGCGGAGCAGGGTCCGTCCGAACGGCCGGCGGACACCATCCCCCAAGTGCGCACGGGCTTCCACGTCCGGGCGGTGCCGATCGACGAGCCCTTCGACGAATGAGCGCCCGGGCGAAGTCCCGTCGGTTCGCCTCGCGCCGAGAGGGCGGGCGCGGCGTCCCGCTCACACCACGGCGTCCGGCGCATCCTTCGCCTTGGGCTTCTTCTCCCTGGAGAACCTGCCCAGGAACCGGTAGGCGCGCCTCTGCCTGACGGCACTCCTCCGGAGCGGGTCATCCGGAGGGAGGTGTTCGACGGCACCGGCAACGACTTCGTCGAACATCCTCGACGCTTCCTTCGGCCGCTTGAGGGCGACCAATTCGGATGCGATGGCCCACTTCTGGTAGAGGAGCGTCCTCTGGTCGAGCCCGTTGCGCTCCAGGCCCGCCAGCGCCTCGGTGAAGAGGCCGAGAGCCATCTCGTGGTTGCCGAGGTTGCGGTGCGTCTGCGCCAGGTCGACCATGGCGCGGCAGGTGTCGACGTGATCGGGCCCCTTGGCCCTCCTCGTTGCGTCGAGGATGCGCACCCGGAGCGGGAACTCGTCGCCGTAGCGACCTACCTTTCGAAGGCTGATGGCGAAATTGATGGCCGCCCGGACGGACAGATCGCTCTCGGGCCCGTTGTCGCGGTCGGAGGCCTCGAGGACCTGCCCCCAGAGGCGCCGCGCCGCGTCGTTCTCACCGAGGCGATCGAGGACGATGGCCAGGCTGAACTCGGTGTGGGTGAGCCCGGCCCGATCCCTGACGTCGGAGCGATTCTGGATGGAGATGGAGCTCCGCAAGACGGCCTCCGCCTCGCGGTACTCCCCGACGTCGCGCAGGACCGCGGCGAGCTGTGTCATGGCACGGAGCGTCGCCGGATCCGAATCGCCGTAGAGCTCTCTGCGCGCGTCGAGGATCGCACGGGCCTCTTCCACCGCCGGCGACTGCTCACCGCTCATGCCGGTGCGACGTTATCGGCCGGCGCGCGTCCGCCGCCTCCTACCCCCAGCCCAGATCGCGCAGCCGCGCCTCGCCGATGCCGAAGTGATGCCCGACCTCGTGGATCACCGTCTTGCGCACCAGCGCCACCACGTCCTGGCTGCTGTGTGCCGCGTGACAGATCGTCGCCATGAAGATCGTGATCCGGTCCGGCATGGTGGACGAGTAGTTGCCCCGGCTCGTGAGGGGCACCCCCTCGTACAGACCGAACAGCCCTCCGGGCGGGCTGGTGTCGTCGACCAGGACCGCGACGTTCTCCATGGCGGCGCGGAGCCCGGGTGGGATCTCGTCGAGGGCAGCGGCCACGAGCGCCTCGAACTGCTCGACCGACATCGTGATCACCCCGGTGATCATGCCAAGGATCGCCCGTGCCCGGCCTCGCACGTCGTGCCAAGTGGACCCGGTGCTCCGCGTCGCCGTAGCCTAAACGGAGTGATTTCTCCGGATACGACCAGCGTGGACAGGGGCGACGACGCCGCCGCGACCGCACGGCACCGGCCCCTCCGCAGCGACGCGGTCAAGAACCGTCAGCGCCTGCTCGAGGCTGCGGGTCAGGTGTTCGAAGAGAAGGGCCTCGAGGCCAGCGTGGCCGACGTGGCACGGGTCGCGGGCGTCGGAATGGGCACGCTGTACCGGCGGTTCCCCTCGAAGGAGGCCCTGATCGAGGCGCTGGTCTCGGAGGTCCTCGAGGCGACCATCGCGATGGCCTTGGATGCGGCAGCCTCGCCGGACGGCTCGGGCCTGGAGCACTTCCTGGAGGCATCGAGCGCGTACCAGGCCGAGCACCTGGGGTGCCTCCCCAAGCTCTGGCACACGGACCATCACCTCGTGCAGACCGCCCGCACGCTGATCGGCGGGCTGCTCGCGGACGCGCAGGCCCACGACCGGGTTCGGTCCGATCTCACCAGCACCGACATCAACCTGGTGATGTGGTCGATCCGGGGAGTCCTCGAGACCACTCGGGCCGACGCCCCCGACGCCTGGAGGCGGCACCTCGAGATCCTGATCGCGGGGATGCGGCCGGCTGACACAGCTCTCGGCCACCGTCCCCTCCGCCAGAGTCAGGTCGACCGGATCCTCGCACCGCCCGCCGTGCGCGCCACGGCGGGCGAGAGGGAGCGCGGCTGCCGGTGACGACGCTCCGCGAGACCGACGCGGGCACCGCGTCCGTGGGCCCCACGAGGGCGCACTGGTGGATCCTGGTCGTGATCGCCGGCGCGCAGCTGATGGTCGTGCTCGACACCACGATCATGATCATCGCCCTGCCGTCGGCCCAGCATTCCCTGGGGTTCTCCTACGCCGACCGTCAGTGGGTGGTGACGGCCTACACCCTCGCCTTCGGCGGGTTTCTCCTGCTGGGCGGGCGCATCAGCGACATGTTCGGGCCGAAGCGGACACTGGTGACCGGGGTCGTGGGCTTCGCCCTGGCCTCGGCCGTCGGGGGCGCGGCCCAGACCACGCTGATGTTGATCGGCGCGCGCGGCCTGCAGGGGCTCTTCGGCGCCCTGCTGGCTCCGTCGGTGCTCTCGATCCTGACGTCGACCTTCAGCAGGCCGCAGGAGCGGGGTCGGGCGTTCGGGATTTACGCAACGATCGCCATCGCCGGATCCGCCTTCGGCCTCATTCTCGGCGGCTTCCTGACGCAGTACGTCGACTGGCGCTGGTGCCTCTACGTCAACCTGCCCATCGCGGCCTTGGTCGCGCTCGGAGCTATGACGATGATCCCGGATCGCCAGGGGAACCCCGGCGTGCGGCTGGACGTGCTCGGTGTCGTCCTCGGCTGCGGCGGGCTGGTGACCCTGGTCTACGGGCTGGGGGAGGCGGGCGCCGACGGGTGGGGCGCCACGGGTGTCATCGCTCCGCTTCTGGCCTCGGTCGTGCTCCTCGGTGCCTTCGTGTTCTGGCAAAGCAAGGGGCCGAACCCCCTCCTCCCGCTGCGCATCGTGAAGAACCGCAACCGAGCGGGCTCCTACCTGACGATCATGCTGGCGGTCACCGGGATGTTCGGCACCTTCCTCTTCCTCACCTACCTCCTCCAGACGATCGACCACTACTCACCGCTCAAGACGGGGGTGGCCTTCCTCCCCCTCATGGCGCTCAATGCGCTCGCCGCCACGCAGGTCGCCAGTCGCCTCATGCCGCGGGTGCCCACCCGGGTGCTGGTCGTGCCCGGGCTGCTGCTGGCCGCGATCGGCGTCGCGCTCTTCACCAGGCTGACCCCCGATGCGTCCTACGTGACGCACGTGCTGCCGACCGAGCTCCTTCTGGGCTTCGGGCTCGGGATCGCCATCGTGCCGTGCATCAGCACGGCGACACAGAACGCCGATCCGTCCGATGTGGGCGTGACGTCGGCCATGACCAACACGTCACAACAGATCGGCGCATCCATCGGGACGGCCCTGCTCAACACGATTGCGGCCGCGGCGACGGCCACCTACTTGGCATCGCACCGGCATGGCGGGGACGAGATCGCTCGTGCCACCGTGCACGGCTACGCGACGGCGAGTGCATGGGCGGCCGGGATCTTCGTGCTGGCTGCGATCCTGGCGGGACTCCTCATCGACGTGCACCCCGGCCGGCAACGCGCACCGGCGGAGGACGTCGCACGATCGCCGACGTAACAGCACTCGCATCGCGTGCTGTCGTGACGAGTGTCGTTCGCTCGGCACAGTGGCGGTGAGCCCCTGTACCCTGAAGCGAGGGGGCCGCACACCGCCTCGCGGGTGCGTGGTATGCATCGTCGCACTGACCGCGGGGACATGCGCAGTTGCACGAGCAATGGAGAGGAGAGCGCGACATGAGAGCGTGGCGGCTTCACGAATTCGGTGCACCGACCGACGTCCTTCGGGTCGAGGAGATCGATGCACCCGAGCCGGGACCGGGCGAGATCCAGATCGACGTGGAGGCGATCACGATAAATTTCAACGACATCGACGGGATCCGCGGCCGATACCGGACGGTGCGAGTCGAGCCGCCGTACATCCCCGGTATGGAGGTCCTCGGCCGCGTGCGCGCGGCGGGCGATGGGGATGGGGCGCTGATCGGAACGCGCGTCTGCGCGATTCCCTCTGGTGCCTTCGGCGGATACGCGGAGGTCGCGGTTGCGCCTGTCGCGATGACCTTCGCGATGCCCGACGGCATGGACACCGCAACCGCAGCGTCGGTCTACATGCCGTTCCACGTGGCCTCTCTCGCCCTGTACGAACGCGCCCACCTCTCGGCCGACGACACCGTGCTCGTGCACGCCGCTGCCGGGGGTGCGGGGTCGGCCGCTGTACAGCTCGCTCGCGCACGCGGTGCCAGGGTGATAGCCACTGCTGGGGGGCCGGACAAGCTCAGGTTCGCCACGGAGCTCGGCGCCGACGTCGCAATCGACTATCGCATTGACGACTTCGTGGCGCGAGTCCTCGACGCCACCGACGGGCGGGGTGTCGACGTGGCCTTCGACGGCATCGGTGGAGCGACGACCATCGAGACCTTCCGGTGCATGGCATTCGGAGGCCGACATCTGCTCGTCGGCTTCGCGTCGGGGATCGAGGCCGAAGACGAGGGCATCGTGCCGCGACCGGTGCTGTTCGGCAACTTTTCGCTTGTCGGCGTCTGCCACGCGTACACGGAGGACCCACTCGCATTCAAACGTGCGACTGGATTGAACTTCCCGTCGCACGCTGACGGCGTACGGCTCCACGAAGACCTCTTGAGAATGATCGCGGCTGGGACGATTCGTCCGATTGCAGGTTCAAGGTCGTCCTTCTCGGCGCTACCCGAGATCGTCGGCGCGATGGAGTCGCGTGCGACGATGGGTCGTAACGTGGTGATCGTCGATTCGTGATGGAACGGCGACTCATGTGGTACGCCTCGTACGGCTCCAACCTCAATGCTGAACGCTTCGCCTGCTACATCGCTGGTGGCCGCCCCGGCGGAGCAACGCGGACATACGTGGGGGCCCGCGACAAATCACCGCCGCTTGACGCGGTCGCCCTCGAGATCTCATACCAGCTGTACTTCTCCGGCGAGTCGAGGGTCTGGGGTGGCAGCCCCGCCTTTATCGACACGAAGCTTGTCGACGGGGTCGTCGGGCTTGCCCGGGCGTACCTCATCGGGTGGGACCAGTTCGAGGACGTGGTGGCCCAGGAGAACGGTCGGCCGTCGGTTTCCATCGAGATCGACGACCAGCTCTTGGTCCCGGGGTTCTCTCGGCAGATTGGGCGCGGGCGATACGAGAACCTTCTTTGCATTGAGCGTCTCGACGACCTGCCGGTCGTGACCTTCACTGCGCCCTGGTCCATGACCGACGTGACGCCGGGCGCCCCGTCGGTGAGTTACCTCGCAATGTTGATCGCCGGACTTCGGGAGGCGCACGACCCGAGCGACCAGGAATTGACGAGCTACCTCGGCTCAGCTCCCGGCTGCTCCCGGGACGCGGTGATGGACGCACTCAAGTTGGTCCCCCGGGGCGGGGGGAGGACTTGAACGTCCGACCTTCGGGTTACGAGGACCTAATTCGACCGTCTGCCCCATAGTTCACTGGCCGAGTCCGCAGCCCAGAATCGGTCGAGTGCGGGGTACACGCTTCCGACGGGCTCGATCAAGGGTTCCCGTGAGTGACCGGAGCCGCACATCCACTCTGTGCCAGAGCGACGCCATCCTCGTCCATCTCGGTCTCGGAGAACAAAGCGGAAGCGATACCGGGTGGTTGGGCGCCCCGTTGGACCCGAGCTCCGACCCCTAAGATCGGAGCTCGGTGACTTTGCCCGCCGCATCCGTCGTTGTCGGCATCGACAACGGGGCGACGTCGAACAACGCGACTGTTCTCGAGGACTCGGGCCGGTTCCTGGTCGATGAGATGGTCGAGTCCCCGAGCCGGGTCAAAGAGGGCACCGAGGCGGCCCTGAATGCGCTGGAGGAGTCGTTTGCTCGGATTCTCGCGCTGACCGGAATCGAGCGCGCTCAGGTGCGCGCCGTCGGACTCGACAGCCCGGGCCCTGCGAGTGCCGAGGGCGTGATCTCCCGGCGGGGTTCGACCAACTTCGGACATCCGAGCTGGAACGGGTTCGACCTCCGTGCTCATCTGGAGCGCAAGCTGGGTCTCCCGGTCGTCTACAACAACGACGGCAACGCGGCCGCCCTCTATGCCCACCGCCTGCATTTCGCTGCGCTCGGCCGCTCGCGTTCGTCGGTCTCCGCCATCGTCGGCACCGGACTCGGCGGTGGGATCGTGCACCGGGGTCGTGTCGTCAAGGGGGCGACGGGCGCAGCGGGTGAACTTGGCCACGTCTACATTCCGATGGCGGGGCTCCTGGAGCCTGATCAGGCCCTTCCAAGATGCAACTGTGGGTTCTTAGGAGACGCCGAAAGCGTCGCGTCACTGACGGGCATCGAGCTCAACCTTCTGCCGTACTGGTTGTCGCGCTACCCGGACCACGAGCTTGGGTCGCTACCCCTTTCCGAGGCGGCTCGATCCGTGCGGGCCTACGGAGAGGCCGGGGACCCAATGGCCACCCGGATATTCGAGCAACAAGCGGCGGCGTTGGGCCGGCTCTTCACCATTGCGGCGAACTTCTTGGACCCCGATGCTTATTTCATCGGTGGTGGCGTCGTGGAGGCCGGGGGAGCATTCAACACGTGGTTCTTGCAAAACGTCCGCGACAACACGGCCCTCCGCGAAGAGCAGGCAGCTGTCGCTAGCTTCGTGCTCGTGCCCGAGCTCGACATGGCCGGTGCACGCGGAGCCGCCATGGCCGCTCTCGACGCGGTTATGGAAGCCTGAACTCCGACTGTTCCAGCCACTACGAAGGATCTGCGAACACCGAGGTCAGCCCTCGACGCTCCACGAACCGCTCTATGCCGTTCATGGACGCGATGCGTCAAACCCGACCACACCCCCCTTCTGAATGCCCCCTTTCAGTGACAAGCCAGCGGCAAGATCTGCTCTCACATCTCCGAGAAGATCGCGGGTCGAAGGCCCGCCCGTGACCAACGGTCCAGGCATGGTTGGACCGGGCTCCAGCGATGGACTCCACAGGAGTCACAATCGCCCACATCGGCTCCCGTCTCGGCGCATCTCCGGTTGCGAACCGTCTACCCTGGCACAATAGGGCGGAACCGGAGGAGGGGAGCCTTGGCGGTCACCGAGACCATCACGGTCCTATTCACCGACTTGGTCGGCTCGACCGAGATCAGCTACGCAGTCAGTCCGGATGCGGCGGACGAGCTGCTCCGAGGCCACTTCTCGCTGCTGCGTCGAGCCATCGCCGACTCCGGAGGGGTCGAGGTGAAGGGCCTCGGCGACGGGGTCATGGCCGTGTTCCGCAGCACGTCTGCCGCCCTGTCGTGCGCCGTGGCGATGCAGCAAGCCGTCCAACGTGACAACGTCGGCGCCAGCCATCAGCTGGGACTGCGGATAGGACTCAGCGGCGGCGAGGCGACGATGGAATCCGATGACTACTACGGCGACCCGGTGATAGAGGCGGCTCGACTCTGCGCCCACGCCAATGCCGGCCAGATCCTGGCTACGGAGGCCGTACGCGTGATGGGCGGCCGGCGCACCCCTTACCTCTATGAGCCGGTCGGTGCGCTCGAGCTCAAGGGCCTCCCGGAGCCCGTGGAGGTTCTCGACGTCGGCTGGGAGCCGCTCGATGAAGTTGCGGCCGAGAACGTCGTGCCGCTCCCGACGCGCCTGACCCACGTGCCGCTCACCGGAGTCGTCGCCCGCGAGACCGAGGCGGCACTGCTGACCGACGCCTACAAGGGAGCGGCGGCCGGAGAAGGGCGCGCCGTGGTCCTCGTGTCGGGTGACGCCGGTGTCGGGAAGACGACGCTGGTCGCCGAGGCTGCCCGCCGCGCCGCCAAGGAAGGCGCCTGCGTGCTCTTGGGACGTTGCCAGGAAGATGTCAGCGCGTCATACTCGCCCTTCGCCGAGGCGCTGAACCATTACGTGACACATGCGCCCGAGCACGTACTTCGAACCCACGTCGACATCCACGGCGGCGACATCGCATCGATGGTCCCCGCGCTCGGTCAACGACTGGGAGCCGTTCCGGCACCGACGAGGACGGATCCCGACACCGAGCGCTACCTGCTCTACGGGGCGGTGGCGGGCCTGCTGACGGCCGCCTCCGTGCTGCACCCAATCGTGCTCGTGTTCGACGACATACAATGGTCGGACAGTCAAAGCCTCCGACTCCTGCAACATGTCGTCACCACCGTCGAGTCGGAGCGGTTGTTCGTGCTTGGGACGTTTCGGGATACCGAGCTCTCGCCTTCCAACCCGCTCGTCGATTTCCTCGGCGCGCTGCAGCGCGAACCAGGTATCAGCCGGATCGAGTTGAAGGGCTTTGATGACACCGGGGTGCTCGCGTTCATGGAGGCTGCAGCCGGGCAACGCCTCGAGGAGGCCGCGACGGATCTTGCCCATGCGCTCCGCCTAGAAACCGAGGGCAACCCGTTCTTCGTCGGAGAGGTCCTGCGGAGCCTCATGGAGACCGGCGCCATCTACCAGGACGATCGTGGTCGTTGGACGGCGGCAGGAGAAATGTCCGAGATGGCGCTGCCCAACAGTGTGCGAGAAGTCATCTCCGCCCGCGTCGGCCGGCTCGGTGCACAAGCAGCTCGGGTCCTTTCCATGGCAGCGGTCATCGGACGTGATTTCGACTTCGAACTGCTCGACGCCGTGACCGCCGTCAGCCAGGAGGAGTTACTCGACCTCCTCGACGCTGCGTCCGGGGCGGCCCTCGTGCGCGAGGTTCCTGACATACCGGGCCGCTACAGCTTCTCGCACGCTTTGACGCAGCACACGTTGTACCAGGGCCTGCCGAGGGTCCGACGAACCCGGGCCCATCGGCAGGTGGCCGAGGCCATCGAGGCGACCGTCGGACACACGCCGGGGACGCGGGTGGGTGAGCTGGCCCACCACTGGCTCAGCGCCAGCCAACCAGCCAACGCGACCAAGGCCATCGGCTACGCCCGGCAGGCAGGCGAGGCCGCCTTGGCCGCCCTGGCCCCCGACGATGCGGTCAGGTACTTCTCCCAGGCGCTCGACCTCGCAGCGATCGCGCCGGAGCACGACCCCCTGGTCGACTGCGACCTGCGTCTTGCTTTGGGCGAGGCGCAACGCCTGGCCGGGTTGCCGGGCACCCGGGAGACGTTCCTCGACGCTGCACACCGAGCCCAAGAGCTCGACGCAACGGACCGCCTGGTGGCCGCCGCACTGGGGAACAGCCGCGGCTTCTTCAGTTCGATCGGGGTAATCGACGCCGACAAGGTGGCGGTGCTGGAGTCAGCGCTCGATGCCCTGGGCGATCACGACACACGAGAGCGGGCGCTCCTCCTGGCCACGCTGTGCAGCGAGCTCGCCTTGGGCACGACGCTGGACCGGCGCCAGGAGTTGGCCGACGCCGCCAGGGCGATGGCGCGGCGGTTGGGGGATCCGGACACCATCATCCGCACGCTCAACTTGGTCTGCGACCCGCTCCAGGTCCCTTCCACACTCAACGAGCGGATGGTCGATGCAAAGGAAGCCCTGGAGATCTCGGAGCAGCTAGGCGACCCGGATCTGCTTTTTTGGACCGGCGCCTACAGTCGGTTGGCCGCAGTGCAAGCCGGTGACTTCGAGATGGCGCGTCGGTGCCTCGCAACCATGCGCGCCGTGATACGAGGACTTCGTCAGCCGACGATGATGTGGGTCACGCTATTCAACGATGCCGCCGATGCGCTCTTGTCCGGGGATCCCGATCGAGCCGAACAGCTCGCCACGGCTGCGTTGGAGATCGGCTCGGAGAGCGGACAGCCCGATGCCTTCGGCTTCTATGGGGCCGAAATGATCGGCGTCCGCCGCCAACAGGGGCGCTACGGCGAACTCGTCCCGTTGATCGAGCAGATCGCTGCCGAGAACCCAGCACTCCCGGTGTTCCGTGCGACGCTGGCCGAAGGACACATGGAAGCAGGCAACTTCGACACGGCTCGGCAGATGCTCGACGCTGCGGCCGCGGACCTGAATTCATTGCCCTACGACGTCGTCTGGATCTTTGCGGTGGCGTCTTACGCCGACGTCGCCACCGAACTGCGCGCCGAGGCACCGGCTCGGCTGCTCCTGGATCTGCTTGCGCCTTTCGACGATCAGGTTCTCTTCATCGGGGCGACGGCCGGAAGCCCGGTGGCGTACTACTGCGGCAGCCTGGAGTCGGTGCTCGGACTCTACGATCAGGCCGAGAGGCACTTCGCCAAGGCAGCCGAGCTCAACGCCAGGGGTCAGATGGAGTTCGCTGCCGCGGTCACCCACCTGCGGTGGGGCCGCATGCACGCAGCCCGAGGAGGCCCAGGCGATCTCGAACGAGCCCGCGAACTCCTGACGCAAGCCCACCTCGGAGCCGTGAGCCGAGGGTACGCCAGCATCGCCCGGCGAGCCACGGCGGCGTTGGCGGAACTGGACTGACGCTGGAACGTTCTCGATCCATCGAACGCCCGGGACCTGAAATCGGAACTTGAAGCACGTCGTTCCGGGATTCGTTGGCCGTTCGGCTGACAACGACCTGGCCCGCTGATTTGAGTAGCAAAGCAGTAGCAACCCCGGCCGCGAGGTACCGGTCAGCCTTCTTGGTTCCCTTCGGGGATATAGGTCCGACACGGCTCACCACGCAGCGTCCCGCACGCCGGCAGGGACGACGTGGGGTCCACGTCCTGAACCTCGTTGACCGTCAACGAGGACGGCGTCACGCCGCCGAAGCCGACCGTCGCGTGCTGGCCGCGGTCCAACGTCGCGAACGTCCAGACGGGCCGGTCCCCTCCGGGTGCGGAAATGACGACCCGCATTCCGGTTCCCGCGCGGAACGTGTGCGCGATCGGGTCGATCGGGATCCTGACCAAAGTGAAGTGGTCTGGCGACAGGCGCCGGGCCTCGCTCGCCAAGTACGTCGGGTCGGTAAAGAGGGGGGTCGAGTCCTTGGCTTCGACCTGGTTGGAGCTGCGCAGGAATCCCGAGGTGACGTACTCCTCCTGGCGGGCCTGGGGACGCACCTCCGTGACGGTCGCCTGGAAGTCCTCCACCGGTACCGAAGCCTTGACCCACAGGTCGATCGTGGCGGGTCCGACGATGGTGGTCGGCGACGTGAAGGGCGGCGTCTGAAAGGCGATCCCGTCGCCTGCGGGGACGGGTAACCAGTCCCAACCGGGATCGGCGGCCCACGCGTTCGCACCGGCTGGGAGGCTCGTCCGTGGTCGGGCCTCGGGGTCCAAGGTGAACGTGGCGCTGCGGTGTTGGGCGGATGGACGGGACCGCAACGACCCGTCCATCCCGAACGAGAGGGTCGTCACGTTGCCCGCTGGCGGCCAGCTCGAGAAGGCCGCGCTGTAGGTCGAGTCGGGGTTCCCCGGTCCGGCGGCCCCGGCCCCGGAGTCGAAGAGCACCTCCAGTCGCGGCGTCTGTGCCGCGAACTCCGCCTGTGCGACCGTCGCGGTAGCGGCGCTGGTGAAGCGAAGGGGCGGCAAGGGTGCCTCCGCCGACACCGAGGACGCGGTCGCCGCGAACTCGTCGAGCACGAGGGCGTCGAGGCCGTTCGGCTGCGTGGGGACCTTGTCGGCCACGTAGACGTCGAGGAACTCGAGCCACCGGCTGATCGTCTGAGGGTCGGCCGAGTCGATGTGACCTCCGTTCACCATGTTGGCGAATACGGGCGTCGTCTTGGGAATGGCGTCGATCAGCGCCGCCGACTGCGGTCCGGTCTGCTCGTCCTGGAGCGCCTCGGAGAAGAAGACCGGGACGCGCACGTGGATCGCCCAACCCAGCATGGACCGGCGGTCGAAGAGCGCAGGGCTTCGCCCGGGGCCCTCGCCCGGCGCAACCAGCTTGGGTCCGACCAGGCCGGCCAGGGTCTCGGATTGCTCGTGTAATGCCTGGTTGGCGAGGCACGTCGACGACGCCCCGTGACTTGCCTCGAGCTCTGCGTCGATCTCGTAGTAGGTCCAGGGCTGACCGACGTTGGTGACCGGCGTGGTCGAGCGAGGCTCGAGGCTGCCGTCCCGGGACACGGCGGACGCCTTGGCGTCGTCGATGCGCGCGTCGACCCACTCGGCGGCGAACCCGTTGTTGTAGATACCACCCGGATACCCCGTCGAGAAGAGATCATCCGTCGGACTCAATGGCGCGATGGCGGCGAGCCCGGGCGGATCGGTCCCGGCAGCGGGGAACTGCGAGAGCCCCGAGAAGCTGATCCCTACCATTCCGACCTTGTGGTTTGCGACCCAGGCCTGGTGGGCGACGATCTCGATGGCGTCGTAGGCGTCGTAGTCGGACGGGTATCCAAAGAGGTCGAACGCGCCACCCGAGCACCCGGTTCCACGCATCTGGAGGCTGACCGTGGCAAACCCCGAGACGCGTGCGAGGACCGCACCGACGTCCGTAGAGGAGTCCGGAAGAAGATTCCGGTTTCCGCAAGAACTGCACGGTTCCCCCAGAGCGCCGTCGATCAGCGGCGGGATGGGGTCGGTCGGGCCGGCGACGTTGTAGCCGGAGTACTCGATGACCGTGGGGCACGGACTGCTCGCCGAACAGCTCTGGCCGTAGGGGTAGCGAACGGTCGCTGCGAGGGTGATGCCATCCCGCATCGCGATGTAGTTGAGCCCTTCGTGCATGGGTTGGTGCGCGTAGAGGGCGGAGTCGGTCCCTGGGTTCTGGCCGGGTGCGAGTACCGAGAAGGCCGGGGTGCGCCGTCCGGAGCTGTCATCGAGCCAGCTGTAAGCGCGGCCGGGCCGGAGGCTCCGGATGATCAGCGACCCCAGCGAGTCGGCGACCCCGGGATTGGCCGGGGTGGCGACCGGTTGCCCCAGTCGCAAGAGGGTGATGCGGTCGCCGGGGTGCGCACCGGTGAGCCATGCCTCGTCGATCGAACCGTCGCCATGCAGTGTCATAGCTGGTCCAGAGGCCGACGCGGGAGCAGAGGCCGGTCCTATGCCGCCGCAGACCGCGACCACGAAGGCCAGCGCCGCCATCCAACCCGACGTCCTAAGTGCGAAGATTGCCGACCCCCGTCGCTCCAGACCGGCCCGTTTTCTATCAGACATACCGCTGCACCCTGGCGTCAACGCTTCGTGCCGGTCGTGCGTGATACGTGGTGGGTGAACCGGTTCGGCGTGCTCGAGGTCGGCCCCACACGGAGTGTCGGGGTCCCGACGATGGTCGATCTGAGCACCTGGTGATGCCGAAGCCGGTATCCCGCTCGCAATACACCTTTCCGGTGAGTTCGGGGAGGATGGGTTTACACCCACCTAGGTCTGGCCGTCATGCCTAGAAGTCAAGACGTTCGCGCGGCGCTCATGAGCGACGAACTCAACCAAGAGCGCCGAGCGCGAAAGGGCTAGCGGCTCCTATTGAAGCAAGTCACGCGGTAGGGCCACAGGTTGGCATTCACCATTTCCACGATCGCCTCGGCGATACCATGATCTGGCACGACCGTCCTTTTGAGCACTCGATCCTCATAGGACGCGAAATACTCAGGCTCAGTGTCGATCGCGGTCGCGTTTTGTACCGCTGCCGGCCGGTGTTTTCCGCCGCAGACGCATCCGCGCAACCCGTAACGCCACCGCCTGGAATTTTAGTGTGGGCCCCCCGGGTCTCGATCCCGGCACCTTGGGATCCGATGATTGCGACATATAGCCATTCACCGAAGTGCACGCAAGCAGCTCAGAGTGGGTGCGCAGTTCAGGTGTGTCCGAGGACATCAAATGCTTCCTGGTTCCCGTCGGACGCGTCTGCCGCCTACGCCCCGTACGCACGACTGGGGCACCCCTATCCGAGAAAGAACGCTACGACAGCGACCAAGCCGAAGGCCACGTCAATCATCCACATGATCCGCATCCGCCGCCTGAATCTTGGCTTTTGAAAGTCTCTGTCCAGAAGGGCGGCGTACCCCGGACCCTTCTCGCCAAGAGCTTGACGAGACTTCTCGGCCTGCCGGGCGAGGCGGCAGCGACTTCAATCACTAGGAGAGCCACGCTCCAGAGGATGGCCGCGGTTCCCGCGATCCCGAGGGCCACATTGCGGCGGTGCGGTTCAGCGGTCGCAACGAACGCTCCGAGAAGGAGGGTTCCGATCACTCTGACATTGTGGCATCAACCGCCGAGGGGGTAGCCCAGCACGATGCCTCCTGGGCTGTAGTCCAGTCGGGCATTTGGTTGTTGAATCAGCCGAAGAAGACCTCGGCTTCGGCAAACCGTTCTGGTGACACCAACTTGAGAATGGCCGTGGCACTGGTCAACGGGACCAGGTCGATTGTGGTCCCATGCAGGGCCACCATCTGGCCCGAGTGGCCCTGATGAAGAGCATCAACAGCGTGAAGCCCGAAGCGGGTCGCAAGAACCCGGTCGAAGGCGGTGGGGCTACCACCTCGCTGCACGTGTCCGAGAACGGTGGCGCGCGCCTCCTTGCCGGTCCGACGAGCGACCTCTTCCTCCAGGAAGGTCCCCATTCCCGTAAGACGCTGATGGCCAAACGCGTCAATCTCTCTAGGGCGCGCCGGCATGGTGCCTTCGACCGGCAGAGCGCCCTCGGCTACCACGACGATGGGGGCATAGTGGCTGGCGAAGCGGCGCTCGATGAACCCGCACACTTCTTCAATTTGAAACGGACGCTCGGGTATCAGGATTACATTCGCCCCACCCGCCATGCCAGAGTGCAAGGCGATCCAGCCCGAGTAACGTCCCATGACCTCGACGATGAGCACTCTGTGGTGGCTCTCCGCCGTCGTGTGAAGGCGATCGATTGCCTCGGTGGCGATCGTGACGGCGGTGTCAAAGCCGAACGTGTAGTCGGTCCCCGTCAAGTCGTTGTCGATCGTCTTTGGCACTCCGATTAACCGAAGGCCTGCAGCGCTGAGCTTTGTCGCCACGCCGAGGGTGTCCTCACCGCCAATGACGACGAGGGCATCGAGACCCAAGCGCTCCACCGTCTCGAGCACGCGGCGCTCACCGTCAGCGGAGTTGTAGGGATTTGTACGACTGGAACCAAGGATGGTGCCTCCACGGGGGAGGATGCCTCGGACATCGGCAATGTCCAGAGGTGCAGCGTCTCCATCGAGCGGGCCCCTCCAACCATCGCGGAAACCCACAAACGTGTCGCCGTAAATCTGAACGCCCTTGCGAACAACGGCCCGGATCACGGCGTTCAGTCCTGGACAGTCCCCGCCACCGGTAAGCACTCCAATCCGCACTGATGGCGAGTGTAGTGACGCGGGACTACGGAACCAACCAAGAGAAGAAACCCGATATATCTGGGTTGCCACAAGAGACCCACACAGCTGCCCAACCCCACCAGCAAGAGGACCCTCACGGCGTCGCTCGACGGACCCCCCTGGAGGACGAGGTGTCCCTGGCTGATCTGGCGCCACCACGGGTGTCCCCGAACATCGCCGGGAAGGGGTGCCACCGTGCAGGCACGACGGGGCGACCCGTAACACCTTCGGGCGCGCGATATGGGCAACTGGTCGACACGAGGCGCGCCGACAGGCGGTCTGCCTGTCGTGCGGGGAGGGCCCAACCCACATTCGCCGCGGCGGGTTGAGGGGATTGCTTATTCACCGACCACCGTGCCACCCCCCGCCGCTGAATGAACTCTTGCGCCGCCTCCCCCGTAGTTAGTTCAGAGGCACCCGGCACCGACATGCTTTGTTGGCAAGGATCTATAGAACTCAGAGGTACCGGATGGGCGATCGGTCAAAGGTTGCTCGCTCACAGTTCCCAGTATGGTCCGATGAGCACTGTGGCCCCACATGACCGGCTCTGGCCCACATGGCTGGTCGGGTAGCCCCTAACGCTGCCGGTTCAGGGGGCACTCGGCACGAGGCGGTGCCCAGCGAAGCGGCTAGGGCACTCCCGTATCTGGGTTCCGTGCGGTAACGCAGTAGGCCATACCCGCCGGGTCGATCAGGGTTGTCCAGTACCGCATGATCCGAACCACGGACGCTCCCAGTACCACATGCCGACCTGTCTCGCGTCCCACATCGCTGCACGCCAAGTCCAGGTGAAGGTGGCCACCACCTGGCTCGTCTTCGGTCAGCCGCTGAAGCAGGAGTCGGAACGGCATGTGGGCAGGGCGGACGAGGAACTCAAACTCTGGTAACCCACTAGCTCGTCTCTCCCATCCCGTCAGGCCAGTCCAAAATGCTGCCTCTTCGAGGTACGTCGTAGGCCCCGTATCAACACATATCTGGTCGACGAGACTTCGAGTTCCGCCGTCCCACGTTGTGGGAGGCGGGCGGTGCCGCTCGCCTCGATGTCGTAAAACGCAGAAGGTCACGCCCGCCGGTGAGTGAAACGTCTTGATGTTCGATCCAGCATCGAGAACTGAGGCACCCAGGGCCAGGGCGCGCTCTGATGTCTCATCGACGTTCTCGGCGTGGAGGTCGAGATGTACGCCCCCAGAGCCATGATCAACGCGCTGCACTCTGAGATAGGGATCTCCCGTCTTGGGAAGAAAGGTTGCGAACTCAGCAGAGGAACCCCGGTACTCGGACATGGTGGAACCAGTGACTGATTGCCAGAACCGAGCACCGTCTTCCAACGTTGAGGCTGGGAAGTCCAGGGATCCCGTCATCCAAGCGATACCCATCTCAGAAGGATACTGAGGGTTGCACATGGTTCCTAGGACGAGTACAGGGTGTCCCCGTTCACCCAAGAATGCGACACCGCTCCAGGACTGTCGCCCCAGCTAATTTTGTCGGATGGACTCCGATGTACTCGCACAGGAACTCTGCGACCGTATGAAGGAAGTGATCCCTTCCGGTATTGGCGTCTCCCCCGAAGGCGACCGCTTAGCTCCGATCATTCACGGAGCCGTATGAACTGAAGGACGCGCATCCGCGTACGT
>CAYWDQ010000054.1:0-18619 GCA_964457065.1 uncultured Acidimicrobiaceae bacterium | reverse complement strand
AGTCCGCGAGCGGGTAGGTGTCCCCGAAGGCGCTGTAGGTGCCGTCGGGGGTGAAGACCTCCACCACGGCGTCGACGTCGTCCTTGGTCATGCCCACGGCGTAGCGCGCCAGCAGTTGCTGGACCTCGATCACGTCGTCGATCGGCACGTCCGGCATCAGGCCTCCTCGTAGACGACGTGCACGGACGGGCTGGTCGGCACGGACTGGCAGGTGAGCACCCAGCCCTCGGCGACTTCGTCCTCGTCGAGGGCATTGTTGACGAACATGTCGACGGTGCCCTCCACCAGTCTGGCCATGCACGTCGCGCAGCTGCCCGACTCGCAGGAGAAGGGCGGAGCCATCCCCATCTGCCGTGCCGTCTGCAGGATCGTCGTGCCCGGGCGGTGCTCGGTGGTGTCGACCCGTCCGGCCAGGTCGATGGTGACCTGGGATCCCACCGCGGTGGAGAACGGCGGCACGGGCCCCGGGACCACCTCGGCAGGGGTGAAGCGCTCGATATGGATCTGCTCGGGGGCGACCCCGCCCGAGAGGAGCGCCTCCTCCACGATGTCCATGAACGGGGCCGGCCCGCAGACGTAGAACTCCGAGTCCCAGTTCACGCTCGCGAAGTCGCGGACGGCGTCTGGCTCCACGAGCCCGCGCTCGATGTCGAGGTGGTGGCTGACCGTGAGGCGGTCGCCGTGCTGCGCGCCGAGCGCGTCGAGCTCGGACCGGAAGATGACCGAGTCGTGGTCACGGTTGGCGTAGAAGAGTCGCACCGCCCGCGGTGTCGACCACAGCGCCGCCTTGAGCAGGGAGTGCACGGGCGTGATACCGCTCCCCGCGCTGAACGCGACCACGTCCTCGTCGCCGGGGGTGAGGCGGAAGACGCCGGCGGGGCGGGTCACCTCCACGACGTCGCCGGCCGCCAGGTGGTCGAGCATCCAGTTCGACACCACGCCGCCGGGCGTCCGCTTCACGGTGACCGTCAGGTCGGGGTCGACGGCGGGAGAGGACGACATCGAATAGCAACGCAGGTGTGGCTGGCCGTCGACCCGTACCCGGAAGGTGCAGAACTGCCCGGCCTCGTAGGCGAACGCCGATCGGAGGTCGTCGGGAATTTCGAGCACGTACGAGCTGGCGTCGGCGGTCTCGCGGATCACCCGGGCGACCCGCAACCGATGGAACGCATGGTCGTGCGCGGTGCCGGTCCCACCTGCAATTGGCCGCGAAACCGCCATACTGCAATACGATAACGAAGTTCTCATAGGTGGGCAACGAGGCTGGCTCACACCGGGGAGCCGTGCAAGAGTGCTGTCCGGTCGAGAGTGCGGTCCGGTCGAGAGCGCGGTCCGGTCGAGAGTGCGGTCCGGACGAAGGAGGACGCGTGGGGGAGCCGGCGGACACTGGCGGGGACAGGTGGGCGCTGCGCTCCGTGCCCGAGGACCTGGAGCGGCGCTACGTCGCCGAGGGCTGGTGGAACGACGCCACCCTCGGGTCCACGGTGGCCGACGGCCTGACCCGCCTCGGCGGGGCAGCCTTCCAGGTGCACTCGAAGGTCCGGCCCTGGACCGGCACGTTCGCCGACGTCGACCGTGCGGCGCGCTCGCTGGCGGCCGCGCTGCGCTCGAGGGGCGTGGGACCGGGCCAGGTCGTCGTGATCCAGCTCCCCAACTGGGTCGAGGCCGGCATCGCGTTCTGGGCTGCGGCCTACCTGGGCGCCGTCGTCATCCCGATCGTCCACTTCTACGGGGCCAAGGAGGTCGAGTACATCCTCGGGGCCACGTCGCCCGACGTGGTGATCACCGCCCAGCGGTTCGGCCACAACGACTACCTGGCGGTGTACGCCGAGCTGCTCGGCCGCCGGCCCGTCCCGCTGTGGCTGGTGGTGGGCGACTCGAGGGACCGGGAGCTCCCGGCGGGGGCGACCCCGTTCGCCTCCCTGCTGGACGCCGATCCGATCAGCGGCCCGGTCGCGGTCGACCCGCGCACGCCGGCCCTCGTGGGCTTCACGTCCGGGACCACACGCGACCCGAAGGGCGTCGTCCACTCGCACCGGACGATCGGCTGCGAGACGCGCCAGCTCGACTACATGTTCCCCAAGGGCGGGCCCCCGTCCATCACCGGTGCGCCCGTCGGCCACTTCATCGGCATGTTGAACGCATTCCTCGTGCCCCTGCTCCGGACGCGCCCGGTCCACCTGATCGACGTGTGGGACCCGGCCGAGGTGCTGCGCCTCATGCTCGACGAGGACCTCGGTATGGGCGGCGGGGCGACCTACTTCCTCACCAGCCTGCTCGACCACCCGGACTTCACCCCGGCGCACCTGGCGCAGATGCCCTTTGCCGGGCTCGGTGGCTCGCCGGTCCCGGTCGCCGTCACCGAGCGGGCCACCCGGCTGGGCATCCGGATGTTCCGGTCGTACGGCAGCACCGAGCACCCCTCCATCACCGGGTGCCTGCTCGACGATCCCGAGGTCAAGCGGCTGACGACCGACGGGCACCCGTTGCCGGGGGTGGAGCTGCGGCTCACCGACGACGGCGAGATCCTCAGCCGCGGGCCGGACTGCTTCGTCGGTTACACCGACGCCGAGCTCACGGCGCGCGTCGTCGACGCCGACGGGTGGTACCACACGGGCGACGTCGGCGTGCTCGACGCCGAGGGGTACCTGACCATCACCGATCGCATCTCCGACGTCATCATCCGGGGCGGCGAGAACATCAGCGCGGCGGAGATCGAGGAGCTCGTGGCGGGCCTGCCCGCGGTGGCCGAGGTCTGCGTCGTCGCCGCGCCCGACGACCGGCTCGGGGAGCACGCGGCCGCGCTGGTGCGGGTCCGCGAGGGCATGACGCCACCGACGCTCGAGCAGGTGCGCGCGCACCTGGCCGAGGCTGGCCTCGCCCGGCAGAAGTGGCCCGAGTCGGTCACCGAGGTCGTCGACTTCCCGCGCACCGCCTCGGGCAAGGTGCAGAAGTTCCGGCTCCGGCAGCAGCTGCGCCAAGGGGGCCTCGAGACGCCCGGCGGTGAAAACGCTATTCTTGGAAAACAGTAGTGTTCCTCTAATCCCCTCGACGCGAAGGAATTCCCCATGACAGTGGTGGCCACGCAGGAGCTCGGCGCCACGGTCGGGGTCCAGGTCGTCGGCGTCGACCGCGACCGGCTGCTCGAGGACGACGCGCTGCCGGCCTTCGTCCTCGAGACCCTCGAGGCCCACGGCGTCCTCGTCTTCCGTGACCTGCACGTCGACGATGCGACGCAGGTGGCGTTCAGCAAGCGGCTGGGACGCGTCGAGGTCTTCGGCAAGGGGGAGAACCCCGAGATCTTCAGGATCACGCTCGACCCGGCCAAGAACCCAATGGCCGCCTACCTGCGCGGCACGTTCGACTGGCACATCGACGGCTGCACCGACGACGTACCGATCATGGCGACGATCCTCAGCGCGCACGCCGTGGCCGAGTCGGGCGGGGAGACCGAGTTCGCCAGCACCTACACCGCGTTCGACGATCTCAGTGACGAGGAGAAGCAACGCTGCCTGTCCCTACGCGTCGTGCATTCCTTCGAGGCCGCGCAGCGCATGATCAACGACGACCCCTCCCCCGAAGAGCTCGCCCTCTGGCGGAGGCGACCGTCCAAGGAGCACCCCCTGGCCTGGACGCACGTCTCGGGTCGCCGGTCCCTGGTGCTGGGCGCGACCACCTCGCACGTGGCCGGCATGGACGTCGACGAGGGCCGGGCGCTGCTGGCGGACCTGTTGGCGCGGGCGACCGCGCCCGAGCGCGTGTACCGCCACGAGTGGGCGGTCGGGGACCTGGTCATCTGGGACAACCGCGGCGTGCTGCACCGGGCGTGCCCGTACGACCCGACGTCAGCCCGGGACATGCATCGCACGACGCTGCACGGAGAGGAGCCCATTCAGTGACAACAGAGCGAACGGCAATCGTGACGGGGGGCGCGTCCGGTATCGGGCTCGCCATCGCCGAACGGCTCGCCCACGACGGCAACGCCGTCGCCATCTTCGACCGGGACGGGGCGGCTGCCGTCACCGCGGCGGCCAAGATCGAGGCGCAGGGCGGCACCGCCATCGGCGTCGAGGTCGACGTGACGGACCGCGCGCGGATCGATGCCGGCGTGACCACGGTCCGCGAGCGGCTCGGCCGGCCGACGATCCTGGTCAACAGCGCCGGTCTGGACGGCTTCGACCCGTTCCTCAAGATCACCGCCGAGAAGTGGAACCGCATCCTGGCCGTCAACCTCACCGGCACGTTCGACTGCTGCCAGGCGGTCGTGCCCGACATGATCGAAGAGGGTTGGGGCCGCATCGTCAACATCTCGTCGTCGAGCGCCCACGGCGGCCAGCCGCTCATGACGCACTACGTGGCCTCGAAGGCCGGTGTCATCGGCTTCACCAAGGCGCTGGCACTCGAGCTCGGGCCGAAGGGGATCACGGTCAACACGATCCCGCCTGGCTTCATCGACACACCCATGCTCCGGGCCTCCGAGAGCAAGGGGCGCCTGGGGGAGGGCGTCGAGCATCACGCGGCGCTGACCCCGGTCCGCCGGGTCGGGCGGCCCGAAGACATCGCGGCCGCGTGTGCCTTCCTCGTCAAGGACGAGGCGAGCTACGTCACCGGCCAGGTGATCGGGGTCAACGGCGGGCGGAACACCTGAGATGGCGCGCCTCACGCCCCTCCCGCCGGGCGAATGGCCCGACTCCATGCGCGACGCTTTCGCGCCGCTGCGGCCAGCCGACGCCCGTCATCCCCTCCCCGAGACGAAGGGCCGGCCCAAGGCGCTGAACGTCCTCGGCACCCTGGCCCTGCACCCCGAACTCACGAAGGCCTTCAACACCTTCAACGGGTACATCCTCTTCTCGTCGACGTTGGCGCCGCGTGAGCGCGAGCTGCTCGTCCTCCGGGTCGCCTCGGTCCGCCAGTCGGCCTACGAGTGGGAGCAGCACCGCGTGCTGGCGGCGGACGCCGGCCTCGGGCCCGACGAGGTGGAGCGGATCGCCCAGGGTCCGGACGCCCCCGGCTGGTCCCCACTGGACCGGGCGATGCTCTCGGCGGTGGACGACCTGATCGGCGACGCTGAGATCTCGGACGGGACCTGGCAGGCCCTGGCCGCCGAGCTCGACGAGCAGCAGCTGATGGACCTGGTCTTCACCGTCGGCGCCTACGACCTCCTGGCCATGGCCTTCCGCTCCTTCGGGGTCGAGCTCGACGAGGACCTGCTGCGGAAATAGGGTTCTCCGAATAGAAGATCTCTGATATCGTGAACCCGTCTCGGATCTGAACTGGAGGAAGGTCATGGCGCATTTCCCGAAGCCTGACGCGGGCAGCTGGACGCAGCACTACCCCGAGCTCGGCACCGCCCCGGTCTCCTACGAGGACTCCATCTCACCGGAGCACTACGAGCTCGAGCGCAAGGCCATCTTCGCCCGGACCTGGCTGAACGTCGGACGCGTCGAGCAGATCCCCCGCACCGGCAGCTACTTCACCCGGGAGATCCACGCCGCCGGGACCTCCGTCGTGGTCGTCCGGGGGAGGGACGGGGAGATCCACGCCTTCCACAACATCTGCCGTCACCGCGGCAACAAGTTGGTCTGGAACGACTACCCGGGCGAGGAGACCAAGGGGACCTGCCGGCAGTTCACGTGCAAGTACCACGGGTGGCGCTACTCCACCGAGGGTGAGCTGACCTTCGTCCAGCAGGAGTCCGAGTTCTTCGACCTCGAGAAGGAGGACTACGGGCTCGCCGCCGTCCAGGTCGAGACGTGGGAGGGGTTCATCTTCGTCAACCTGAACCCCGACAACACCACCTCGGTGCACGACTACCTCGGCGTGCTCGGCGCCGGGCTCGCCGGCTACCCGTTCGACGAGATGACACAGGTCTACAAGTACCGCGCCAACGTCGGCAGCAACTGGAAGCTGTTCATCGACGCCTTCGCCGAGTTCTATCACGCGCCCGTGCTGCACGCGAAGCAGGCGACGGCGGAGGAGTCCCGCAAGCTGTCCGGTGTCGGGTTCGAGGCGCTGGCCTACGCGCTCGACGGGCCGCACGGGATGGTGTCGTCGTGGGGCGGCATGTCCCCCCCGAAGGACCTCAACATGGTCAAGCCGATTGAGCGGGTGCTCCACAGTGGGCTGTTCGGGCCGTGGGACCGGCCCCACATCGAGGGCATCGACACGCTGCCCCCGGCGCTGAACCCGGCGCGGCACAAGACCTGGGGGGTGGACTCGTTCGTGTTCTTCCCCAACTTCATGCTCCTCGTGTGGGCTCCGGGCTGGTACCTCACGTACCACTACTGGCCGACCTCCTACAACACGCACATCTTCGAGGGCACCCTCTACTTCGTGCCCCCGAAGAACGCGACGGAGCGGCTCCGCCAGGAGCTCACGGCGGTCACGTTCAAGGAGTACGCGCTCCAGGACGGCAACACGCTCGAGGCGACGCAGACCATGCTCGAGTCGCGTGCGGTCACGGATTTCCCGCTGAACGACCAGGAGATCCTGCTCCGCCACCTGCACAAGACGGCCCGTGACTATGTGGCGGACTACCAGACCACGACGACGCCCGTCCGGATCTCGGCCGTCTCCTGAGAGAGGGAACCACTTCGAATGCCAACCTTCCCCGCCGACTTCGCCGAGCTCGAGCCCTTCGCGGACTGGTCGCTCGCCACCGAGAGCGAGCGCTACGCCAAGCGGCTCTCGAGCACCATGGACGAGCTCCAGGCGTTCTACGACGCCGGCTTCCCCCGCCTCGCCGACGCGCTGGCCCACCTCGACGCGTTGGAGCTGGACGCGCTGCCCGACGACGCCACCCGTCTGCTCTGGCTGTGCTACTCGCTCGTCAACGCCTCGTTCCCCGTCGAGGTGTGGCGCCAGCCGCGGGTCCCCGACAGCGGCGCCGCCAGTATGGACATGCTCATTGAGCCGGCCGTCTGACCCACGGAGGGCAACCGGAAACCAAGTTCTTGTAAGTGAATAGTTGCTTACTTCCGTTGAGAGATCCGAGATGTCCCTCAGCCTGAAGTACGCTCTACCGAGTGATGGAGAATGAACTGGCGACCGCGGAGTCTTCGGAAAACGACGGGCTGAGCTGGCGCGATCTGGCCGTCGCCCGTTCGCTGGACTCGGCCCGCCTCCGGGCCGAGAGCCGTGTCCAGCGCTTCCTCGACGCCGCGATCGAGCTCCTCAACGCCGGCTCGGGCAAGGACTTCACGGTCCAGGAGGTCGTTGAGCGCTCCGGTCAGTCGCTGCGGAGCTTCTACCAGTACTTCAGCGGGAAGCACGAGCTCCTGCTGGCCCTGTTCGAGGAATCCGTCCGCTCGACCGCCGACCATCTCCGCAACGAGGTCACCGGCGAGGGCGAGCCCATCGAGCGGCTGCACCGCTTCGTGGTGGAGTACTACAGCCTGTGCCGACCGGCGGGGGACGGGAAGGCCACGCTGACCGTGCGGCCCATCCTCATGGCCGAGTTCGCGCAGCAGCTGCTGACGACGCACCCCAAGGAGGCCGCTCGGGCCTTCGCCCCGCTCGTGGCGTTGTTCGACGAGCTGCTCGACGAGGCGGTCTCCGCCGGCGTCGTCCGGGACGACCTGCGGTCCGGGCCGATCGTCGGCGTCGTGCTCGAGGTCATCATGTTCAACGCGTTCTCGGTGACGATCAGTGGCTCGCCGGGCCGGGGCGACGACGACGGCACCGCCGAGGAGTTGTGGAAGTTCGTCGTCCAAGGCATCGGGACCGGTCCTCGAACCTGATCGAACCAGGGGCCGCTGCCGCCCGTCCCGTGAGCTCATGTCGCTCCGAGACCTCTAATTGGTGGTCGTGCCCTCCAGGCGGAACACCCGGCCCCCCTTCATGACGAAGCGGACGTCCTCGGTCACACCGATGTCGCTGAGGGGGTCGCCCGGCACGGCGATGACGTCGGCGAGGAGACCGGCCTCGAGCCGGCCGCGGTCGTCGACGTCGATGAGCTCCGCGGCGACGGTGGTCGCGGCGCGGATGGCGCCCAGTGGCGTCATCCCCCGATCGACCAGGGCGATGAGCTCCTTGGCGTTCCGGCCGTGGGGGATCGCCGGGGCGTCCGTCCCACAGGCGATGCGGGCGCCGCGGGCGACGGCCTTCCGGATGGTCTCCTTGGCCCGCGGGAACACCTCGGCCGCCTTCGCCTGGAGCTCTGGCGCGGCATGGGACACGTCCATACCGTCGGCCAGGTACGTGGTCGGCACGAGGAAGGTCCCGCGCGCAATGAAGAGGTCCAGCGTCTCGTCGGTCATGAGCGACCCGTGCTCGATGCAGTCGAATCCGGCCTCGAGGGCGGCGCGGATGCCGTCGTCTCCGTGCGCGTGGGCGGCCACCTTGAGGCCGGCGCGGTGCGCCTCGTCCGCGATCGCACGGAGCTCCTCGTCGGAGTACTGCTGCGCCCCGGCCGGACCGGTGTGCGACATCACACCACCCGAGGCACAGACCTTGATGACCTGCGCGCCGTATTTGATCTGGTAGCGCACCGCCTTGCGCACCTCGCTGACGCCGTTGGCGATGCCCTCTTCGACGGTCAGCGGCATGATGTGCGGGGCGAACGCCTGGAACATCGTCGGATCGAGGTGGCCGCCCGTCGGGCAGATGGCATGCCCCGCCGGCACCACTCGCGGCCCGTCGATCCACCCGAGGTCGATCGCCTTCTTCAAGGCGACGTCGAGCAGGAGGCCACCGGTCTGAATGAACAGCCCCAGGTTGCGGACGGTCGTGAACCCGGCCCGCAGCGTGCGGCGGGCGTTGGCCACGGCGCGCAGCGTGCGCACGGCGGGGTCGTCCTGCACGGCGATGAGCGGGCTGCGGTGGTCGGGGCCGCCCAGGAGGAGGTTCACCTCCATGTCCATCAGTCCGGGGAGGAGGGTCAGGTCGCCGAGGTCGATCACGGTCGCATCGTCGGGGACGTTCTCGGGCGCCACCTCGGTGATCCGCTCGCCGTCGACGAGAAGGCTCCCCGGCACCAGCTCGCCCTGGTCGACGTCGAGCATGCGAGCGCTGCGCAGGTGGATGCGCTGCGGCGTCTGAGAGCGGGCCATGATGTGCTCCTCCGAGGGTGCGAAAGCAGTATTTCCTCTAGCGAGATACCGCGTTGCTGAATTGCGCGAGTGAAGATACCGTAGCAAGCCGAAAAGTCTCTAGGGGAGGTCGGGAGTGACAGCTGTCCTTGAGGGCGTCGTCGTCCTCGAAGTGGCCGAGCACACGTTCGTGCCGGCGGCCTCGGCGCTGTTGGCCGACTGGGGCGCCACGGTGATCAAGATCGAGCCGATTGAGCGCGGGGACGCCATGCGCGGCCTTGCCGCCACCGGCGTGGTGTCGATCGGTGGGGGCGTGCATGCGCTGCTCGAGCACTCCAACCGCGGCAAGCGCAGCCTCGCCCTCGATCTCAGCACACCCGAAGGGCTCGAGATCCTCTACAAGCTCGCGGCCACCGCCGACGTGTTCTTGACCAACAAGCTCCCGCGGGTGCGCAAGAAGCTCACGATCGAGCCCGAGGACATCCGGGCGCACAACCCGAACATCATCTACGTGGCCGGCACGGGACAGGGCGAGCGCGGCCCGGACGCCGACAAGGGTTCCTACGACTCGCTCTCCTTCTGGTTCCGCGCCGGCGTCTCCATGGGGGTGAAGCCGGCGGATTCCGATCGGCTGCCGGGACCACCCGGGCCGGGCTTCGGCGACTCCATCGGGGCGATGACGATCGCCGGCGGCATCATGGGGGCGCTGTTCCACCGGGAGCGGACGGGCGAAGCCACCACGGTCGACGTCTCGCTGCTCGGGACCGGGATGTGGGCCATGGGTCAGGCCTTCGCACTGTCGCTCGTGAGCAACACCCCGTGGGGCGGCCCACCGTCCAACGCGCCACGGCTGAACCCGTTGGTGCGCAACTACACGACCAAGGACGAGCGTTCCCTGTCCTTCTGCTGTCTCCAGGCCAGCCGGTACTGGGCCGAGCTCGCGGCCGTGGCCGGGCACCCGGAATTGGCCACCGACCCCCGCTTCGCCGACCACGCCGGCCTGATTGAGAACAGCCTGGAGGGGCAGAAGCTCCTCGAGGCGGCGTTCGCCGAGCACACGGTGGCCGAGTGGCGCGAGCGCCTGGCCGACTTCACCGGCCAGTGGTGCGTCGTGCAGGACACGCTCGAGTGCGCGGTCGACCCGCAGAGCATCGCCAACGGGTACATGCAGGAATGCGAGACCGCGGAAGGGGTGCCCTTCAAGCTGGTCGCCTCCCCGGTGCAGTTCGGCGGGGAGCCCTCGCCCGTCCGGCGCGCGCCCGAGTACAACGAGCACGGGGACGCGATCCTCGAGGAGCTCGGGATCGACTGGGATACCATCGTGGACCTGAAGGTCCGCTCCGTCGTCGGCTAGGACACCATCTTCCTCAGGAGGACACAGACATGACACTGTTCGATGCATTCCGCTACGACGGGAAGCGGGTCCTCGTGGTCGGTGGCGCCACGGGCATGGGCGCGGCGGCGGCCGAGCTGGTGCAGGACGCCGGCGCCGAGGTCGTGGTGATGGACTTCGCGGAGGTCAAGCTCCCCGGAGCGAAGGCCATCCACGTGAACCTGGCCGACAAGGACTCCATCGACGCCGCCGTCGACGAGTGCGGCGGCCCGGTGCACGCGCTGTTCTCCTGTGCCGGGGTGGCCGACGGGACACCCGGGATCGAGAAGATCAACTTCGTGGGGCACCGCCACCTCATCGACCGCATGCTGGCGGGCGGCATGCTGTCTCGCGGCTCGGCCATCGGCTTCATCTCCTCCGCCGCCGGCCTGGGCTGGGAGCCGAACCTCGCCGAGATCAATGACTACCTCGACACGCCCGATTTCGAGTCGGGCTCGGCCTGGGCGATCGAGCACGGCTACGCCGACTACTTCCACTCCAAGCAGGCGGTCTGCGCCTACGTGGCCCGGCAGGCCTTCTCGCTGCTCAAGCAGGGCATCCGCATCAACGCGATCTGCCCGGGGCCGACCGACACGCCCCTGGCGCAGGCGAACAAGGAGATGTGGCTGGGGTTCGGCGCCGACTTCCGCGAGGAGGCGGGCATCGAGGCCTCCACGCCGCTCGAGCAGGCCTACCCGCTCGTGTTCCTGTGCAGCGACGCCGCCGCGGCGATCTCGGGGATCACCCTGATCAGCGACGTCGGCTACATCAGCTCCGGCATCACCGAGTCGTTCCCGCCGGCCACGGCCGCGGCCGGCTTCCTCCTCGGCCGGATGTAGCCCGGGGCCGGCTCAGGCCGGCCTCCGGGGCGTGACCGCCACCGAGGGGATGCTGGCGCTCGCACCACAGCGGAGCACGAGGTCCACGACACGGATCAGCTCGTCGACCTCCATCAGCGAACCGCTGAGGAGATTCCGCTCCTGCCACATCGGATGGAACTGCGCCATGAGCCCCATGTCCCATTCGTTGATGAACTCGGTCATGGAGTGTCCCTCGCCTCCGGCGCAGTCGCCGACGACGATGCGGGTGAAGCCGATCAGTGGGTGCTCGGCCTGCCAGGCCTCGACCATGGTCCCGAGCGCAGCCTTGCTCGACGCGTAGACCCCGAGTCCCGGCCACGGCGAGGTCAGCGACCCGTTCACCGACGACAGGTAGGCCGCCACACCGCGCGACTCGGTGAGATGCGGGACGGCCGCGGCCGTGATCAGGGCCGCGCCGATCACGTTCGTGTCGAACGTGCGGTGCCAGGCCTCCGCGTCCATGTCGACCAGTGGTCCCAGCGGAGCGACACCCGGCGCGTAGAGGAGGGCATCGATCCCCCCCATGCCGCGCGCCGCCTCCTCGATCGCAGCCTGGCACGACGCGGCGTTGGTGGCGTCACAGGCGATGGCAAGGGCACCGGGGCCGGCCTCCTTGGCCGCGTCCACCAGCCGGTCGTGACGCCGGGCGAGCAGAGCCACGGTGGCGCCCCGCTGGCCGAGTCCGATCCCGATGGAGCGCCCGAGACCGCTCGAGGCGCCGACGATCACTGTTCTCATGCGTGCATTCTCCTTGTTCGGTACCGGGCCGTGTCGTGGTCAGGCGGTCACTGCGGGCAGCCGCTCCCAGCCGCGCACGGTCGACGTCCGGGCCTGGACCGCATTGTCCCAGTCGATCTCCCATGACGGGAACCGCTTCAGCACCTCTTCGAGCGCGATGCGGCCTTCGAGCCTGGCCAGCGCGGACCCGAGGCAGAAGTGGATGCCGTAGCCGAAGGCCAGCTGGCGGTCGATGGTGCGGTGGATGTCGAATCGGTCGGCGTCGGGGAACCGGCGCCCGTCACGGTTGGCCGACGCGGTCAGGAGGAGCAGGGCACTTCCCTCCGGCACGACCCGTCCGTGGTGCTCGACGTCGCGAGTCACGTAGCGGGCCTGGACCGGTGACGGGGACTCGTAGCGGAGCAGCTCCTCTATGGCGTTCGGGACCAGGTCCGGTCGCTCTCCCAACTCCGCGCGCTGGTCCGGGTGCTCGGCCAGAACCTTGCCCGTCCACCCGATCAGGCGCGCCGTCGTCTCGTTGCCTGCCGCCGCCAGGAGGTTCACGTAGCCCAGCACCTCAGGCCGGCTCAGCCGGCGGGTTGTGCCGGTCTCGTCCTCGTACTCGGCCTGGAGAAGCTCGGTCATGAGGTCGTCCGAGGGGTGGCTGGCCCGCCACTCGATGTACTCCTCGAAGACGCTGCCCTGGCTGATGCTCTCGTCGTACCTGGCCTCGAAGTCCGGCATGGAGCTCTCCGTGAGCCGCAGCCCGTCGTCGATGCGGTCGCGGATAGCCTCCTGGTCCTGCTCGGGAATGCCCAGCAGCATGCCGATGGTGCGCATGGGCATCTGGGCGCCGAGGTCCTCAATGAAGTCGAAGCGGCCCGTCCCGACGAGGGGGTCGAGGCTCCGCGCGCAGAACTCCCGCACCTTGGGCTCGAGCGCGTTGATGTTGCGGGGCGTGAAGACGCGGGCGAGGAGACGGCGGTGCAGGTGATGGGCGGGCGGGTCCTCGAAGATGATGGACCCCGGAGGGATCTCCATGCCGCTCTTGATGAGCTCCAGCACGGTTCCCTTGCTCGAGACGTAGGTCTCCCAGTCGAGCGAGCACCGGTCGACGTCCTCGAACCGGCTGAGCGCATAGAAGTCGTACCGCTCGTTGTAATAGAGGGGCTGCTCGTCGCGCAGCCGTTTCCACACCGGGTACGGGTCCGAGTCGATCTCGAAGTCGTACGGGTCGTAGTAGATGTCGGAATCCATCACGGTCATGGCTGCCCCCATCTGCGGCGGTGACGTTTGTCGGCGAGTCGCGCGTGTGCCGTCGGGCGGCGGGGCCGGGACTGCGGCCGTCGGGTCGGACCCATGGACGAACATCCGTTCGCACCGGCTCCGGGCCCGCCGTGCAGGCACGTGGCCTCACCGCTTTTCGGTGTGCAGAACTAGCTTCGCACAAAAGGAAGAAGTGTGTTCTCGGATGCGGTCCGGTCAGGGGAGCGCGGGCTTCCCCGGGGGTCCCGGGATGGGCCGAGGAGCTGGCAGATCGAGGGCAGAAATAGTACTCTCGCCCAGGAGCATCATCGTTCTCATCTTGAAGGATCGGGGAACCTGTCATGGCCACCACCACACCGAGCATCCCCCTGTTCGACGCGGACAACCACCTCTACGAGACGCGCGACGCGTTCACCAAGTACCTGCCCGACCGGTACAAGGGTGCGATCGACTACGTCGACGTGCACGGCCGGACCAAGATCGTGGTCCGCGGGGTCATCAGCAACTACATCCCGAACCCGACCTTCGAGGTCGTGGCCCGTCCCGGTGCCCAAGAGGAGTACTTCCGGGTCGGGAACCCCGAGGGCAAGAGCCGCCGCGAGATCTTCGGGGAGCCGATGAAGTCGATTCCCGCCTTCCGTGACCCGGCCTCGCGGCTCGCGCTGATGGACGAGCAGGGCATCGACCGCGCCCTGATGTTCCCGACCCTGGCCAGCCTCATTGAGGAGCGGATGCGCGACGCGCCCGAGCTCACGCACGAAGTGATCCACAGTCTGAACCAGTGGCTGTACGAGACGTGGTCGTTCGACTACGAGGGCAGGATCTTCGCGACGCCGATCATCACCCTGCCCATCGTGGACCGGGCGATCGAGGAGCTCGACTGGGTCCTCCAACGCGGTGCCCGGGTGGTGCTCATCCGGCCCGCTCCGGCGTACGGCTACCGCGGGCCTCGCTCGTTCGGCAAAGAGGAGTTCGATCCCTTCTGGCAGAAGGTTGTCGACAACGACGTGCTGGTGGCCATGCACTCCTCGGACAGCGGCTACGAGCGCTATGCGAACGACTGGGAGGGCAGCGACTCCGAGATGCTCCCGTTCCAACCCCAGGCCTTCCGGATGCTCTCGGCCTGGCGGCCGGTGGAGGACTCGGTGTCGGCGCTGATCTGCCACGGCGCCCTGTCGCGGTTCCCCGCCCTCAAGGTGGCGGTGATCGAGAACGGCAGCAGCTGGGTCGCGCCGCTCCTCAAGAACCTGGCTGACGTGTACAAGAAGATGCCGCAGGACTTCCGGGAGAACCCGGTCGACGTCTTCAAGCGCAACATCTACATCAGCCCGTTCTGGGAGGAGGACCTCGGCGAGCTGGCCGATCTGATCGGTGTGGACCACGTGCTGTTCGGGTCGGACTACCCCCACCCTGAGGGCCTGGCCGACCCCGTGAGCTACGCGGACGAGCTCAAGGGCATCGACGAGGAGTCGGTGCGCAAGATCATGGGCGGGAACCTCGCCAAGCTGCTGAACCTGGCCGACGTCGCCGTTCGATGACGGCGCGCGGGGATGGCCCGACGCTGACCATCCCGGCCCTTCTCGCTTCTGCCGCACGCCGGTTCGGACAGCGCCCTGCGGTCGAGGACGGGGCGACCCGCCTGACGTACGCCGAGCTCTTCGACGAGGCGCGCAGGTTCGGCGCAGCCCTCGTCGACACCGGGATCGAGTCTGGCGACCGCGTGGCCATCTGGGCCCCCAACAGCGCGGAGTGGATCGTGGCCGTGCTCGGCCTCTGCCTGGCGGGAGCTGTCCTCGTCCCGATCAACACCCGCTTCAAGGGCGGCGAGGCGGTGGACATCCTGTCGCGGAGCCGGGCCCGGGCCCTGGTGACCGTCACGGACTTCCTGGGCACCGACTACGTCGCGGTGCTGCGTGCGACCGGCGTCGATCTCCCTGACCTCGACACGATCGTCGTGGCCGGCGGAACACCGGGGGAGCGGACCGTCGGATTGGCCTCGTTCCTCGCGCGGGCCACCGACGCCGACAGGACCGAGGTCGACCGGCGGTGCACCGACACCGGAGCGGACGACCCATCCGACATCCTCTTCACCTCGGGAACGACGGGCCTGCCCAAGGGCGTGGTGATGTCGCACCGCCGGACGCTGCGCGTCGCCACCGACTGGGTGGAGATGACCGGGCTGTGCGCCGAGGACCGCTACCTCATGGTCAATCCCTACTTCCACATGTTCGGGCTCAAGGCGGGGATCTTGGCCTGCGTCGCCAGCGGTGCACTGATGCTCCCCGAGGCTGTGTTCGACGTGGACCGGGTGTTACGTCGTGTCGAGGGTGAGGGGGTCACCGTGCTCCCCGGCTCGCCCACCGTCTACCAGGCCATCCTCGACCGTCCGGATCGGGACGGCTACGAGTTGTCGAGCCTGCGGGTGGCCGTGACCGGCGCCGCCGACATTCCCGTCGAGCTGATCCGACGCATCGACGAGGAGCTGCCGTTCTCGACCATCATCACCGGCTACGGGCTCACCGAGGCCGGCACCGCCGCGGCCACCTCGCCCGTTGACGACGTGGAGACGATCGCGACGACGGTCGGACGACTCCGTCCCGGCTTCGAGCTGCGCATCGTCGGTGAGGGAGACGAGGACGTGCCGGCGGGGGAACCCGGTGAGATCCTGCTCCGCGGGGGGAGCGTGATGGTCTGCTACCTCGACGATCCCGAGGCGACCGCGCACACGCTGTCGTCGGACGGGTGGCTGCGGACGGGCGACATCGGGGTGCTCGACGATGCCGGCTGCCTGAGGATCGTCGGCCGTGCCAAGGACATGTTCATCGTCGGTGGCTTCAACGCGTACCCCGCTGAGATCGAGAATGCGCTCCTGCGCCATCCCGGCATCGCGCAGGCCGCGGTGATCGGGATCCCCGACGAGCGCCTCGGCGAGGTCGGGATGGCATTCGTGGTCCCCCGATCGGACACGGTCACGAGCGCGGCGATCATCGAGTGGTGTCGCGGCGAGATGGCGAACTACAAGGTCCCGAGAGTCGTGGACCTGGTCGACGAGCTCCCGATCAACGCCACCGGAAAGGTGCTGAAGGACGCGCTGCGCGAGCGGGCGGTGCACGGTCGTTCTGGGGTGCGCGGTTGAGCGACGAACCGTCATCGGGGCTCTCCAGCCTCGCCAACCTGCGCGTCGTCGAGCTGGGAGTCTGGGTCGCCGCACCGTCGGCCGCTGCGCTGCTGGCCGACTGGGGAGCCGACGTCATCAAGGTCGAGGCCCCGGCGGGCGACCCCATGCGCCAGGTGTTCGGGTCGTTGGGCATCGACAGCGACATGCCGAACCCGGCCTTCTCTCTCGACAACCGGGGCAAGCGCAGTGTCGTGTTCGACCTGCGCCAAGCCGAGGGACGGGAGCACCTCGAGGACCTGCTCGCCACGGCAGACGTCTTCATCAGCAACCTCCGCCCCGACGCCCTCGACGGGCTCGGCCTGGAGCCCGCGGCGACCGTCGAGCGCCATCCGCACCTGGTGTTCTGCAGCATCAGCGGCTACGGGCTGCGCGGCGCCGAGCGGAACCGCCCCACCTACGACATCGGAGCGTTCTGGGCCCGGTCCGGACTCTCCATGCAGATGGCCGACCACGAGGGCACGCCGCTCAACGCGCGGGGCGGCATCGGTGACCACATCACCGGGCTGGCCGCCCTGGGCGGGCTCCTCGCCGCCGTGTTGGAGCAGCGCGCGACGGGACGCGGACGCGTCGTGGAGGTGTCGCTGCTCCGCACGGGCGCCTACGTCCTCGGGTGGGACCTCGGATTGCAGATGACGCTCGGCAAGGTCGCCCGCGCCGAGCCGAGGGACCGCAACCAGGCGCCGCTGATGAATCCCTACCGTGCCGCCGACGGACGGTGGTTCTTCTTCACCGGGCTGGAGGCCTCGCGGCACGTCGACGCGGTGTGCCGCGCCCTCGGTCGTCCCGACCTCGCCGAGGACCCGCGCTTCGCCGATGCATCCTCCATCCGGCGCAACCGCACGGAGATCATCGCCATACTCGACGAGATCATCGCCGAGCGGCCCTTGTCCGAGTGGGCGGAGCGCTTCGAACGCGAGGGTGTCTGGTGGGCCCCCGCACAGACACCGGCCGAGGTCGTCGCAGACCCCCAGCTGCTGGCGAACGACGGCTTGGTGGACATCGATGGTGGCGTCTCGGGCGCCACCCAGCGCTCGGTGAACGGCCCGGTCAGCTTCTCCGACGTGGCGCGCGGGCCGATCGCTGCGGTCCCGTCACTCGGAGAGCACACCGACGAGGTGATCCGGGAGGTCTCCGATCGCAACGACGACGGGCCGCCGGGTCACCCGTCGCGCTGAGCGCGGGCCAGCAGGCCCCGAGCGATCACCATTCTCTGGATTTCGTTGGTCCCCTCGCCGATGACCATCAGGGGTGCGTCGCGGTAGTAGCGCTCCACCGGCAGGTCCGTCGTGTAGCCGATGCCGCCGTGGATCCGCATGGCCTCCATGGAGAGGTCGAGCGCGGTCTCGCTGGCGAACAGCTTGGCCATCCCCGCTTCGACGTCGCAGCGCAGGCCGGCCGTCTTGCGCTCGGCAGCATTGCGGGTCAGGAGGCGGGCCGCCTCCAGGCGCGTCGCCATGTCGGCGATCTTGAGCTGAATCGCCTGGTGCTCGACGATCGGCTTGCCGAAGGTGACACGCTGCTGCGCATATGCGAAGGCGGCGTCGAAGGCGGCCCGGGCCACGCCGACCGCTCGCGCCGCGATGTTGATGCGGCCCAGCTCGAGCACGCTGAGGATCTGGGGCAGGCCGCGCCCCGCCTCACCGAGCAGGTTGGCGGTGGGGATGCGATGGTCGGTGTACGCCATCTCCACGGTCTCCACCCCGCGGTAGCCGAGCTTGCCCACGTGCTTGCTGACCGAGATCCCCTCGAACTGCGGGCCCGGCTCCTTCTCGACGATCAGGGCGGAGATTCCTTCCTCCGTTCGGGCCGCCAGGGCGACGATGGACGAGCGCTCCCCGTTGGTGACCCACGCCTTGGTGCCGTTCAGCACGTACTCGTCCCCGTCACGCTGGGCACGGCAGGAGATGTTGCGGGTGTCGCTGCCGGCGTCGGGCTCGGAGAGCGAGAGCGCCCCTCGCCGCTCGCCGCTCGCCATCAGTGGCAGCCACCTCTGCTTCTGCTCCTCGGTGCCGTGGGCCAGGATCAGCATGGCGGCCATGGTGTGGGTGTTGACGACGCCGGTGAGGCTCATCCAGCCGTACGCCAGCTCCTCAATGACGCCGACATAGGTGAGGAGGTCGAGACCCAGCCCTCCGTAGGCTTCGGGGATGGTCACGCCGAACAGGCCGAGCTCGCGCATCTGCTCCACGATGTCGAC
>CAYWDQ010000053.1:0-19042 GCA_964457065.1 uncultured Acidimicrobiaceae bacterium | reverse complement strand
CACGGCCCTGATGTTCTTGTTGTTGGGCAGGATCACCACTTCGTCAGAGGGGACCGCCTCCACGGCCTTGACGAGGTCGGCCGTGGCTGGGTTCATCGTCTGCCCACCGACGACCTGGTGGTGGACGCCGAGGGAGCGGAAGATGCGGCCGATCCCGTCGCCCGAGACCACGGCCACGACGCCCGTCGTCGGCACCGGGCCCACGCCCTCGATGCTGGGTCCCGCGCCGGGCGAACCGGCCGCCTCGCGGACCCAGCGCTCCTCCTCCACCTGCTCGTCCAGGTCCGTCACCCGGATGCGCTCGGGTTTCCCCGCGAGCACGCCGGCCTCGACGGCCGCGCCGATGTCGTTCGTGTGGATGTGGCAGTTCCACAGGCCGTCGCCGCCGACCACGACGATGGAGTCGCCGATGCCGGCCCAGACGTCCTTGAACGCCTCGATGGAGTCGTCGGGCGCAGCCAGGAGGTACATGACCTCGTAACGGAGGTCGCCGACCGCATGGGCCTCGCCGCCGCCCGCCGCGCTCCCGCCCTCCGCTCCGCTCGACGAGCCGCCGTTCAGCGCAGAGAGGTCCGGTGCCGCAATTCCCGAGGGCTCGGGCAGGGGACGGCCGTCGAGCACGAGGAGGAAGGCGTCGAGCAGGAGGAGGAAGCCGGCACCACCGGCATCCACCACGTTCGCCTGGGCCAGCACGGGAAGCATCTCGGGCGTCCGCGCCAGCGTGTCGGCGGCCTGGCCCTTGGCTCCCTCCACGACACCCACGAGTCCGGCTCCGTCCGCGGTGCCCGCCGCCTCGGCCGCTCCGGCGGCGGCGGCCGAGGCCACGGTCAGGATCGTCCCCTCCACGGGCCGGACGACGGCCCGGCGCGCCAGGTCGGCGGCGTGGCCGAGCGCGTCGACCAGGAGCTCGGGGTCGACGCCGGCATCCCCGGCCGGGGCCATCCGCTCGCTCATGCCGCGGAGCAGCTGCGAGAGGATGACGCCCGAATTCCCCCGCGCCCCCATCAGCGACCCGTGACCTATGGCCTTGCACACGGCGGCCAGACCGGCTCCCGCCTCGGTCCCCTCCAGCTCGCTGACCACGGCTTCCAGGGTCAGCGCCATGTTCGTGCCCGTGTCCCCGTCCGGCACGGGGTAGACGTTCAGGCGGTTGATGTCCGTCTGGTGCAGCCGGAGCGCATCCCGGTAGCCCCCCATCACGGCACGCAGGTCGTCGGCGCCCAGGGTCGCCGGGGAGGTCATGGCAGGGGATGCTAACCTTTGGCCCGTTCGTGAAGGCCTGCGTGGTCCGTCGACCGCAGCCTCCCCTCAGGAAGGTTCACCCCATGGCAGCTGTGTGCGACATCTGTGGCAAGAAGCCCTCGTTCGGCATGAACGTGAGCCACTCGCACCGACGCACCAAGCGGCGGTGGAACCCCAACGTGCAGCGGGTCCGTGCGCTGGTCGACGGCGCACCCCAGCGCCTGCACGTGTGCACCTCGTGCATCCGGGCCGGCAAGGTGACCAAGCCGCTGCGCCGCACGCACGAGGCCAGCCCCACCAGCTGACGCCGATTTAGCTCTCGTCGGTGGTCCCGCCTCTGACGGGAAATTCCTACCCCACGCGGTGCTGCCACCCCAGGCGCGCCAAGGGCTCGTCCCGCAACAGGCGCTCGGCCGGATCCGCCACCAAGGTCCCCAGCCGGAACGGCCGGCGCAGCCCTGCGGCCACGAACTCGGTGCACAGGTGGTCCGACACCTCCTGGTCGGCGACGAGCACGAGTTCGTAGTCCTCACCGCCCCCGAGCGCCTCGTCGAGCGTCGCCCCCTCGGCGACGGGGATCGACTCGAGCACGAACCCGACCCCCGAGGCGTCGGCCAGCCGGTGCAGGTCCAACGCCAGGCCGTCGGAGACGTCGATCATCGCCCGCACCCCGCTCCGGCGTGCCAGCGCGCCTTCGTCCAATCGGGCCACCGGTCGCCTGTAGGCGCTGCCGCTGCCGCTGCCCGCCCGCAGCGCGCGGAGGCCGGCGGCCGACCCGCCGCAGGGCCCGGTCACCAGCACCACGTCCTCGGGCTGCGCACCCGAGCGCGGCACGGGGAACGGGCCGATGCTCTCGACGGTTCCCAGCACGGTGACGGCGACCATCAGCTCCCCCGCCTCGGAGACGTCGCCCCCCACGACCGGGCAGCCGCTCGCCGCCGCCGCCTCGGACACGCCCGCCATGACGGCGAGTGCCGTGTTTCCTTCGCCCGAACCGCCCGGCAGGCACAGCGCCACGAGTGCCCCGAGCGGCGCCGCGCCCATGGCGGCCAGGTCGCTGAGGGCGCCCATCAGCGCCTTCCACCCCACGTCACCCGAGCTGCAGACGGAGAGGTCGACGTGGACACCCTCGACCACGCTGTCGACCGAGGCGACGAGCGGGCCACCCCCGTGAACCTCCAGCACGGCGGCGTCGTCGCGCAGCCCGAACGCCTCGATTCCGGTTCCGAGCGTCGCCCGAATATGCTGGAGGACCTCGTCTTCGCAGGCGAGAGGTGTCATGTGCCGAGGTTTGGGGGATCCCACGTCACATGCCTAGCATTGGACCCCACCGAAACCGGCCGGACGAAGGAGCAGATCCCCCCGAAATGGCGCCTACCAAGAACGCGAAACTCCTCGCCTGGGTCGATGAGGTCGCTGCGTTGACCACCCCGGACCGCATCGAGTGGTGTGACGGGTCCGCCGACGAGTACGACCGGCTCTGCCAGGAGCTCGTCGATGCCGGCACCTTCACCAAGCTCAGCGACGCCAAGCGGCCGAACAGCTACTGGGCCCACTCGGACCCCGGTGACGTGGCCCGCGTCGAAGACCGCACCTTCATCTGCTCGGCGAAGGAGATCGACGCCGGACCGACCAACAATTGGTGTGAGCCGGCCGAGATGCGCCAGACCCTCGACGGCCTCTTCAAGGGCGCCATGAAGGGCCGCACGATGTACGTGGTCCCCTTCTCCATGGGCCCGCTCGGCTCGGACATCGCGCACATCGGCGTCCAGCTGACGGACTCCGCCTATGTGGCCGTCTCCATGCGCATCATGACCCGCATGGGCACCGGCGCCCTCGAGGTCCTCGGCGAGGACGGGATCTTCGTGCCCTGCCTGCACTCCGTGGGTGCACCCCTCGAGCCCGGCGAGGCCGACGTCCCGTGGCCCTGCAACGCGGAGAACAAGTACATCGTCCACTTCCCCGAGACCCGCGAGATCGTCTCGTACGGCTCGGGCTACGGGGGCAACGCACTGCTGGGCAAGAAGTGCTTCGCGCTGCGCATCGCCTCGGTCATGGCCCGGGACCACGGCTGGATGGCCGAGCACATGCTCATCCTGAAGCTCACCTCTCCCGAGGGCGAGACCCGCTACATCGCCGGCGCCTTCCCCTCCGCGTGCGGCAAGACGAACCTCGCCATGCTCATCCCGACCATCGAAGGCTGGAAGGTCGAGACCATCGGCGACGACATCTGCTGGATGAAATTCGGCGCCGACGGCCGCCTCTACGCCATCAACCCCGAGGCCGGGTTCTTCGGCGTGGCGCCAGGGACCAACACCCACACCAACCCCAACGCCATCCTCACCCTCGACGGGAATTGCATCTTCACCAACACGGCGCTGACCGACGACGGCGACATCTGGTGGGAGGGCATGACCGAGGAGCCCCCCGCTCACATGACGGACTGGAAGGGCGAGGAGTGGACATCGGACAAGGGCGCCACCGCGGCCCACCCGAACGCCCGCTTCACGGCCCCGGCGGCCCAGGACCCCGCCATCGCGCCCGAGTGGGAGGACCCCAAGGGCGTGCCGATCAGCGCCATCCTCTTCGGCGGGCGCCGCGCCTCGGTGGTGCCGCTGGTCTTCCAGTCCCACGACTGGGAGCACGGCGTGTTCCTCGGCTCCATCATGGCGTCGGAGACCACGGCGGCCCAGGCCGGTGCCGTCGGCAACCTGCGCCGCGACCCCTTCGCCATGCTGCCGTTCTGCGGCTACAACATGGCCGACTACTTCGCGCACTGGCTCCGCATCGGCGCGGAAGCACCCGACCGCGACGTTCTGCCGAAGCTCTTCTATGTCAATTGGTTCCGCAAGAGCGCCGACGGCAAGTTCCTCTGGCCGGGCTACGGCGAGAACTCGCGCGTGCTCGAATGGATCTTCCACCGCGTCACCGACAAGGCCGACGGTGTCGACACACCCATCGGCGTCCTGCCGACGCTCGATGCCATCGACACGAACGGCCTCGCCGTCACGCCCGACCACATGGCGGAGCTCCTGCGGGTCGACACGGAGGGCTGGCGGGCCGAGGTCCCGCTGATCCGGGAGTACTACGCCCAGTTCGGCGACCGGCTGCCCCAGGCGCTCTCCGACCAGGCCGACACGCTCGAGGAGCGGCTGAGCTGACCGGCGGTCAGCCCCCGGGCTGACCCATGTCCCCCAGGTCGCGGATGTCGCGGACGCTCCTCGCGATGCGAGGGGCGTGTGCGGCGCGGCGTCCCGAGACGTAGGAGAGGCCGCCGAGTGCGGCCAGCACCGCCATCGTCGCGTCGCCCTGCGGCAGCGTGAAGGCGATGATCACCGGGATCAGCGAGCCGACCACCCAGACGAGCTGCTGGCGCATGCCGAATCGGGCGAACGCTCTCCCCTGCGCCGAAAGTGGGATGTAGCGCTGCGTCATGGAGTCGAAGGACGGCTGCGCCACCGCACCGCACAAGCCGACCATGAAGGCGAGCACGACCTGCGCCAGCAGCGTGCCCCAGACGGCGCACCCGGCCGCGGTGGCTGCGATGAGCCAGAGGGAGCACAGCAACAACTGCTGTTCGGTGAGGTGCTTGCGTAACCGTCCCACCAGGACGAGCCCGATGATGGCCCCCACGCCGCTGGCGGCCAGGACGAGACCGTACCAGTACAGGCCGACGCCCTTCATGCGGCGCAGCCCGAACGCGAGCATGAAGGTCATGAAGCCGGTGAGACCGCGCACGATGCACATGGCGGTCAGTCCGAGCATCACCTCGGGGTTCGCGATCGGCTGCAGCCGTATGAGGTCCTGCTCGCGAGCGTGCGTCTCTCCGGGCTGACCGTACTCGCGCACCCGGGTCGCCTCGTCGGTCCACGGCCGCTCGTCGGTCTGCCCCGAGAGGACCGGCAGCCGGGCACCCGCGACCGCCGCCGCCACGAACACGATGGTGGCCAGGACGAGCACGGCCGGGGAGCCGCCCAGCTTGTAGAGGATCACTGCCGGCACGGAGACGACGAAGCCGGCCAGCGTGCCGAGCAGCGTCAGGCGGGCGTTGAGCGGCGCGTAGCCAGCCTGCTCACCGTGCTCGTCGGGCGCGGTGAGCTCGGCCATCTCAGGGACCAGGGCGCCCTTGGTCACCAGGTAGAGCTTCTGGCACACCAGCACGAGAAAGGCGAGCGGGAACAGCAGCAGGCTGTGGATGTGGGTGGCCATGAGGGGACACAGCACTGCCTGTCCGATCGCGGAGCACACCACCATGAGGCGTCGGGCACCGCGGCTGCGGTCGATGAGCGGGCCGAGCAGCGGCGAGACGATCGCGAAGGGCGCGAGCGTGAAGAGCAGGTAGAGGAGCACCTTGTGGTCGGCGGCGTTCGGGGAGATGGAGAAGAAGAGCGAGCCCGCCAGTGAGATGGTCACCACGGTGCCGCCGGCGAGCATCGCGCATTGCACCAGGGAGAGCCGACCGATCGGCTGGCTCTGGTCGAACAAGTCCTGCTGGGCCTGCCGGGCCATGACCTTGAACTGCTCGATCTTCGGCGACATCGCCACCACGCCAATGTACGGTGTGCCGTGACCGTCCACGCGTACGTCCTGATCCAAACCGACGTCGGCAAGGCGGCCCAGGTGGCCCACCAGGTCAACGCCGTCGACGGCGTCGCCGTGGCCGAGGGCGTGACCGGGCCCTACGACGTCATCGCCCGCGCCGAAGCCGGCTCCATGAACGATCTCGGTCGTATGGTGGTGCGGGACATCCAGCAGATCGAGGGGATCACCCGCACCATCACCTGCCCCGTCGTCAAGATCTGATCGCCGGCTGAACGGAGCCGATCGCTCCGGGACCCGGTCAGGTCACCGACGCGACCGTCAGGACGCGGCGTCCATGGGCGGCATCCACAGCAGATCGGACCGGTCCATCACGATGCCGTGCTCCAGCGCCACCAGCTCAGCCGAGGGCTCCAGGCCGTACCCTTCTCCAAGCTCGTTGCGGAGGCGTTGGAACACGCGCAGTGCGTCGACCTTGCGAGCAGACCGGTAGAGGGCGAGCATCAGCTGCGCCCACCTGCGCTGGCGCAGCGGTTCAGCCTCCACCGCGGGCCACAGGTCCGCCGTGAGGGTCTGGTGATCGCCGAGCCGGAGGCGGCCTTCGAACAGATCCTCTTCGGCGTCGGCCTTGCGCTCGTTGAGCCGCACCACCTCGGTCGCCCCGGTCGGTCCGTTGGCGAGGTCGAGCAACGGCTCCCCGCGCCAGAGATCCAGGGCCCGAGTGAGCTCGGCCACCGCCGCCCCGGGGTGGCCCGACGCCAGGAGGGCGCGACCCCGGCCACACTTGCGCTCGAAGCGGACCACGTCGATCCAGTCCTTGTTTGCGGTCAATCTGTAGCCCAACGGGGTCGTCGTCTCTATCGTGTCGTCGGGCAGTAGTTGGCGTAGGTCGTGCACGTAACCCCGGAGCGCCACGCTTGCGGTCTTGGGTACTTCCTCACCCCACAGGGCCCACTCGAGATCGAGCGCAGAGACCGGGGTGCCCACTCTCAGGGCGAGCAGCGCCAGCACCGCCCGCTCCTTCGCGGCGCCGATCGGGACGTCCTCGCCCGAGACCCTCAGTCGCAGAGGACCAAGGAGATCGACCTCCATACGACGCCGGCCGCGCGCGAGGTTGCGGGTGTCCTTGGACGGGCGGCTGTCCACGTCGGCCTGCGGCATCTGAGCAGGGTCGACGCGTTCGACGGTCAGGGTGGTCCAAGCACCGAGGTGGATCTGGTCACCGTCGGACAGGGGGATGGGATGATTCGGTGCGACGGGTTCCTGGTCGGCGTTGAGATAGGTCCCGTTCGTCGAGTCCTGGTCTACCAGTGCCCAGCTCCCTTCCGGTTGGCGCATCAGCACGGCGTGGCGGTGCGACACTCCGGTGTCCTCCAGCGAGCCCGAGAGGTCGATCTCGGGCTGAATCCCCTGCGTCTTGCTTCGCCGCCCGATGCTCACGAAGTCGCCGATCAGCGCGAAGCGGCGCGAATAGGTCTCCTCGGGGAACTCCATCCCATCGGGCTCCAACATCTCGTAGTACTCGCGGTCGGGGCGCACGACGGTCTCCCAGTTCTGCTCCACCCAGGGCGCTTCGGCGACTGGGGCACTCAGGACGTAGCCGCACTGGACGCACGCAGTACCCGAGCCCGGCGGTGACCCGCAGTTCGGGCACCGAGCGACTCGCGTCTCAACGACAGGCGGCGTGAACACGACGGCCGCACCGCAGACGCTGCAGTAATCGGGCGTCTCGGAGGTGTGCCCCCTCGGACAGCGGGTGCTCACGTCGTCCCGTTGGGCGAGTTCGTCCCGGCGACCCGGTGGACCGCGTCTGTCGCCGGCCTCCGGCAGGTGTCGCAGCGGCCCAGGTCGCTCCCCTTGAAGCGGTGCACGGTCCGCGTCGTCCGGGTGGACCGCGTCTCGACGGTCATGAGGTCGACCTTGTCCACCTTGGCCTTTGGCCGGACCCGGCCCGTAACCGTGTCGATGTCGACGATCTTCGAAAGCCGGTCGATGGCATCGTCGTTGCCCGACTCGCGTGCGATGTCCACCGCCTTCGCGAACCGATCTGTCGCGGTCTCTTCGTCCCCGGCTCGGTGAGCGTCGACACCCTCTTGGATCGCGTCGGCCAGCTCCCCCTCACCGATGGCGGCCGCGACCCGCTTGTTCATGCGGGTCGACTTCGCGACATCGTCGGTCCACACCGCAGTGACCAGGCCCTGGCCGACCGGCTCGTCGCCGACCAGCAGCGTCACCCGGGCCACCAGCATCTTGTCGTCGACCGCGCCGACCGGCACCCGCACGCTGAGGTAGAAGTCTCGGCACTCGTCTCCCCACGCACCGGTCGTGTAATCGCCCACGAGTGGTCCCCCCGCGGTGCGGCTCCCGACGAGGTCGAGCGGCGGCTCCATCTGTTTGAGGGCGACGATCTCGGCGCCCTGCGGGGTCCACACGCGCAGGGTGAGCTCCGCGACCTGCTTGCTCAGCGACTGCATCATCAGTCCGGAGAAGTCGGCCGCAAGGCCGTCGGGGTCGGCGACGATGTCATACGAACCGCGCAACGCCGTGGCGACTTTGCGCAGCTCCGCCACCTCCCAATCGTCCCCCACGCCGCGGCAGTCGCATTGGAACGCACCGTCGGCTCGACGGAGGGCTTCATCGAGCTCCTCGGGCTCCTCGCTCTCGTTGCGGCCATCGGTGAGAAGGATGGCGTGCCGAATTCCCTCCGACTGCCCCAGGATGCCTTGGGCGAGTTCGATCCACGCTCCGATGGCCGTGCCTCCTCGCGCCTCGAAATTCTTCACCGCCCCCTTGGCCTCGGCCCGCGTCTGCGCCGAGGACACGGCCACGGAACCCCACAGCGGATAGGCCAGCTCGGCCTGGTGATTGCCGGTGATGATCCCGAATCCAACGCCGTCGGGGATGCAATCGACGGCGGCGGCGGTCGCAGCCTTGGCGGATCGCAGCTTCCTCCCGTTCATCGATCCCGACGTGTCGACGATGAGCAGCTCGGTCCTATCCGCCGCGGGGGCAGGATCAGAGACGCTCGAGCCGGTCCCCGACGCGCACACGGTGAGGACGGCATGCATCACCTGTCCACCCTCTGGGAGGAACTCATTCTGGAAGCACTCGATCTGGAAGTCGGCCATGGCTCTCCTACTCCTTCGTCCCTACTGCTCCGGCGGTCCCGCTGTCGTGCCGGCCGCCGCGGGGTCGAGCGGCGCCACCACGACCGTGATGTTGTCGTGGCCCCCGGCGACCAGAGCGGCATCGGTGAGACGCCGGGCGGTCTCGATCGGCGCCGACACGGCCCAGTCGGGGATCAGCTCGAGGAGGCGGTGCGGGTCCTCGAAGTAGTTCCAGAGGCCGTCGCTGCAGACGAGCAGCAGTCCCGGCTCCGTGACGTCCAGCGTGACCACGGCGGGCGTCACCGACTCGGCCTCCCCCCCGATCCATCGGGTGATGATGTGTGCGTCCGGGTCCGCATACGCGACGTCGGGCGCGATGCCTTCGGCGATACGCTCCTGAGCCCAAGAGTCGTCGACCGTGAGCAGCCTGGCCTGGTCCGGGTTGGCGCTCAACCAATAGGCCCGGCTGTCCCCGACGTTGGCGACCGTCACGTGACCTTGTGCTGCCACGGCGACGACCATGGTGGTCGAAGGCGACTGATCATTTCCGTCTGGTTCGTCGTGGGGGACCTCGAGCACGGCCCGCTGGGCCTCAGCGAACGCCTTGCCGAGGAGTTCCACCAGTGTTGAGTCCTCGGGCCAGTACGGTGCAGAGAGCAGCAGCTCGACAACGGAGAGGGCGGCGTTCGCCGCCGCTCGGGCCGCCTGATCGGGATTTGCGGTGGAGGCGACGCCGTCGCATACGGCGGCGACGATCCGGCCGTCGACCGCCGCGATGGCGAGGGCGTCTTCGTTTCGATGACGGCGGGTGCCCCGGTCCGTGACGCCCGCGATCACACCCAGATCATGTTCGTCGCGATAGCCGTGCCTGCGGGGCGCCACAGCGTTGTCGACGAGCGGCTGGTCGGCGACGCGTCGTCCACATTCCTCACAGTAGAGCTCGTCGTCGAAGACTGGCGACTGGCATTGCGGGCACGGTCGGACCTCAGCGTCGGTATCGGTTTGGAGGCTCACGACACTCCCGTCTTCACGTCATCGTCCGGGGTCGGTAGTCGTTCGCCAGGTCGACCAGGGCGAATCGCTCCTCGTCGCTCGAGGCGATCCGTGCCAGGGATCGGAAGGCGCGCTCGAGCGCGGTCCGTTGGTCCACTTCGTCGAGCGCAGCACCCATGAGCTGGACGCTGTCATCGGACGCCACGCGTCCGTCGAGCAGCATCGCCAGCGCCTGCTGGTGCACGTCCCTCACGAGGGGCAGCCGCACCGAATTGTCCAGGGCCAGCCCGTCGAGGACGTCCGAGGCCGCGACGAGGTCCGTGAGCTGGGGCGACTCACCCTGCAGCGGCGCGCACTGCACCCGGCAGAGCGTGACCTGAGCCGTCACGTACGCACTCGAGGATCTCGGGATCCTCTGCAAGGCCGAGACGGCCTCTTCTCTGTCTCCCAACCGCATGGCGACGCGGGCCAGTCCAAAGCTGGCGCTTGCGTATCCCGGGTCCGTGGTGGCCACCAGCCCGTAGTAGCGCGCTGCATATCGGAGTTGCTGTGAGACCGACTCGGAGCTCCGTTCCCCCGTGGGAGAGGAGGGATCGTCTCCGTCGGCCGCTTGCTCGAAGCAGACGCCTATGGCCAGCTTCGGGGCCAATTCTCCGGGCAGCTCCGTGGCGACGGCCTCGAGGTACGAAAGGCCGTCGGAGGGCCTGCCCTCGGCCAAGTGCAGCACACCGCGCCACCACGCCGCCCGCCAACCGCTGTCGTGAGCTTCGTCTGAGTCGAGCTCTCTCTTCGCGACGTCGAACTCACCGTCGTCGAGCGCCGACCGCGCGATGTACAGGCTCAGCTCCGGAGACCGGGGAATGGTCTCGAGGAGCGACTGGCGTTGGTCGGCGCCCACCAGCGCCAAGGTCGCGAGCACGCCCGACGCCGAGTCGGACGGGTCCACCGCCGGCACCGGCAGGAACTGCCACGGGCTCGTGTCGGGCGATGCGCCCAGCTCCGAGCTGAAGAGGGTGCTCGGAGCCGACCTGGGACTACCGCCGTCGGCGGCAACAACCTGGCGGAGCACCCCGACCAACTGCTCCGCCATTTCCGCGGCCGACTGAAATCGCATCCTCGGGTCTGCATCCGTCGCCTTCTGCAAAAAGCGGTGGAACGACTCGTAACGCTGGAAGACCGGCACTTCCTGAGGTGGTGGCAACCGCACGGCGTAGCGCTTCTCGTCTTGGAAGCCCGCGAAATCCCCCGTGAGGACCAGAAGGGTCCGTGCAACCGTGTAGAGGTCCGACGAGATGCTCGCACCGGCTTCGGGGACCTCAGGCGCCTGGTAGCCGATCGTGCCATACAGGTCGCTGTCGGCGTCGTCCGTCCGGCGTACACCCCCCAAGTCGATGAGCTTGAGCTGTTCCTCGGTCTGAATGGCGTTGTCCGGCTTGAAGTCACAGAAGAGCAAACCGCGGCGGTGCAAGAACCCGATAGCAGGGAGGATCTCGAGGATGTAGGCGATGGCCTGCGCCACGGGGAGGGGGCCGCCTTCTTCCTCCCGGTACCGGCTCCGGATCTCGCGCAGCGACTCCCCGCCCACATACTCCATGACGATGTAACCGAACTCGTCATGCTCGACGAAGTTGTAGATCTTGACGATGTTGGGGTGCTCTACCTCCGCCAGGAATCGTCGCTCCGCGATAGCAGCAGCCATGGCGGATTCATCGCCCGAATCAAGGAGCCCCTTCAGAACGACCCATCGATCTGAGACGTTCTTGTCTTGCGCCAGGTAGATCCAGCCCAAACCGCCGTGCGCGATGCAGCCTGCCACCCGGTACTGGCCCGCCACGAGGTCACCGGGCCAGAGCTTCGGGGTGAAGGAATAGGCCTTGCCGTCGTGGGGGCAGAACCCTTCGGTGCGGGCCGGACGCGTTCCGCGACTGCGGCCGACCGGATTGTCACAATGGGCACAGAACCGCTTCCTCTCCGGAACCTCCGGGTCGACGAGGAGGACGGACTGCGGGTCGCGGTAGGGCACCGACGGTATGTCGACCAGTCCCGCTCCCAAATTTCCTCGACTCCCACCGGAGGTGGTCGCTCCGATCGAACGACCTGTGGTCAACGTCGACGAGGAGATCCTCCGGATCGTGCTCGTTTCTTGGGACCCCGACGAAGCGCTCACTGCGGAGGCGCTCATGATGGGGGCAGAAGTCACGCCTGCCGGAGGTGCGGTCCCGGACACCCGCTGGGACTCGCCAAGGCGAGCATGGCCACACCGGTCGCAATAGAGGTCCACCATCGTCCCTCCGCACCCCGGTCGCTCGCATGCCGAGTCGTTCGCCCGCCCGGGACCTGACGTGAGCCCGCCTTCCGGGACAGAGGCCTCGGACAATTCGCCGGGCACCCCACCTCCCCGGGACGAGGCGGCGATGTGTCCGCACAGGTTGCAGTAGCCCGACTCGATCTCACCGCCACAACCGGGACGTTCACACGCGACCATCTTGGCTCACCTCCTGCAAACGGCGGATGGCTCTCTGCAACACCGTCACGCACCGCTCACCTTCCTCGAGGTTGCAGGGCGCGCAGTACAGCGCGTCGTGCGCGGCCGCGTAGAGACCGTCGATCTCGGGGCACTCGGCGAGCCCGACCGCGGCTGCCTTGGCCTGGTATGCCCCGAGCAGGCCGCGCAGCTCGTCTCGCCGCTCCACCCGAGCACCCTCGACCTTGGTCAGCCGCGTCACCTCATCGTGGAGCGCGTCGGCCCGCCGGCGGAGCTCGGCGGTCGGCCTTCCGATGCCCGGGCTCTGCGCCTGCTCGCACTCGAGGCGGAGCCGATCGAGCCCTCGAGCAAGGCGGTCCAGCTCGGCCACGGTCGAGTCGGGGACGACGATCTTCTCGGACCACCTGTCAAGTTGCGTGCGGCAGGTCGCCAGAGCCTCCAGTCCGGCACCGATGCTCCGATCGGCGGCCACAACCTCCTCCAGGTCCGCCTCATGCACCCGGGTCGCCCCATGCACCATTTCGCACAGGCGCTGAGCTCGCGATTCGAGCAGCGCGACCTCCCCGGATCCGAGGGAGATCGGATCCTCCTTCGCCGTCGTCTTTGCCTCGGCGACGGTCCGTCCCAACACACCCAGATCGTTCGGCCGCCGCATTCCGGACCTTTGGATCTCCTTCTCCAGCTCGAGCATCAACGCCGCCAGATCGTCCAGGCGATCGGTCAACTCCCCCCAAGCCCGTGCGACAGAGCCCACGAACTCGGTCACCACGGCGAAGTCGGCTGACATCTGCTCGAAGACCTGGGCGACGGAGCACGCCACGGAGGGCGTGGCGTCATCGGTCAGGCGTGGAGGCCCGCTCTCAGGCGGGCGCGGCAGCTGCACGGACGCGCCCCCGAGCAGTGCAGCGAGCCGCGCCAGCGCCGCGGGCGACGCGGACCTCCTACTGCCTCTCTCGTCGGTCATTTGCGTGAGGAGACTCTCCAATGCGAGCTGGCTCTTCCACATGGCGGCATGTCGCAACGACGCATCGGCCCATGCCTCCGCGGAGGCGCCCCGGAGTTCGTGCGAGGTCTCGAGTAGGCGGCGGGTGACGTCCGCATCGAGCTCCACGAGGCGAACCGTGGAGCGGTCCAGAACAGTCCGGAATTCCTCGATGCGCCGATCGATCTCCGCCGTCGTCAGTCGCGTCACGGTTCTCACCGGTAGCTCGGCGGTGGAGGCGTGGGGGCCGCGCCACCGATGAGGGACTGGATGTCGTTGTAGTAGAGCTGCGCCCACGTCCCGTCCGTCCGTACCTGGGCCAGAACGCCATTGACAAAGGAGGTGAAGTCGGGATGGGTCTTGCTGATCGCCATGCCGTACGGCTCACTGCTGAACGGTGGCCCGACGACCTTCACGTTCGGATCTTGGGCAGCCAGGCCGGACAAGATGGCGTCGTCCGTGCTGATGGCGTCGACCTGACCCTGCTGCAGCATCACGAGGCAATCGGTCATGTTGTTGACGCCCCACAGCTGCATGTGGGGCAGGTCGAGGGCACGTAGATTCGTGAGCGAGGTCGAATCGTCCGGTGCACAGACCCGCTTCCCGCCGAGGTCTTGTTTTCCCTTAATGGTCGAGCCATTGGGGACCAGGATCTCTTGGCCGGCCTGGTAGTACACGGTCGAGAAATCGACTTTCTCCGCTCGGGCGCAGGTGATCGTCATGGTCTCGGCCACGATGTCCACCTGTCCCTTCTGGACTGCCTGGATACGGTCAGCATTGGGGACGATGACGAACTGGATGTCCCCCGGATCGTTCGGCCCGAAGATTGCCGCGGCCACCTGACGGAGCATGTCGATGTCGAAGCCGGACATTTGGCCCGTGGGGTTGCGATAGCCCCACAGGTAGGTGTTCTGGTCGACCCCGACGCGGAGTTTTCCGCGGGCTTGGATCTGGGCCATGAACGTGCCCTTCGGCATTTGGCCCGGCGTGGGCATCGTGGCGGGCGGCGGCAGGCTGGCCGTGCACGACGTGTCGGACAGCGGGGCTGACGTGGGGTTCACCACGGCGCCTTTGGGAAGGACGTTCGGCGGCGCCTCGGCCGCAGGCTTGACCGGCGTAGACGTGCCGCACGCGGCCAGGACCAGCGCCAGCACCAGTCCGAGTAGGGCGAACCGGGACCGACGCCCGAGCGGGCGAAGCAGCGTCGACAGAAGCGATCGGCCGGTCCTCATCGGTACTCCGCAATTCGGGGCTGAAAGCCCATCAGGATGAGTGCGGCCACCAGCACGGCCCCGATGGCCAAGCCCCAGATCAGCCCGTCCAGGTCCGAGGCGGCGGCCGAGGTGGTGTTGGCGAACGTCGCCTGGGAGGTGGTGATCCCCCTCGAGAGGTCGCTGTTCAGGTTCGAAGAAATCAACGGCAGCCGGCCCGCCCCGCTGCCCGAGGCCAGCATGACGGCGTCAGAGAGGTCGTTCGCCGCTACGTCGTCGTGCCGGATCTGGTTGTGCACTGCGGCATAGGACCCGAAGGCCGCCTTGGCCCGCGCCAGCTCAATCGAGGTGGACGAGCCGCCCGTTGATGCCGAGGAGTCGAGCAGGTGCCCCAAGGCCGCCGCTGTGCTGGTGTAGTCACTCTGGTAGGTCGAGTCCGAATCTTGCGTCAGGAGGGTGAGCTCGTCGTCGGCCCGGGCGCGCAACGCGAGGATCCGGGCTTCGGTGAAGATCGAGACCGGGCGCGATCCGTTCGCCTGGGCGGTGTTGACGCCCGAGTTCTGGCTGACGAGCGCGACGGCGAACCAGAGCCCAAGGGCGAGGACGATCACCGTTGCGATCGCCAACGCCACGTTCCAGGTGCGGTGGAACCGCTGGCTCAGCCATCGCTGTGCCAGAACGAGGACGACGAGCAGGGCGATGAGGGCCAGGACGGCCACGATCGCCAGGAACGGGGATACCCCTTGCGACTGATCGTCAGCGAGCCGCCCGCTCTCGATCCCGTAGACATTTGCCGCGGCAGGCAGAATCGACGTGCGCATGAGATTATTCGCCTCGGCGATATATGCCGCTCCCAGCGGGTAGAACGCCTGGCGTTCGTTGAAGTTGGCGTCCTGGACGATGCCGGCGTAGACGGGCAGATCCATCGAGAGCGTCTCCAGGCTCGTAGCGACGGCAGGATCAGACCCGGCCTCCCGCGCGGCCTCGGCCACGTCGGCCGCGGCGCGTATGAGATCGCTCTGGTAACGGCTCTGGAGAGTCGCCGGCTCGACCCGCCCCTGCAGGAACGAGGCGGCGGCGGTCGTATCCGCATCGGACAAGGAGGTGTCGACGGCCTGGGCCGTCACCATGAGCGGCTCGGCGTGTTGCCACGCCGCCGCTGTCGCGGATTGCCTCTGCGTCGTGGCCAGTGCCGCCACGAGCCCGGTGAGCAGCGCGAGCACCGCAATGGCGACGGCCGCAAACCTCAGCCGCACGGGTGTGGCGCGGCGCGCCAACTCCAGCTGGGCCTTTGGGCGAAGGGTCGCCCGGCTCAGCGGCGCTGTTATCGTCACCCCGTCCCTCCCTGGACTCCTCCGGCGATTTCCAACCGGACGTTCACAGCACGACGTCCGACCATCCCCCCCCAACGAGGTGACCGGCACATTAGCTGAAGTTTGCGAAAGGATACGATCGCGAAGAGAGTGTTTTTCGGGTTCATTGCCGGTGGACGGTATGGCTCCCCGGTAAGCGCTCGGTAAAGGCGGGCCGGTCTGTCTCGTTCCCGAACACACATGTCGGCACCTGGGCACCCGCCCGCGTAGGTCAACCACCGTCCCGACGATCCCTAGTTGGGGACGCCGACCGCGGCCCGGATCGGCATCGGGTGCGACATGCAGCGGAAATCCAGGTGATACGGGCCGTCACCTGCTAAGCCCTTTCCGTGGTGCTGGGGAGCTTGACCGACAATGTCACGGCGTGGTCGACGCTCGGGCTTGCGGTCGCGACCCTCGTCGTGGTGATCATCGCGCTTCACCAAGCCCGACTCACGCGGGAGGCGGTGGCCGCCGCCCAAGCCGACAGCCGTGAGGCGATCAAGGCTCGGATCGACCAGCGAGCGCCCCACGTCACCTTCGTGATCAGATCGGGCGCTTTCGCAACGTTCGACTGGAGCGAAGACGTGGTCGACGGAGCTCCCGTCGACGAGTCTGGGGCCGCAGTGGCTTCACTCGCGTGCTGGGTACACGCCGCGAACGAAGGTCGCTCGAGGGGGCTGGTCTTCCTACCTCCCGGCACTGTCGTCGAGGGGTCACGGGACTCGATCCCAGCGTCAGCCACGGCGAGGCCTGCCGAGCCGCCGCCGGAGCGGTCCATAACGCTGGGACCGGGGGACGAGTGCCAGCTACTCGTCGAAGTCTCCAAGCCGATCGCGGAATGGATCGAGATGGCGAAGGCGAGTGGGGGTCACCGGCCGCCCCTGACACAGGAGAACTTGAATGTCTCCGACACCTTCAACGAAGGGATAATCGACACGACCCTCCTCGAGTTCCGCGGGTGCCCGATTCATATTCAGGGCGACGTTCCACTCTGGGGGAATGAACACCCCTACGAAGTCAACCTGAGCCTGACGAACCGCAACTACGCGTTCGAGGAGTCGGCGCAGAGGCGTAAGCGGTGGATTGAGTCGCGCCGGAGCCGGTAGTTCACGTCAATGCCACAACGAGGTCCCAGGTCCTTCTGACTTCCTTCCCTGCGTCAGCAGCTCGCCTAAAGGGGGCGTTCTCCGTGCCGGGATGCCATGGTTCCCCGGTAGGCAGCCGGTAAATGGCGATACCACCATCGAGCCGTCTACCTCGGCCCGCCGGCAACTCGGGCGCCGTGCCCTTACTTCACCGTTACCGGCCTCCTCTAGACCTAGAGCACGGGATCGAACAAACCAGTGAAAGGGGTGTCCCGATGAACGTTCAACAACTGCTGAAGCCCGCCACGGAGACCCACCCCGTGACGGCAACCCGCTCGGCCAGCCCGCAGGGCACGAGCCGTCCGGTCAGCGTCGTCGCGACCGGCATTGGCGAGATCCTGAAGATGCGCGTCGGTTGCTGGCAAGCACCGATGCACATCGGGTTCTCGTTGCCCGTCAGCGCCTAGACCCGCCGCATCGGCACGTTGGCAACCTTTACCGCGCCCTTACCGGCGGTTCGTACGGTTCGGGGGCGGCGTGCCGAGGTGAGGTCTGCCAAGGTGCGGAGCATCTAGTTGGGGATTGGCACGGCTGCGAGATCCGCGGCCACGTCGTCGGGTGACTGCGAGGGACGGGACCGCAGCCCGGCGACACTTCAACGCAAGGAGACGGAAATGTCCACGCTCAACTGGTTCACGCCACGATCGCCCGGCGACACGCTGCATCGCTTCGTCGCCGTGTTGCTGGCAACGACGTGCATGCTGATCTCAGCCATCATGCTGAGTGCACCCGCGGGAGCGGCGAAGCCATACGGATTGCATGCGCCTGGCGGATATTCGTCCCCACAGTCACGGTCGCCGGAGACGGAACGCGCCAGCTCCTCGGTTTCGCCGCTCACGTTGGCCAACGTCGTGGTCACTAATTTGGCGACTAGCGAGGCAGACGTCTACTCCTACGACAACCCTGCGCCCGTGTACCAAGGCAGCAACCCGTCGGGCGCACCCTGCTCCTCGGACCCCAATGCGTACATCTGCATGGCCTTCGGCTCCGGTGGGGTGAACGGAGACGGTGGGTACTTCTTCATCTTCGGAGGGGCGCCGTACACCGCCGGATCCACCTTCACCGGCCCGGGCACGTCGATCGGGGTCGGGGCCGAGGGATCCACCTGTGACGTCAACCAACCCGACTACTCGGCAGGCGCCGAGCTCGATCAGTATGTGGCAGCGTCGAACCCGTTCCAGGTCCAGACGTTGGCCGTCCAGTTCGACTGCTCCAACGCAAGCGTCGACATCTCGGGCACCATCGCCTACAACATCGTCCCGACCAACCCGTCCAGCGGGTACTACCTCTACGGTCAGCAGGGTGAGCTCACCGGGTTCGGCAACGACAACTACCTCGTCTACCTCGACGGGGCCGGGTACTACGACTTGAACGCTCCGATCGTGGGCATGGCTCCCACTCCCGACGGTGGCGGCTACTGGATGGTCGGATCGGACGGCGGCGTGTTCGCCAGTGGTGACGCCGGCTTCTACGGTTCGACCGGAGGCCTGCACCTCAACAAGCCGGTGGTCGGCATGGCAGCGGCTCCCGACGGCAAGGGCTACTGGTTCGTGGCCTCCGACGGCGGCGTGTTCAACTACGGCTCGGCCGGGTTCTACGGCTCGGCCGGCAGCCTCCACCTCAACAAGCCCATCGTGGGCATGGCGGTCACGCCGTCGGGCCACGGGTACTGGCTGGTGGCCTCCGACGGCGGGATCTTCGCCTACGGCGACGCCCAGTTCCACGGCTCGACCGGCAGCCTCTCCCTCAACAAGCCGGTAGTCGGCATGACGGCGACGCCGTCGGGCAACGGCTACTGGTTCGTGGCCTCCGACGGCGGGATCTTCGCCTACGGCGACGCCCAGTTCCACGGCTCGACCGGCAGCCTCTCCCTCAACAAGCCGGTAGTCGGCATGACGGCGACGCCGTCGGGCAACGGCTACTGGTTCGTGGCCTCCGACGGCGGGATCTTCGCCTACGGCGACGCCCAGTTCCACGGCTCGA
>CAYWDQ010000052.1:0-19206 GCA_964457065.1 uncultured Acidimicrobiaceae bacterium | reverse complement strand
CCGGTCACGGTCCGCGGTGCGGCGGAGCCCTTCCATCGCTCGGCCGCCCTCGAGCTCGTGGTGTACCTGGCCTTCCACCGGGGTGGAGTCCGCCACGCGGAGTGGTCGCTGGCGATCTGGCCCGAGCGTCCCGTCGCCCCGCCCACCGTGCACTCGACCTCGTCCGACGCCCGGCGTGCGCTCGGCCGGGCCCCGGACGGCTCCCCGCACCTTCCCCGTGGGTGCACCCTGCGGCTGCACGACTCGGTCACCACCGACGTCGAGCGCTTCGCCTCGCTGTCGAGCTCGGAGCGTCCGGACCGGCTCTGCGAGGCCATGCAATTGATCCGGGGCCCCCTCTTCGGCGGATTGCGCCGCGCCGACTGGGCCGTGTTCGACGGCACCCAGTCCTGCATCGAAACGCTGGTGGTGCGCACCGCGTTGCGAGCCGCTGACGCGTGCATGGCCTGCGGGCTCGGCAGCGAGGCGGCGTCGATGGTGCGCCGGGCGCTCAGGGTGAGCCCCTACGACGAGCGCCTGTACCGCGCGTTGTTGCGCGCCACCGCGGCCCAGGGCAACCGGGTCGGGTTGCGCTCCACGATGGCCGAACTGCTCACCCTGGCGGGGGAGCCGGGCACCGGCCACGCCGAATCACCCCAGGTGGGACGACCGGAAGAGGCCCGCCTGGAGTGCCTCCATCCCGAGACGACCGACCTCTACCGGGGCCTGCTGGACGGGCTGCCTGTCGCCGAGGGGCTGCCCGCCAGGCTGTAGGGTTGCGTCCCGCCATGGCGAGAAGCTCCTCAGGAAAATCGGTCGCCCGCGCCGCCGCGACAGGAGGTGGCACGACCTATCGCGGGCAGATGCCGGTGAATTGGTATGTCGCGCTGGTGGTGATCGTCCTGGTCGGGCTCGGATCCATCGCCATCGCCAAGTACAACTACAACAAGACGCCTGCGGTGGTCGAGCCGACGACGACCACGACGTGGCACGCCGGCCTGGCCTTCGACATCTGCGGGACGATGGAGCCGGCCCTCGCCGCCTCGCCGACCACTGCGACGACGGGACTGACGAGCTCGGGGAACGGTGTCCTGCAGATCGCGCCCAAGACCGCGAGCGAGGCGGGCAACAACGCGACCCTGGGCAAGTTCGCGCAGGGGTACACGGGCCTGACGCTGACCAACACCTCCGTCAAGTACCCCTCCGCCAAGGTGCCGCTGTACACGAACGGCGAGAAGTGTGCCGCCGGGACCCCCGACGCCGGCAAGGCCGGTGAGGTACAGGCCCGTTGGTGGGTGCTGACGACCAAGACCGGCAAGAACGGCCAGCTGGAGGAGGCCGGAGGCCTGACGACCGTGAAGCCGGCGGACCTCAAGTTCGTGGACCGCCAACTCATCACGGTGGGTTTCGTGCCGGCCAACACCTCGCTGCCCAAGCCGACGTCGGCCATCGCCCCGCTGCTCCAGGTCCTCTCCGGGACTCAGCCCGTCGCCACGACGACCACGGCTCCCGCCGCCACGACGACAACCGCCCCGGCGGCGACCACGACGACGAAACCCTCGTCAACCACGACGACGAAGTAATGAAGGCGGTCGTCCTCGTTGGCGGCGAGGGGACGAGGTTGCGTCCCCTGACGCTCTCCTCGCCCAAGCAGATGCTCCCCATCGTCGGGATCCCGATGATCGAGCGCGTGCTCGCGCAGCTCTCCTCGCACGGCGTCGACGAGGCGGTCCTGTCCCTGGGCTACCTGCCCGACGCCTTCATGGAGGCGTATCCCGACGGGCGCGCCTCCGGGGTGCGACTGACCTACGCCGTCGAGCCCGAGCCGCTCGACACGGCGGGGGCCGTCCGCTTCGCCGCGAAGTTCGCCGGTATCGGCGAGACCTTCGTCGTGGTCAACGGCGACGTGCTGACCGACCTGGACCTGACGAGCCTGGTGGCGTTCCACCGCGAGCGGGGGGCCGAGGGCACGATCGCCCTGCACCCCGTCGCCGACCCCTCCGCGTTCGGCGTCGTGCCCACCGACGACGAGGGCCGCGTGATCGCCTTCGTCGAGAAGCCGCCCCGCGACGAGGCGCCCACCAACGAAATCAACGCCGGGACCTACGTGCTGGAGGCAACGGTCCTCGACAGGATCCCCGAGGGCGGCCGGGTGTCGATTGAGCGGGAGACCTTCCCCGCCATGGTGCGCGACGGGGGTCTCTACGCGCGCTCCGACGACGGCTACTGGCTCGACACGGGCACCCCGTCGGCGTATCTGCAGGCCAATTTCGACTACGTCAACGGCAGGCGCGGCGCCGTGGTGGCCCCCGGGCTCGTCGACGGTGGCCGGGGGGTCCTCGTCGAGGGCGCGAGCGATGTGAGGGGCGAGGTGGTGGGCCCGTCGGTCGTCTTCGCCGGATGCGTCGTGGAGGCCGGTGCCCGGGTCGAGCGCAGCGTCCTCGGAGCGGGCTCGGTCGTCTCGTCGGGGGCACTCGTCGCCGACTCGGTGCTCATGGAGGGCTGCCACGTCGCCGCGGACGCCAAAGTAGTCGGCTCCGTGATGGGCCCCCGGTCCATCGTCGGCCAGCGGGGCGACGTGCGGCCGGTCTCCGTGCTCGGCGCCGACGCAGTTGTCTCGTCGGGGACACTGGTCGACGGCGAGCGGATCGCGGGATAAGAAGTCGCATGCGCGCGCTGGTGACGGGAGGTGCCGGGTTCATCGGCTCCAACCTGGTCGACCGCCTGCTCGTCGAGGGTCACGAGGTCGACGTCGTCGACGACTTCTCGACCGGCTCCCTGTCGAACCTCGCCGAGGCGCGTGCCAGTGCGGGCCGGGCTCTGACCATCCACCATCTCGACATCACCGCGCCGGGTGTCGTCGAGCTCATGGCCCGCCGACGCCCGGAACTGGTGTTCCACCTGGCCGCGCAGGCCGACGTCCGCGTCTCGGTCGCCCGGCCGGTCTTCGACGCCACGGTCAACGTCATCGGGTCGCTCAACATCCTGGAGGGGGCGCGCCAGGCTGAGACCGAGCGCGTCGTCTTCGCCGCCAGCGGCGGCACGCTGTACGGCGATCCCACCCCCGAGGACCTCCCCGTGCGCGAGGCGCACCCCCAGCAACCACTGTCGCCGTACGGCGTGTCGAAGAAGGCCGTCATCGACTACCTGGTCGCCTACCGCGAGCTGCACGCACTCGAGTTCTGTGCCCTGGCCCTCGGCAATGTCTACGGACCCCGCCAGAACCCGCACGGTGAGGCCGGCGTGGTCGCGATCTTCGCCGACCGCATCCTGCGGGGCGACGCCGTGACGGTGTTCGGCGACGGCGAGCAGACGAGGGACTTCGTCTTCGTCGACGACGTCGTCGATGCGTTCGTGCGGGCCGCCACCCGGGGGGGAGGGCTCGTCTGCAACATCGGGACGGGACTCGAGACGTCGGTCAACGAGATGCTCGACACCATGACGCGCCAGTCCGGGGTGGACGTGGTGCGGGAGACGGCGCCGCCGCGGCCGGGCGAGCTGCTGCGCTCGAGCCTCGACATCGAGCGAGCCGGCATCCAGCTCGGGTGGCGGCCGTGGACCGACCTCGCCGACGGGACGCGCGCCGTGCTCGAGTTCGTGGCTGCCGGTCTCGGCTGAGCGGGCTCAGCGGAAGAGGTCCTCCTCCGGCGGGCGGATGATCTCGGCCCGGACGGAGGAAGGGCGGAACCACTCGGGCGGCGCGCCGCGCACGATGGCCACCGGGATGCCGCGGTCCTTGCCCATGACGAGCTCGGCGGCGGACGCGAGCTCGTCGGCGACACAGATCTCCGTGGCGACGAGCTCGCGGCCGCCCGCGTCCGGGGTGCCCTTGAGGTCGAGCACAGCGGCCACCCCCGCGCAGCCGATGGCCACGTCGGTGACACCGCGGCGCCAGGCCCTTCCGAACGTGTCGGAGACGATGACCCCCACGTCGACGCCCAGCGCGTTGCGCAGGCCGGCCCGGATGCCCCGCGCCGAGCGATCGGGGTCGTCCGGGAGGAGCGCCGCCGTTCCGTCCGCGACGTTGGACAGGTCGACCCCCGCATTGGCGCACACGAATCCGTGCCTGGTCTCGGTGATGACGAGGTCGCCCCGGCGCCGCAGGACCCGTACCGCCTCTCGCTCCACCAGCGCCAGCTTGGCGCCGGCGTCGGCGTGATCGACCGGGACCAGCTTGCCCTCGGCCTTCGACACGATCTTCTGCGTGACGACGACGACGTCGCCGTCGAGCAGCGCCGGCCCTTCCGGCCGCGCCGGCGCCACCGCGCCCACGATCAGCCCGACCAGGTCGGTGCCGGGCACGACTTCGCCGAGGCCCGCCACCGGGAGCACCAGCACGCCGTCAGACGACGGCATCGACCACCACCCGCGCCAGGTCGGTCGCCCGCTCGGGCGAGCTCATCACGGTGGGCGTCACGATGCAGCGCACACCCTCGCGCTCCACGTCCGCGGCGCGGTGGGCATCCTGGGTGTCCACGACGAGCGTGCCGGCCCACGGCGCGTACAGACGCGCCACACCCACGACGGACGACTCGGTCCCGAGCTCGGCCATGAGGCGGTCGGCCGGGCCCTTGAGGGCGGCGCCGGCGATGATCGGTGAGACGGCCACGACCCGCTCCCGCCGGGCGGTCAGGGCCTCGCGCACGCCGGGAACGGCGAGCACCGGACCGATGGAGACGACGGGGTTGGAAGGACAGACGACGATGGTGTCGGCCTGTGCCAGCGATTCCATGACACCGGGGGAGGGGCGGGCGGCGGCCGCCCCCTCGAACCGGACGCCGCTGACCGACACGTCGTGGCGGAGGCGGACGAAGTAGTCCTGGAACCCGACCTCGGTCCCGGCCGGGCCCAGCGCGCTCTGCTCGGCGAGGGTGACCCGGGTGCGCAGCGGGTCGTCGGTCACCGGCAGCAGCCGCACCGCGATGCCGCGCCGTCGGCCCAGCTCCGCCGTCACCGAGCTGAGCGGCTCGCCCCCGCGCAACCGGCCCGTCCGGAACAGATGTGTCGCCAGGTCCCGGTCACCGAGGCGGAACCAGTCCTCGCCCCCGAGCTGGCCCAGTTCGTCCATGACCGCCCAGCTCTCGCCGGCGACGCCCCAACCGGTCTCGCGGTTGTCCATGCCGGCCAGGGTGTAGGCCACGGTGTCGAGGTCGGGGCTGATGTGGAGGCCGTGCAGGACCATGTCGTCGCCGACGTTGACGATCGCGGTGATGCGGTCCGGCGGCACGGCGCGGACGAGCCCCGAGAGCATCCGGGCGGCCCCGACGCCGCCGCACAGGGCCACCAGCACGTTGCGAGCATAGGAGCGCCGGGGAGGGGGTCCTTCCGGCAGCTCCTGGTACCATCGCCGCCCGCCATGGCAGAGCGCATCCCATCGGATCAGCACGAGACCGTCGTGTCCGTCCTGCGGGAGGCGGCCAGGGTCAACGGCCCGGTCGAGGCCTATGTGGAGCCCGCGGGGAGCGCGGGGCGTCGTTCCCTCACCTTCGCCGAGTGGGACCGTGCCGCCGACGGCGTGGCCGGCGACCTCGCCCGGCGCGGTGTGGCCAAGGGCGACGTCGTGTGCCTGCTCCTGCCGTCGTGTATCGAGTACGCCGTGCTCTACGCCGCCCTGCTGCGGCTGGGCGCCATCACCTCGGGCATCAACCCGCGCATGGGTGCCGGTGAAGTGGCCTCCATCGTGGAGCGGGCGGCACCGGTACTGCTGGTGGTGGACCGCGAGGCGGCGCGGCCGCCGGACACCCTGCCGGTGGAGGTGGTCGAGCGTGCCGAGGTCCGGGCCTCGTGGGGGGGCGAGCCGCCGCAGGTGTGGCCCGAGCTGGCTCCCCACGACCCGGTGGCCGTGGTCTGGACCAGCGGGACCACGGGCCACCCCAAGGGGGCCGTCTTCGACCATGCCAACCTGGCCGCCGTCGCCCGGGGCACCGACGTGCTGAGCCAGCCCGGCGACCGCCGCCTGTCACCACTGCCGTTCGCGCACGTCGCCTACATGACGCGGCAGTGGGACGAGGTCGCGAACGCCGTGACGACGATCATCACGCCGACCCCGTGGCGGGCCGACGATGCGGTCCGCATCATGGCGGACGAGCGGGTCACCGTGGCCCAGGGCGTGCCCACCCAGTGGGCGCTCATGCTGGACAGCCCGGCCCTCGGGCGCGCCGACCTGGGTGCGCTGCGCGTCGCGGGCACGGGCGCGGCGCGCACCTCGGCGTCCATGATCGCCGAGATGCGCCGCCGTTTCGGGGTGCCGGTCGTGGTGCGCTACACCTCGACCGAGTCGTCCCTCGGGACCGGGACGACGCTGTCGTCGTCCGACGAGGAGGTGGCGACCACCGTCGGGCAGCCGGTCGCCGGGGTCGAGCTCGCGATCGTCGACGACGAGGGCCGGCCCGTCCCCACCGGGTCGGTCGGTCGGGTCCTCCTGCGGTCCGCGGCGGTCATGCGCGGGTACTGGGGGCGCGGGCCGGGCCGGGGGCGGGCCGTCGACGAGCTGCTCGACGCCGAGGCCACGGCCACCGTCCTCGCACCCGACGGATGGCTGACGACGGGGGACTTCGGGCGGCTCACCCCCGAGGGCAACCTCCAGCTGTCGGGCCGGGCCCACGAGCGCTACATCCGGGGCGGCTACAACGTCTACCCGGCCGAGGTGGAGGAGGCCCTCTCGTCGCATCCCGCGGTGGCCCGGGCCGCGGTGGTCGGCGTCCCCGACGAGGTCCTCGGTGAGATCGGCGTCGCCGTGGTGGTGGCTGAGGCCGGTGCCGAGCCCGAGCTGGGCGCCTTGCGGGCGCACTGCGCCCGCACGCTGTCGGACTACAAGGCGCCGGACGTGCTCGTGGTCGTCGACGAGCTGCCGCTCACCCCGATGATGAAGGTCGACCCCGGCCGCCTCGCCACCCTGGCCGCGCCGGGGGCCGAGGAGCGACGCACCCGCCTGGCCCGGAATCGTCGCCCGGCCTCGGGGGTGCTAGGCAGTGGCGCAATCGGAGAGGCCGACGAGAAGGAGCCCGCATGAGCCCCACCACCAGAGTCGGCGAGTCCGACCCCAACCGGGGGACCGCCCCCGAGGCGATCACACCCGGGCGCTATGCCGGGCACGTGGCGGTGGTGACCGGGGCCGGGTCCGGCATCGGGCGCGCCACCGCCCGGCGCCTCGCCGCCGAAGGCGCCGCGGTGGCCTGCCTCGACGTGGCCGAGGATGCCATAGAGACGGTGGCAGCGGAGATCAACCGGGAGGCCGCCGCTGCGGGCGGACGCGCCCTCGCGGCGCGCTGTGACGTCACCGACGAGGATGCGGTGGCCGCCGCGGTGTCGCAGGCGCGCGAGGAGCTCGGGCACATCACCAACCTCTGCAACATCGCAGGCATCGGCGGTTTCTCCCACACGCCCGAGCAGTCACTGAGCGGCTGGGACAAGATCATCGCCGTCAACCTCACGGGGACGTTCCTCATGTGCCGCGCCGTGTTGCCCGGCATGATCGAGCACGGCGGCGCCATCGTGAACGCCGTGTCGACGGCGGGCATGAAGGGCCAGCCCTACTCCGCGGCCTACTGCGCGTCGAAGGGCGGCGTCCGGCTGCTCACCATGGCGCTGGCCGTCGAGTACATGGCGCGCGGCGTCCGCGTGAACGGGGTGGCTCCCGGCGGCGTGGACACCCCGATCATCCACAATTTCGGGCCGCCCGCCGATGCCGACTTCAAGCTGATAGAGCGGCTGATGACCCCGATCGGCTTCGCCTACCCCCACGAGATCGCCGGCGCCTTCGCCTACCTCGGGTCGCACGAGGCGGACTACGTGACGGGCGCGATCCTCTCCATCGACGGGGCGATCACGACCTGAGCCGCCTCGACCCGTCCCGGGGCGCAGAGCCGACGCGCCTGCGCGTCGCGCTCGATGCGACGCCGCTGCTCGGTCTGCCCACCGGCATCGGGGCCTTCTGCCGGGGCGCGCTCGCCGCGCTGGCGGAACGCCCGGGCGTCGACGTCAGGGCGTACGCCGTGAGCTGGCGCCGGCGCCACCAGATCGAGGCCCGTCTTCCGGCGGGTGTCGCCGCGCGCCAGCGGCCCATGCCGGCCCGGCCGCTGCACGCGCTGTGGGGGCGGGCCGACGTCCCGCCGGTGGAGTGGTTCATCGGCGGCGCCGACGTGGTGCACGGCACGAACTTCGTGGTCCCGCCCACCGCCCGCGCCGCGGCGGTCGTCTCGGTGCACGACCTCACCCCGCTCCATCATCCCGAGCTGTGCAACGCGGCGACCCTGGCCTACCCCGGGCTGATCCGTCGCGCCCTCGGGCGCGGTGCGTGGGTCCACGCCGACTCGGCGTTCGTCGCCGACGAGGTCGTCGAGGCGTTCGGGGCCGACCCCGCCCGCGTGCGGGTCGTGGCGCCCGGCATCCCGGATCTCCCACCGGTCACGGGCGCCGAGATCGCCGGCACGCTCGGCCGACTGCTGCCCGGGTGCGGGCGGTACTGCCTCGCCGTCGGGACCGCCGAGCCGCGCAAGGACCTGCCGGGACTGGTGCGCGCCTTCGGGGAGGTGGCCGCCCGTCACGACGACGTCGCCCTCGTGCTCGCCGGCCCGCCCGGATGGGGCGAGGAGGCACTGGCGGCGGCGGTGGCCGCGTCGCCGGCCCGCGCCAGGATCGTCCGGACGGGTTGGGTCGAGGAGCCCGACCTGGCCGCCCTGCTCACGCGGGCCACCGTCCTCGCCTACCCGTCGCTCTACGAGGGGTTCGGTTTCCCTCCCCTGCAGGCCATGCGGACCGGTGTGCCGGTGGTGGCCAGTCGGGCCGGCTCGCTGCCCGAGGTGCTCGGGGACGGCGCCCTCATGGTGGACCCCGGCGACCACGGCGGGCTCGTCGAGGCGCTCGACTCGTGCCTGTCCGACGAGGCGCTGCGGGCCGGGCTCGTCGCGGCGGGCGCCGCCTGGTCCGCCCGGTTCTCGTGGGACCGGTGCGGTGCCGGCCTCGAGGAGCTCTACCGCGACGCGGCGGGACGGCATGGCTGAGGGCGCGCCGCCATCGGTGCTCCTCGCCGTCGAGCAGCTCCGGCGCCAGGTGCCGGGCGGCATCGGGGCCTACGCGCGCGGCCTCCTCGGCGGCCTGGCGGAGCGGTCCCGGGAGGGAGGCCCGGTCGACGTCACGCTCCTGGCCAGCCGGCCGCCGGGCCGTCGGACCGACGACCCGCTCGCCGCGTTCGGCTGGCCGGTCATCGCCTCGCGGCTCCCGGGACCGCTCCTGACGCGGGCGTGGGACCACGGGCTGCGCCATGCCCCCTCCGGTTTCGACGTCGTGCACTCGGTCTCGCTGGCGACACCGACGGCGCGGCCGTCGAGCGGGAGCCGCGCGGTGGTCACTGTCCACGACGTGGCCTGGCAGCGCCATCCGGAGGCCACGACGACGCGCGGGAGGCGGTGGCACCAGTCCGCGCTGGTCCGGGCCCGCGAGGGCGGGGCGGCGCTCGTCGTCCCGTCCCGGCTGGTCGCCGCGGATGTGGCGGCCTTCGGCGTCGACCCGGGGCGCATCACCGTCGTCCGGGGTGGTGCCGACCACCTTCCCGAACCCGACCCGGCGGCGACCGAGGCGCTGCTCGGCCGCCTGGGGGTACCCGGCGAGTTCCTCCTCACCGTCGGCACGCTCGAGCCGCGCAAGAACATGGACCGCCTCGTGCGCGCCTTCCACACCGTGCGTCCCTCGCTGCCCGGCCCGTGGCCCCTCGTCATCGTGGGCCCGGCCGGCTGGGGCCGGGAGCCGTCCACGGGCCACGACACCGACGGCATCGTGTTCACGGGGTCGGTGTCCGGGCCCGTCCTCGCCGGGCTCTACCGGCGAGCGCGCGCCTTCGCGTACGTGCCGCTGACCGAGGGCTACGGGTTGCCGCCCCTCGAGTCCATGCGGGTCGGGACGCCGTCGGTGGTGTCCGCCGAGGTGCCGAGCGTGCACGATCTGGGCGAGGTGGGGCCGGCGCCGGCCCGCATCGTCGACCCGCTCGACGTCGAGGACATCGCGGCCGGGCTCGCAGCGGTCCTCACCGACGACGCGCTCCGGTCCGACCTCGCGGCGCGCGGTGCCGCGCACGCGCGTGCGCGCACCTGGGCGACCGTGGCCCGTGAGCACGTCGTGCTCTGGAGATCGCTGCGGTGACGTCCGCCTTGGGCCTCGCACTCGACGTCTCGGCCGTCCCGCTGCATCCCGGTGGTGCGGGCTACTACACCATGGCGCTGGCGAACGGCCTGTCGCAGCGCGACGACGTGGACCTCACCCTGATTGCCCCTCGCGGCGACGAGGACCGCTGGAACACCCTGGCCGCCGGCGCCGGGGTGCGCGGCACGGTGCCCCGGTCGCGGCCCGGCCGGCTGGCGTTCGAGCAGATCGGCTTCTCCTCCGTGCTGCGCTCCCTCGACGTGCAGGTCCATCACGGGCCCCACTACACGATGCCGGCACGGTCGCCGGTGCCATGTGCGGTCACGGTCCACGACTGCACGTTCTTCGACCATCCCGAGTGGCACCTCCGTTGGAAGGCTGCGTTCTTCCGGCGCGCCATCCGCCGCGCCGCCCGCCACGCCGGCGTGCTGATCTGCGTCAGCCAAGTCACGGCCGACAGCCTGCAGAGGTGCTGTGAGGTGCGGGCGCCGATCGTCGTCGCACCGCACGGGGTGGACCACCGCCGCTTCTCGCCCACCGAGCCCGCGCCCGGAGCGGACCGCGACGTCCTGGCCGGCCTCGGCGTGCCCCTGGACCGGCCGCTGGTGGCCTTCGTCGGCACGCTCGAGCCGCGCAAGGGCGTGGCGCCGCTGGTGGCCGCGTTCGACCTGCTCGCCGACTCCCAGCCGGACCCCGTGCTGGTGCTCGGGGGGCAGCCCGGGTGGGGGATGGCCGAGACCGAGCGGGCCCTGTCGGCCGCCCGCCACCCCGAGCGGATCGTGCGCACCGGGTACCTGCCCGACCCGGCGGTGCCGGCCTTGCTGCGGCAGGCGGCGGTCGTGGCGTATCCGGCGCTCGAGGAGGGGTTCGGGTTGCCCGCCCTCGAGGCCCTGGCCTGCGGTGCCCCGCTCGTCACGACGGAGGGCACGGCAATGGCCGAGGTGGCGAGGGGGGCGGCACTGCTGGTGCCGCCGGGGGACGTCTCCGCGCTGACCGGGGCACTGGAGGCGGCGCTCCGGGAGGGTCGCACCACGGAGCGCCGGGCGCTGGGCCTCACGGTGGCGGGGGAGCACACGTGGGAGGCGAGCGTGGCGCGACACGTGGACGCGTATGCGCTGGCGCTGGCGGGCCGGCAGTAGGGTTCCGCGGGTGCGAGCGCTCATCACCGGCGGCAAGGGCTTCGTGGGCCACTGGCTCGCGGCGCACCTGAAGGATCGAGGGGACGAGGTCGCCGTCATCGACATCGAGACCGACGTCGCCGACGGCGCCGCGGTGCGCCGGGTCGTGGCCGACGTCGTCCCCGATGCGATCTACCACCTGGCCGCGATGACGCACGTGGGTGACAGTTGGGACGACCCCAGCCGGGTGCTGCGGGTCAACGTGCTCGGTACCGCGGAGATCCTGGCGGCCGGACGGACGCTGACGGCGGGCCCGCGCGTGCTGGTCGTGAGCTCGGCCGAGGTGTACGGCGTCGTCGACCCGGGCCGGCTCCCGCTGGGGGAGGACACGCCGACGGCGCCCGCCAGCCCCTACGCGGCGAGCAAGCTCGCAGCGGAGGAGGTCGCCCTGCAGGCGTGGCGGGGGTACGGGCAGTCCGTCATCGTGGTGCGGCCCTTCAACCACATCGGCCCCGGTCAGTCCCCGAACTTCTTCGTGCCCGCCCTGGCGAAGCGGATCGTCGACGCCCGCCGTTCGGGCGCCACGGCGCTGCGGGTGGGGACGCTGACGACCCGGCGGGACTTCACCGACGTGCGTGACGTCGTGGCGGCCTACCGCCTGCTGATGGAGCGGGGCGCCCCGGGGGAGGTCTACAACGTGTGCTCGGGTCGCGACGTCGCCATGTCGGAGGTCGCGGCGCAGCTCCTGGAGCTGGCCGGCGCGGACCTCACGCTCCGGACCGACCCCGAACTGGTGCGCCCGGTCGATGTGCCCGTGCTCCGCGGCACCGCCGCGAAGCTGCACGGCGCGACCGGATGGGAGCCGGTGATCCCGCTCGCGACGACGCTCGCCGACGTCCTGGCCTCCTGGGAGGCGGACTGAGGGCGAGCGTCGTGGGCGTGTGTGACGCGGGTGGGCTCAGGAGTTGACGAGCTGGCGGATCTGGGTCCGCACCTCGCGAGCCTGCTCCCGTGCCTTGCTGGTCAGCTGCGTGACCGTCGGGGGCAACTTGTCCTCGAGTGGCTGAAGGGTGGTCTCGACGAACTGCACGGCGGACTCGGCCAGGTCGTCCACGTGCCGCATCCCCTTGGCGACGCTGTCGCGCACCTCGCCGATGCGCTGGTCCAGCGCGACGTCCCCGGAGAGGCGGTTCTGCAGCTCGATCCGCTGCACCTGGGCCCGCTGGTAGCCCAGCACGCCGAGGCCGACGGCGACGTACGCCGCGTCGCGGGCCAGGTCTGTGACACCCTTCGAGAGGGTGGTGATGTTGGTGGTTACGTCAGGCATGGGAGCCTCCTGTCTGGTCGGTTCACTCCGAAGAGCCGCTCGCAGCGGCCCGCCGGCCAGACCTCTGCGTTCACATGCAAGAGTATCACCTTTGTTAAACAGTAGCAAGCAGTGGGGGTGAATTCCGTGCCTGGGGGGCCGATGGTGAACCGGATAGCCTCTGCCACCTGATGGACGCCCAAGTGCCGGCCGTGGTCGCCGTCGTGGTCACGACCGATCCCGGGCCCTGGTTCGAAGAGGCCCTCGCATCCCTGGCCGCCCAGGACTACGGAGAGCTCTCGGTCCTGGTCCTCTCCACCGGTGACGACAGCACGGAGGTCGCCGAGCGGGTGGGGCGCATCCACCCCGACGCGTTCGTGCGGCACCTGCCCGGGCGACCCGGCTACGCGGCGGCCTCCAACGAGGTGCTCGGCATGGTGGAGGGCGCGGCCTTCTTCCTGCTGTGCCACGACGACGTCGCGCTCGATCCCGATGCCGTCCACAACATGGTCGAGGAGTCGTTCCGCTCCAACGCCGGCGTGGTGTCCCCGAAGTTCGTCAACTGGGACGACCCGAGCATCCTCCTGCACGTCGGGATGACCTGCGACAAGACCGGCGCCGTCGTCGACCGCATCGTCGAGGGCGAGGTCGACCATGGCCAGCACGACGCCGTCCGCGACGTGTTCGTCGCCCCGGGCGGGTGCATCCTGGCGCGCGCTGACCTCTTCGCCGAATTGAAGGGCCTCGACGCCGGGATCGTGGCCATGGGTGAGGACCTCGACCTTTCATGGCGCAGCCAGGTGGCGGGGTCGCGTGTGGTCGTCGCGCCCGAGGCGCGCGTGCGGCACCGCGAGGCCGTCGCGGGTGGCCTGGAGCCCCTGGCCGTCCTCGGCGTGGACGAGGGACGCCACACGGTCACCATGCAGATGCTCCAGCGACGCCACGAGCTGCGCGCCGTGCTCAAGTGCTACACCCGTCTCAGCCTGGTGCGGGTGTTGCCGCAGGCCGCCCTGCTGGCGCTCGGCGAGGTGATCATCGCGGTATTGGCGCGCGATCGCGACCGGGTGCGAGCCGTCATCGGTGCGTGGAGGTGGAACGCCCGCCGCCTGACCGAGATCTCCCTGCTCCGGGGGGAATTGGCCGAGCACCGCTTGTTCCCCGACGCCGAGGTGCGCCGGCTGCAGGTGCGTGGCAGCGCTCGCCTGTCGCGCTACTTCAGCCGTCTCACGCACCAGGGCCTCGAGGCCGCCAATGCAGTCGCCGTCTCGAGGGAGCGGGCGGAGCGGCACGACGAGCGCGCCGAGGTGGCGGTCCTCACGGGCAGCGTCGGGTCGGCCTTCAGCGAGGACACCGACTTCGACGAGCTCGACGACCTGGGCCGGCGCGCCGGCCGGGACCGCTTCGGCCGCAAGGTCCGGTCCGTGCCGCTCGGCACCGGGCGCCAGCGCGCCGTGGCCATGATCGTCGCGCTGGCGGTGATCGCGGTCGGCACGCGGGACCTCTTCTTCGGCACCCTGCCCCTCGTGGGCCAGCTCGCTCCCCTCCCGTCATGGTCGACGAGCTGGCACCACTTCTTCTCGGGGTGGCAGTCGGCCGGCGTCGGCACCACCGCGCCCGCCTCACCCGCTTTCGGCGTCGCCGGCATCACCGGCACCGTCCTCTTCGGCGCCATGGGCACCGCGCAGAGGGTCCTGCTGCTGGCCTGCATCCCCCTCGGCGCGTGGGGTGTCTCGCGTTTCATGCGACCCGTCGTCTCGCCCCGGGCGCGCGTGATCGCCGTCATCTGCTACCTCGGCCTCCCGCTGCCCTACGGCGCGCTGGGCACGGGACGCTGGGACGGCCTGATCGCGTACGCGGCCTTCCCGTTCATCGCGCTGCGGCTGGCCCGGGCCGCACGCGTCGCGCCGTACGGGGTGGAGCCCGGCCCGAAGTGGCGCACCCGCCCGGCGGGCCAGGTCGCCATCCTCGGCGCCGTCATCGCGGCGGCGGCGGGCTTCGCGCCGGCGGTCGTCCCGCTCGTCATCGTCACGGCGCTGGCGTGGGCGGTGGGCTCGGTGCTCGTCGGATCGCGCGACGTCGGCTGGCGGCTCCTGGTGGTGGCCGCGGAGGGGATCGGCGTGGCCCTGGCGCTGGCCGCGCCCTGGGTCATCGGGACCGTCCTGGCGGGGAAGGCGTCGGTGGCGATCTTCGGCCTGCCCATCGCCGCGGCGAACGCCCCGGGCTGGGGCGAGGTCATCCGATTCGCCATCGGCCCGGCCGCCCGCTCGCCCATCGTCTGGCTCCTCGTGGTGGCGGCGGCGCTGCCCCTGGTCCTCGGGCGGGGGACCCGGTTGCTCTGGGCGGCGCGCCTGTGGGTCATGGCCTGCGCGTCGTGGGGCCTCGCCCTCGCCGCGACGCGGGGTGACATGGGATCCTTCACGCCGTCCGAGTCCGTGGTCCTGGCGCCGGCCGCACTTGCCGTCGCCGCCTGTGTCGGCCTCGGGATCTCCACCTTCGAGAACGACCTCACCGGCCGCGAATTCGGCTGGCGCCAGGTGGTGAGCGTCTCGGCGCTCGTCTTCGTGGCGCTCGGCCTGCTCCCGGTGGTGGGGGGTGCCGTCGGCGGCCGCTGGGACCTCCCGTCCCAGGGGGTGGAGCAGCCGCTCGCCTTCCTGAGCCGTCCGAGCACGACCGGCGTGACGCGGGTCCTGTGGCTGGGCGACCCGAGGGCACTGCCCGCCGGGGGCTGGACGGTGCAGCCGGGCCTGGCCTTCGCACTGACGCCCGCGGGGCTGCCCGACTCGGCGCAGGTGTTCACCCCCGCCGGCGCCGGGCCCGCCCGGCTCGTGGCCGACGCCGTCCGGCTCGCGGTGTCCGGCGGGACCGTGCACCTGGGCCGGCTGTTGGCGTCCGCCGGCGTGCGCTATGTCGTGGTCCTCGACGCCGTGGCGCCGTCCATGGTGGGCACGGTGCCGGCCTCGGTCAGCGCCCCGCCGCCGGCCGGGCTCGACACCGACCTCCTCGAACAGGACGACCTGCAGGTCGTGCCCGGCGAGCTCGGCGTCCAGGTGTTCGAGAACGGGGAGGACATGCCGGTGACCGCGGTCCGGGCGGCCGCGCTGCCACCGGTGCCCGCGTGGTCGTACCCGGGCGCGGCGGACGTGGCGGGCTGGCAGCCCGTGTTGGGTGCGCTCTCGAGCGGCGGCCCCGCCATCGGCCGCGTGACGGCCGGCACCCTCTACGCCGGGTACGCACCGGCCGGGAGCTTCACACTGAGCATCGGCGGCCGCGCCGTGCCGCAGCGCCCCGCGTTCGGCTGGGCGGCGCAGTACGCCACCCCCGCCGGTCAGGCGTCGCTCTCGCTGTCACAGTTTCCCTACGTCCCCGTGGCGGTCGCGCTCGAGCTGGCCGCCTGGCTCGTCCTGGCCGCCGCGCTCGTCGGCCGGCCACGGCGGTCGGCCGCGACCGCGGGGGAGGGCACGGCGTCGCCGCCGCTCGCCGAGGGGGAGCCGTGAGCCCCGCCCATCGCAGGCCCGAGCGCCGGTGGCTGGTCCTGGTCCTCGTGGTGCTGGTGGTCGTGGGGGTGGGCATCGCCGCGGCCGCCCGCGGCACGCCGTCACCGGCCGGCGCGCCGGGGCCGCCCGCCGCCCTCGTCAGTGCGCCCGATGCCGAGTCGTCGGCGTGGTACTGCACCGGGCAGTCGACGGCGTCGGGGATCTCGCCCGGCTTCGTCGTCCTCACCAACAGCACGGGCAGCGCGGTCGACGGCACCGTCACGGCGGTGAGCGACGCCGGCGCGTCCGTCCACACGGCGGTGTCGGTCCCGGCCCGCGGTGCGGCGGTCCCGTCCATCCCGGCGCTCTCCTCGGGGTCGTGGGAGGGCGAGACGGTGACGGTCTCCGGTGGCGGGGTGGCGGTGACACAGGTCGTGCACGGCGCCTCGGGCTGGTCCCAGTCGCCGTGCCAGAGCACGACGGCGGCCGACTGGTACTTCCCGGGCGGCACGACCGCCAACTCGGACCCGCTCTACGTCTCGCTGCTGAACCCGACGTCGACGCCCGTCGTGGTCGACCTCACCTTCATGACGCCGACGGGCGCGGTCCATCCCATCAATTACCAGGGGATCGTGCTGCAGTCGGGCCAGGTCCAGGTGGAGAACGTGGCGTCCGAGGTGCAGAACGTGTCGACCGTGAGCACCGTCGTCGCCACCAGGACCGGGCGTGTCGTGGCATCGGAGGTGCAGGGGTTCTCGGGGTCGTCCGCCGGACTGGCCCTCGTCCCGGGGGCGGCACATCCCCAGTCGCAATGGACGTTCCCCCAGAGCCAGGACGTGACGGGCGGCTCCTCGGAGATCGACGTCTTCAACCCGGGGACGGCGCCCGAGTCGGTGACCGTGCACCTGCGACTCGCCTCGGGCCCGCTCGCCCCACTGAGCGACAGGGTCGCCCCGGGCACGACCTGGGCCCTGGACACGGGCGCGCAGACGCGGATTCCGCACGGCGCCACCTACTCCGCCGCCGTCGACGCCACCGGCGGCCCGGGCGTGGTCGTGGGGCGGACGGTCGTCCTGCCGGCGTCGTCGAGTGCGCCCCAGGCCGGCATGGCCCTGGCCGTGGACGGACTGAGCACGACGTCGCCGACGGGCGAGTGGCTGGTTCCGGGTCCCGGCACGGCCACGAGCCCCGCCGTTGCCGGCGTGTCGCTCAACTCCCTGGCGCTCACCAACACCTCGGGCGCGACCGTGCCCTACACCGTCGACGACGTGACCCCGTCGGGTGACCGCAGCATCGGTGCGGGGACGCTGCCGGCCGGCGCGACCGGGTCGGTCTCGAGCGCGGTCCTCCGGGGTGCCGGCTACGACCCGATCGTGGTGCGCGCCAGCGGCCCGATTGCGGTCAGCGAGGACCTCGGCCCTTCCGGTGGCGTCGGCGTGGTCACCATGCCCGGCATCCCGCTCGCTGCCGCCATCGGCCTCTGAGCGCCGTCGCTACAGGTTGTGCCGCTGATAGCGGCGCCACAGCGCGCGCCCTCCGACCAGGAGGACACCGAGGCAGAGCAGCGCGAAGAGCGCCGGACCCGCGAAGCGGATCACGCCCTCCACGCCGGCGACGAACCCGCCCACGCTGTCGTGCCAGGCCCGCACGACGCCTGACTCGGGCAGCGGCCCCGGGCGGGCCGGCGGTGCCCCCTCGCTGACGGTGACGGTCAACGTCGAGTACGACGTCTGGCTGTCGAGGAGGTTCAACTGGCCCTGGAGTTGCTCGATCTGGGTCTGGATGCCGTCGAGCTGCTCCTGCACGGCCAGCACGTCGCCCACCGTCGTCGCCTTGGCCAGGATCGTCAGGTACTGCTGCCTGCTGTCCTCGAGCGCGGTGAGGCGCGACTGCAGGTCGACGTACTGGCCCGTGACGTCGGTGGCCTTCGTCGTGAGGTCCGACGTCCTGCCGAGTGCCTGGGCCGCCTTGAGCACCGTCGAGAAGTCGTCGACCGGCACCTGGAGCGTGATGCTGCCGTAGGGCGGGCCGCCCGTGCCGGCGCCGGACTGCGTCTGCGAGCTCGCCACGAAGCCCCCGTAGGCCCCCGCCAACGACGTCAGGCGCGTCATGGTCCGGCCGAGGTCACCCCGGCCGACCGAGAGCCCGAGGGTCCCGGTCTGCTCGATCTTCGAGGGCTGCCCGACGGCGCCGCCCGGCAGCGGGGGCACCGTGGCGGGTGTCGTGACCGCCGGCGTCGACACCGCCGCGTGTTGCGACCCGCTGGAGGGCAACGGCGACGCGGCGCCGGGCGACGACGCCGCGCCCGGCGGGACCGTCGTGGCGGGCCCGCCGGCGGGCGCGAGGAGCCCCGTCCGAGGCAGGCCCGAGGTGAGGGTGGGCCCCGACGGCGAGCGCACCAGGGCACCCACCGCGCCGGCGACGCCCAGGGCCACGACGATGCAGGCGGCCGCCGAGACGAGGCGGTGCCGGCCGGCGGCGGCCGTGATCCGCCGCACCCGGCCGTCGCGGATCGGCGTGGCCCCGTCGGGTGCGGCGCCGTCCGCGCCGTCGCCGTCGCCGTCACCGGTCCCGGGGTCCGCCACGTCGTCGCCCGGCGCGCGCTCGGTGCCCGCCGCCCGGGCCAAGATGTCCTCGACGCCCGAGGCGGGAGCCTCGAAGGCGGCGCCGGCGCGGGCGAAGAGGGAGGCGAGGCGGTCGTCGTCGAGCATGGTCACGGGCCGGTCTCCTCGGTGCGGGGTGCATCCCCGGCGCCGGCCAGGGCGCACAGGGCAGGGTCGGCCGCCAGGCGGCGGCGGGCCTCGTGCAGGCGGGACTTCACGGTGCCCTGGCGCCGCCCGATGGCGAGCGCGATGTCCCGCTCGCTCAGGTCGGCGTAGTAGCGCAGGACGACGGGCACGCGCAGCGACAGCGGTAGCTGCCCCAGCGCGGCGAGCACCGTTCCGGCGATCTCGGCCTGCTCCGCGCTGGCCTCGGGGTCGGCGCCTCGCCCGGGCACCTGCGCCAGTGGCTCGTCACCGGCCCGGCGGTCGCGGTGGGGGATCTCCCGGCGCAGCTTGGAGTAACACGAGTTGACGACGACCCGGTAGAGCCAGGGCCGGATGCTCGGCACGGCCGTGAGGGAGTCGCGAAAGCGCCAGGCCCGCAAGTAGGCGTCCTGGACGGCCTCCTCCGCGTCGGCCCGATTGCCCAG
>CAYWDQ010000051.1:0-19882 GCA_964457065.1 uncultured Acidimicrobiaceae bacterium | reverse complement strand
GAGGTGAATTGCGAGACCGAATTCGTAGCCAAGAACGAGAATTTCCGCGAGTTCGTGAAGGACATCACCCTCCACATTGCCGCGTCGCATCCGCTCTTCGTGGGGCGCGATCAAGTCGATCCCGTGTTGCTCGACGTGGAACACCTCGTTGGCCTCGGGATCGTGAATGACCGCGAGATCCTCGGTGAAGTCCTCGGTGATCGCCACCGCGCGTTACCTCCCTCGTTGTTCGCCTCGGCGGGACCACGCGCACGCCCCGGAGGGACGACCGGGGGAGGGGTGCTGCCCCGCTACCCCCCGGCGGCCGGCCCTCGGTCATGCGTCCACGCACCCCACCCTTCTCGGGTTCCGGTGCGCCTCCCTGACGAGCGACCGAAGGTGTGCCGCCCGCAGCATGACATGGCGCGGGCCACCCCGGTCAAGTGCGTCCCGTGAAATCCGTGTGAACCGGATCCGGCTAGAACTCCGGTGATGCACGGGGCGCTCATGGTCTGCGGGACGTCGTCCGATGCCGGCAAGTCCACGGTCACGACCGGGCTCTGCCGCCTGCTGGCCCGTCGAGGCGTCGCAGTGGCCCCGTTCAAGGGCCAGAACATGTCGCTCAACGCGATGGTCACCACCGACGGCGGCGAAATGGCCCGGGCGCAATGGGTGCAGGCGATCGCCGCCGGCGCCGAGCCCGAGGTCGCCATGAACCCGGTGCTGCTCAAGCCCACCGGCGAGCGCTCGTCCCAGGTCGTGGTCCTGGGGCGCCCGGCCGGGGTGCGGGAGGCCGCCGAGTACCAGGCGTCCAAGCGGACGCTCGTCGGGGTGGTCGACGCCGCACTGTCCTCGCTGCGGGCCCGCTTCGACGTCGTGGTCTGCGAGGGTGCCGGCAGCCCCGCCGAGATCAACCTGCTGCGCGACGACATCGTGAACCTGGGCCTGGCGCGGCGGGCCGGCATCCCCGCCGTCCTGGTGGGCGACATCGAGCGGGGCGGGGTGTTCGCGCACCTGCTCGGCACGGTGGCGATCCTGCCCGACGAGCTCTCCTCGCTGATCGGGGGTTTCGTCATCAACCGCTTCCGTGGCGACCCGGCACTCCTGGGCGGTGCGGCGGCCGAGCTGGAGGACCGCTGCGGCATCGCCACCCTCGGTGTGCTGCCCCACCTCGGAGACCTGGGGCTCGACGCCGAGGACTCGCTCGCCCTGGCGCAGCCCTCCGGGCCGCCCGCCGCGGCCTCCGCCGCCGGACTCGACGTGGCGGCCATCCGCCTGCCCCGCCTGTCCAACTTCACCGATCTCGACCCGCTCGCCGCCGAGCCGGGGGTGCACGTCCGCTGGGTCGCCCAGCCGGGGGCGCTGGGCGACCCCGACCTGGTCGTCATCGGCGGGACGCGCGCCACGGTGGCCGACCTGCACTGGCTGCGCGAGAGCGGCCTCGCCGCCGCGCTGGACGCGCTGCGGCGGGGGGCGTCACCGCCGGTGATCCTCGGGATCTGCGGCGGGTTCCAGATGATGGGGCGGGAATTGCGCGACCCGGCAGGGGTCGAGTCGGCCGAGCCGGCCGGCGCGGGTCTCGGGTGGCTGCCCGTGGACACGGACTTCGAGGAGGAGAAGCTCACCCGCCTCACCGTGACAGGTGGGCCCGGCGGGATGCCGGTGCGCGGCTACGAGATCCGCCACGGCCGCCTCTCAGCCCGGCCGGGCTTCGTCCCGTGGCTGGCGCCCGAGGGAGCGGACGGCCCGGTCGGTGCCCGCGACGGCGACGGTGCGCTCCTGGGCACCACGGTGCACGGGCTGTTCGAGGAGGACGCGTTCCGGGCCTCGTTCCTCGGTGACGTGGCGGCCCGGCGCGGTGCGGCGTGGCGACCGACGGGGGTCTCCTACGCGGCGCTGCGCGAGCGCCAGATCGACCGGATCGCCGACGCCTGCGCGGCGCATCTCGACCTCGAGCGGCTCTGGGCGTTGGTGGAGGCCGGACCGCCCGCGTAGGCGGAGGGCGCGGCGGTCAGCCCTCGAGCTCGCCGCGCATGTACGCCACCGCCTTCTCCTGCATGTCGCGGGCCTGATGCTCAATGAAGCGCTCCACGACCGGCCCGGCGCCGAAGATCTTCACCCGGGCGTCGAGCGAGAACGTCTCCACCGTGCTCCCGCTCTCGCTGCTCAGTGCGATGGCGCCTGCAATGTCTGTCTTGTCGGCCATGGTGCCCGGCGTCATGGTGAACGTGGTCGTCGACGTCGCCGGGTCGAACGTGCTGACCTCGGTGGTCACGACCTCCTCGCCGAAGATCTTGCGCACCGGTCCTGGCATGTTGGGCCGCTGGCCGTAGCGGAGCGTGCGCACGAGGCCGCGGGTGAGGTCGCCCTCCTGCGACACGACCTCGGCCGACGTCGAGCCCAGGGCCTCGCGGTGGAGGCGGATCACGAACTCGGGGTCGAAGTAGAGGGCCCAGAACGCCTCGGGCGTGCAGTCCCAGCCGTAGGCGAGCGAGAGCTTCATGGCGCGAGGTCGAAGAGCATGTGGTGCCCGAGGTCGCCGACGAGGTCGATGGTGATGTGCATGGTCGCCACGCGCCACTGCGAGTCCACCCGCTCGTAGGTGTGCCGGTAGCGGCCGGCGATGACCGGCTGGAGGGCCAGCGCGCCGGGCACCGCCTGCAGCACCGTGAAGTACGACCGGCTCCGTGCCGTCGTCCCGGCCCCGTCCCCGTCGTCGTCGTCGACGTCGACCATCACGTTCGTCATGACGTGCTTGGTGCGCGGGGTGCCGTCCTCGTAGCGCCGCGTGCTCCGGGTGTAGAGGGCCTCGATGGCGTCCCGACCGCTGACGGCGTCGCCGAAACCCTCGAAGGTGAGCGTGGCGTGCGCGAACAGGTCGCCCACCCCGGCGAAGTCACCGTCGTCGATCCGCTCGGCGTAGGTGTAGATCAGCTTCGTGATGGCGTCGGTCGCCGTGTCGGCCACGGCACGATTGTGGCACCGATCACTGCCCGAGGAGACGCCCCATCGCGCCGGCCACCCGGCTCGGGCGACCGCGGCGGGTCTCGCTCCGGTCGGCCAACCTCATGGCCCACAGGCCGGCGTTGACCCCGAGCCAGCGCAGGGGCTCGGGCTCCCACTGCGGCGACCGGTGCCCGACCCAGGGCAGGCGCGTCAGTGCGGAGTCGGCGCCCGTGATCAGGTCGGCCAGCGTGCGCCCGGCCAGGTTGGTGGTGGACACCCCGTCGCCCACGTACCCGCCCGCCCAGGCCACGCCCGCCGCGCGGTCGAGGCCGACCGAGGAGTGCCAGTCGCGCGGGATGCCGAGCGGGCCGCCCCAGGCATGGGTGAAGCGCGCCCCGGCGAGCTCCGGGAAGAGCTCGGTGAGCGTCCGGCGGAGCAGCTCGTGCACGGCCGGCTCGGCGTCGTAGCCGGCGCGGACCGACGACCCGAAGTGGTACGGCGCCCCCCGGCCGCCGAAGGCGATGCGACCGTCGGCGGTCCGCTGCCCGTAGATGATCATGTGGCGGTGGTCCGCGAACGTGGCGCGGCCCTCGAGGCCGGCGGCGGACCAGAAGGCGTCCCCGAGGGGCTCGGTGGCCACCATGAGCGAGTAGACCGGCACGATCTCACGGTGAAGCCCCGGCAGCGTCGTCGTCCAGGCCTCGGTGGCCCGCACTACGACGTCCGCTTCGACGGTGCCGCCGCGCGTGATGACCGACGGGGAGGTGCCGGCCGCGCCGGGTCGGATCTCGAGGACCTCGGAGTGCTCGTAGACGCGCACTCCCCGCCGCTCGACCGCGTCCGCCAGGCCACGTGCCAGGAGCGCCGGCTGCAGCGCCGCGCAGTGAGGCGTGAAGGTGGCGCCGAGGACACCCTCCGCACCGATCAGGGCGTACGCCTCGTCCGCCCCCAGCCAGCGGACGTCGTCCTCGCCGAAGCCGAAAGCACGCGCCTCGTCGACCTCGGCCAGCGCGCGGACCCGCTGCGCCTCGCTCCGCACGAGGTCGACCGACCCTCCCTTGGCGAAGTGGCAGTCGATGCCCTCGGCGGACGCCGTCGCCCCGACGACGTCCACCGTCTCCTGCATCGCCCGGCGCATGGCCTGCATGGCCTCGCGCCCGTGCCGGCGGGCCAGCGCGGCGTCGGACGTGGCGAACAGCGCGGAGCACCAGCCGCCGTTGCGCCCGGATGCGCCGAAGCCCGCCACCTCGCGCTCCACGACGGCGACGCGCAGCGCCGGGTCGGCCAGGGCCAGCGCGTGCGCCGTCCAGAGGCCGGTGAAGCCGGCCCCGACGATGCACACGTCGACGTGCAGGTCCTCGGTCAGGGCGGGGCGCGGCGGCAACGGGACCGGCACGGCCTCCCACCACAGCGAGAGCCGCTGGTACCCCGAGGCGCTCCCCGGCGCTACATCCTGCGCCACGCCTCGGAGAGGACGTCGCGCAGCGTGGACCGGATGAAGTCGATCTCCTCCTGGCCGCAGATGAGCGGCGGGGAGAGCTGAATGACCGGGTCCCCGCGGTCGTCGGCGCGGCAGATCAGTCCCGCCTCGAAGAGGGCCCCCGAGAGGAAGCCGCGCAGGAGGCGCTCGGACTCGTCGTCGTCGAAGGAGAGGCGCGTCTCCTTGTCCTTCACGAGCTCAATCCCGTAGAAGAACCCGGCGCCGCGCACGTTGCCGACGATGGGCAGGTCGGTGAGGCTGTCGAGCGCGCTGCGGAACGACGGCTCGGTCGCCTGCACGTGCTGCAGGATCTGCTCGCCCTCGAAGACGTCGAGGTTGGCGAGGGCCACGGCGCAGCTGACGGGGTGGCCGGCGAAGGTGAACCCGTGCAGGAACGAGGCGCCCGGCCCGAGGAAGGGCTCCATCAGGCGGTCGGAGGCGATCATGGCGCCCAGCGGTGCGTAGCCCGAGGTGAGGCCCTTCGCCACCGTGATGATGTCCGGCTGGTACCCGTAGCGGAGTGCCCCGAACCAGTGGCCCAGTCGCCCGAAGGCGCAGATGACCTCGTCGGAGACAAGGAGCACGTCGTGGCGGTCGCAGATCTCGCGGACGCGCTCGAAGTAGCCCGGGGGCGGGGGGAAGCACCCGCCCGCGTTCTGCACCGGCTCGAGGAACACGGCGCACACCGAGTCGGCGCCCTCCTGCTCAATGGCCCGCTCAATCTCGTCCGCCGCCCAGCGGCCGAACGCGACCTCGTCGTCGGCGAACACGTCGGCGCGGTAGAAGTTCGTGTTCGGCACCTTGATGGCCCCGGGCACCAAGGGCTCGAAGGGGATCTTCAGATCCGGGATGCCCGTGATGGAGAGCGCCCCCATGGAGGTGCCGTGGTAGGCGATGTAGCGGCTGATGACCTTCGTCTTCTGCGTCTTCCCCTTCATGCGGAAGTACTGGCGCGCCAGCTTCCAAGCCGACTCCACCGCCTCGGAGCCCCCCGTCGTGAAGAAGACGCGGTTGAGGTCGCCGGGCGCGTAGCTCGCCACCCGCTCCGCCAGCTCAATGGCGCGCGGGTGCGCGTACGTCCACAGCGGGAAGTAGGCGAGTGTCTCGGCCTGCTTGGCGCCCGCCTCCGCCAGCTCGGTGCGGCCGTGGCCGATCTGGGACGTGAAGAGCCCCGCCAGGCCGTCGAGGTAGCGCTTCCCGTGCTGGTCCCAGACGTAGGCGCCCTCCCCCCGGACGATCACGGGCACCTCGCTGTTCTCGTAGGCGCCCATCCGGCTGAAGTGCATCCACAGGTGCCGGCGCGCCTGCTCGCTCAGCTGGGAGTTCTCCGGACTGGTGCTCATCGTTCCTCCACTGTCGGAGCGGGGCCGCTCACCGCGTGCCCCACGTATAGGTCTGCTTTGCCAGCTTGAGGTACAAGAAGGTCTCGGTGGTCCGCACGCCGGGGATGGAGCGCACCGAGTCGTTGAGGACGTGCAGCAGCCGCTCGTCGTCCTCGCACACGATCTCCGCCAGGATGTCGAACGAGCCCGCGCACATCACCACGTAGTCGACCTCGACCATGGCGGAGAGCTTCTCGGCCACCTGCCGCACGTCGCCCTCGACCGAGATCCCGATCATCGCCTGTCGTGTGAAGCCCAGTTGCAGCGGATCGGTGACCGCCACGATCTGCATGATCCCCGACTCGCGCAGGCGCTGGACGCGGCGCCGCACGGCCGCCTCGGACAGCCCGACCTCCTCTGCGATGGCGCCGTACGGCTGCCGGCCGTCGCGTTGGAGCGCCTCGATGATGGCCCGGTTGGGGGCGTCGAGGAGGGTGGAGGAGGCCTGTGCCGGGTCGTGCTGCGCGCCCGCCTCCGTCGGCCCGTCTGTGTCGGGCATCTCACACCTCGTTTCTCTCGACCACCGGGCACGGAACCCCCGGTGTGCAGAATTGTGTCACCTTTACTCCCTCAGTCAAGCAGAATTAGTCGTGTCGGGGTCCCGATATGGCGAAAACGCTTGTTGGCGGCGGTTCGATCTGTGATCCTGTAGCAACTGGCCACGGGAAGGGAGCGGTATGCGGAAGTTGCAGAATTTCGTCGGGGGCGCCTACTGCGACGCAGAGGACGGGCCTACCGCGCCCCTGATCGACCCGAGCACGGGAGAGCCCTTCGCCGAGGCGCCCGTCTCGGGGCCGGCCGACGTCGACCGGGCACTCGGGGTGGCGGCGGAGGCCTTCACGTCGTGGCGGCGCACCACGCCCTCGGAGCGCAGCCTGGCCCTCATCCGCATCGCCGACGCCCTCGAGGCCAGGGCCGAGGACCTCGTCCGGGCCGAGAGCGAGAACACGGGGAAGCCCTACCAGCTGACCATGGACGAGGAGATCCCCCCGATGGTCGACCAGATTCGATTCTTCTCCGGCGCGGCGCGTCTCTTGGAGGGTCGCGGTGCCGCGGAGTACATGGAAGGCATGACCAGCTACGTACGCCGCGAGCCGATCGGCGTCTGCGGTGCCGTGACGCCCTGGAACTACCCGATGATGATGGCGGTGTGGAAGTTCGCCCCCGCGCTGGCGGCGGGCAACACCATGGTGCTCAAGCCCTCGGACACGACGCCGGTCACGGCCCTGCTCATGGCCGAGATCATGGCCGAGCACCTGCCGCCGGGCGTGTTCAACGTCGTCTGCGGCGACCGCGACACGGGCCGGGCCCTCGTGGTGCACGACACGCCCGCCATGGTGTCGGTGACCGGGTCCGTGCGGGCCGGCATGGAGGTGGCCGCGGCCGCGGCGCCCACCCTCAAGCGGGTCCATCTCGAGCTCGGCGGCAAGGCACCCGTCATCGTGTTCGACGACGCCGACGCAGCTGCGGCGGCGGAGGGCATTGCCGGTGCGGGCTACTTCAACGCAGGGCAGGACTGCACGGCGGCCACACGGGTCCTGGCCGGGCCTCGCGTCCACGGCGACCTGCTGGCCGCGCTGGTGGAGCAGGCGCAGGGCACGACGGTCGGGGGCACCGACAACGAGGAGGCCGACTACGGGCCGCTGAACAATGCCAGCCAGCTGGAGCGGGTGCGCGGCTTCCTCGAGCGGACCCCGGCGCACGCCACGGTGGTGACGGGCGGCGAGCAGGTGGGCGAGCGCGGCTACTGCTTCGCGCCCACGGTCGTGGCGGGCCTGCGGCAGGACGACGAGCTGGTGCAGTCGGAGGTGTTCGGTCCGGTGATCACGGTGCAGGAGTTCAGCGACGAGGGCGAGGCGCTCCAGTGGGCCAACGGCGTGCAGTACGGGCTCGCGTCCTCGGTGTGGACCCGCGACCATGGTCGTGCCATGCGGATGGCCCGTGACCTCGACTTCGGCTGTGTGTGGATCAACACCCACATCCCGCTGGTGGCCGAAATGCCCCATGGAGGCTTCAAGCGCTCCGGGTACGGCAAGGACCTCTCCGCCTACGGTTTCGAGGACTACACGCGCATCAAGCACGTGATGAGCTACATCGAGGAGTGACCCCATGATCGTCGGGATCCCAAGTGAGGTGAAGGACGACGAGTACCGAGTGGCCATCACGCCGGCCGGCGTCCGTGAGCTGACGTCGGCCGGACATACCGTCCTCGTCGAGAAAGGCGCCGGCAACGGCTCGTCCATGCCGGACGCCGACTTCGCGGCCACCGGCGCGAAGATCATGGACGACCCCGACGACCTGTGGGCGGAGGCCGACCTCGTGTGCAAGGTCAAGGAGCCCGTGGCCGATGAGTACCACCGGCTCGGCGCCCGCTCGGACCAGATCCTCTTCACCTACCTCCACCTGGCCGCGTCGCGCGCCTGCACCGACGCGCTCGTCGCGGCCGGCAACGTGGCCATCGCGTACGAGACGGTGCGCCAGGAGGACAACTCGCTGCCGCTCCTGGCGCCGATGAGCGAGGTGGCCGGGCGGATGGCGCCATTGATGGGCACCCACCACCTCATGCGACCCGGGGGTGGGCGTGGCGTGCTGGTGTGCGGTGTGCCCGGCGTGCGCTGTGCGCGCGTCGTGATCCTCGGGGCGGGCGTGGCCGGCTTCGCCGCCGCCACCATGGCCGTGGGCATGCACTCGGAAGTGTTCGTCCTCGACCGCAACCTCGACCGGCTGCGCGAGGTCGACCACCACTTCCGGGGTGCCCTCGAGACGATCGCCTCGTCGCAGCACGCCATCGAAGAGGTCTGTGTCGAGGCTGACATCGTCATCGGTGCGGTGCTGGTGGTCGGCGCCCGCGCCCCCCGTCTGGTCTCCGACGCGCTGGTCGAGAAGATGCGGCCGGGTCGGTCCTCGTCGACATCTCGGTCGACCAGGGAGGCTGCTTCGAGTCGACGCACCCCACCACGCACTCGAACCCGACGTTCGAGGTGCACGGGTCGCTCTTCTACTGCGTGGCCAACATGCCCGGTGCCGTGCCGCACACCTCGACCCACGCGCTGGCCAACGCCACACTGCCCTACACGCTGCGCATCGCCGGCAGCGGGTGGCGCGACGCGGTGCGGGCCGACCACGCGCTGGCCGAAGGCGTCAACGTCGCAGACGGCCACGTCGTCTACAAGCCGGTCGCCGACGCGCACGGCATGCCGTACACGCCGCTCGACGAGCTGCTCGACTGACCGAGCCGACTCAGCCCAGCTGCGAGCCCACCACCGAGACGAACGAGACCATCTCGCCCGGGTAGCCGCCCAGGTTGTGGGTCATAGCCAGGCCGCGGTCGGTGGTGGCGATCTGCCGCTCCGGTGGCGCCTCGTGGCGCATCTGCAGCCAGCACTCGAAGAACATGCGCAGGCCCGACGCCCCGACGGGGTGGCCGAAGCTCTTCAGTCCCCCGTCGGGGTTGATCGGGAGCTCGCCGTCGAGGTCGAAGGTGCCCGCCAGGACCTCCTTCCAGGCAGTGCCCCGCGGCGCGAAGCCGAGGTCCTCCATCAGCACCAGCTCGGTCGGGGTGAAGCAGTCGTGCACCTCGGCCATGGCGAGCTGCCGGCGCGGGTCGGTGATGCCTGCCTGGGCGTAGGCGTCGGCCGCGGCCGCCTCGCACTCGGGGAAGTGCGTGTAGTCGTAGCCCGGGTCGATCAGTCCGGATCCGCTCCCGGCGGCGAAGGAGAGCGCCTTTATGTAGAGGGGCTTGTCCGTATAATTGAGCGCGTCCTCCGCCCGCACCACGATGGCGGCGGCGGCGCCGTCCGCCACGCCGGCACAGTCGAAGACGCCGAGGCTGCCGGCGAGGCGGGGGGAGGCCAGTACGGCCTCCTTGGTGATCTCGCGCCGGAACTGGGCCCTCGGGTTGCGGGCGCCGTTGTGGTGGTTCTTCACGGCGATGGACGCCAGCACGTCGCCCATGGTCGCCTCGTCCACGCCGTACTTCTGCCCGTAGGCCGGGGCCACCATGGAGAACATCGCAGCCGCGGTCAAGGTCCGCGCCGTCCCGTCATTGGGTGGGTTCATGGGGTTGAGGCCTTGGAACCCGCTGTCCTTCACCTTCTCGGCCCCGACCGCCATCGCCACGTCGTAGGCACCCGACGCGACCGCGTACACGGCGGCGCGCAGCGCCTCCGAGCCGGTGGTGCAGTAATTCTCGACCCGGGTCACCGGCTTGTTGCGCAGCTGCAGCGGCCGGGCCAACGCGATCCCGCTCATCCCGCTCTGTGCCGTGCCGAACCAGTAGGCGTCGACGTCGTTCTTCGTGACGCCGGCGGAGGCGAAGGCCTCGGTGCTGGCGTCGACAATCAAATCGTCGAGCCCTTTGTCCCACAGCTCGGCGAAGTTGGTGCAGCCCATGCCGACGATGGCCACCTTGTCGTGGATGCCGTGCGATCCCATCAGGCCTGACCTCCCTCGCGCACCGGGCGCGCCTTCCAGAAGTAGTCGTGGATGCCGTCGGCGCTGAAGAGGCGCCGGAACGTCATCTCCACCCGGCTGCCGGACCGGATCTCCTCCGGGTCGGCGTCGGTCAGCTCCACGGGGTAGCGCCCGCCCCCGTCGAAGTCGACGATGGCGAACACGATGGGCGGGCTGGGGGAGTAGGCGAGGCGGTCGATGGTCGAGGTCACCACCGTGCCCGTGGCGTCGGCCATGGCGACGGGCTCCATGTCGTCGACGGCCCCGCCCTCCATGGAGATCCGCGAGGGTGGGAGATGGACCACCCCCGAGCTGCGGTCCTTCGACCCGACGAACCCGAACTTCCAGTCCTCGTTGCGGTGGGCGGCCGAGCTCGACACGCGGGCAGGCTCCGGGCGCCGCGGCGGCTCGGGTTGCAGCTGGCCCCGCCAGGACAGGAATTTGGCGTACGTGATCGGGGCTCCGTTGGCCACCTGACCGGCCACGGGCCGAGTGGGACGCCAGCGCGCCAGCGCATCGGTCGTGCGCAGTACGACGGCGTCGGCGCCGTCGGCGAGGTGCAGGACGACGATGACGGTGCCCTCGGGCACCGCGCCGCCCGCGGCCGACTCCAGCGCCGAGGCCAGGACGAGCAGCGGGTGGGCCGCGCCGCTCTGGCCCACGCCGGACGTCAGGTCGTCGACCACGACACCCTCGGCGAGCGCCAGCTTCTTGGTCAGGCCCGACACGGCGCGCCCGTGCATGCCGGTCACGACCAGCCGCCCCACGTCGCCCGCCTCGAGGCCGGCCGCCGCCAGAGCCCGGTCGAGAGCCTCGCGGCCGAGCGAGAGGTAGTTGTTCTCGCCGAAGCGCTCCTCCCAGAGCTTCGAGACCCGGTCGCCCGGTGAACGCCAGCGGTCGGTGAATTCGTCCGTGGCCGACGCGGTGGCGACCAGCTCGGCCAGCACCCCCGGCCCGTCGCCGACCAGGACGGCTGCGCCGGCGTCGCCCCCGGCGGACTCGTCGGCGCTGGTGGGCAGCCCGTCCCGGACGTCGGCGGCAACCACCAGGGTGGTAACCGATCCCCGGAGGGCACTCAGCAGCGAGCCGATGCCCGAGCGCAGCGCCCCACCGAAGTCGTAGGCGCCGACGTCGGCGGGGAGGCGCAGTGCGGCTGCCACCGCGGTGGCGTTCGTCTTGTCCAGGTAGGCGGGTCGCGAGGTGGCGAACCACAGCGCGTCCGGCCTCGACCCGGCTGCCGCCCGCAGGGCCAGCCGGGCGGCCTCGACCCCCAAGGTGGTCGTGTCCTCGTCATGGGACGCCACGGCCCGGGAACCTCTACCGCCGCCGCTCCCCATGAACGCGCCGATGTCCGCCCGGGCGAGGCGCCGGTAGGGCACGTAGCCCGCCGCACTCAGGATTCCTCGCACGGCGCACGAGCCTAATAGGTGCCCGCGACGCCACCCGATGGGTCGTCAGATCGTGCCGACGGCCGGGTGGACCGGGCAGACTTGTCCCATGGCGGACCTCCCGGTGCCCGATGACCAGCGACCGCCCGCAGGCCCGGGGGGCGCGGCCGGCGGCCTGAGCGAGCGGGTGGCTGACGCCGACCGCGACCGCACCGTCACCGTGCTCCGCGAGCACGTGGTTGACGGCCGGCTGACGCTCGACGAGTTCTCCGAGCGGGTGGGCCTGGCCCTCCAGGCCAGGACCCGCGGCGACCTCGAGGCTGTCATGGCCGATCTCCCGGCGCCGACGCGGTCGCCGGCGCCCAATCTCCCTGCCCGCAGGGCGCGGAGGTGGCACGTCGCGATCCTGAGCGGGCACAAGACCAAAGGCCGCTGGCGGATCAGCGGGAAAACCACCGCCGTCGCCATCATGGGCGGCTGCGACATGGATCTGCGCAAGGCAGAGATCGACGCCCCGGAGGTGGAGATATCCGCCTTCGCCTTCTGGGGTGGCGTCGACATCATCGTTCCCGAGGGCTTCGACGTCGAACTGCGGGGCCTCTCCATCATGGGTGGCCGCAGCCTGAAGCTGCGCGACGTGCCGATCGTGCCGGGGTCGCCCCGCATCGTGGTGCGCGCCTTCGCCGTCATGGGGGGCATCGACGTGAAGAGCCGGCCCAACCGCTCGAGCCGCCAGATCGCCCAGTCCGTGGCGGGCGGCGTGCTCGGCGTGCTCGATGCCATGGACGCCCGCGGCAGGTCGGCCGACGCTTCCGCCCTCGGCAAGGACGTCCGGCGGGAGCTTCAGGCGCAGCGACGCGCCGAGCGCCGGGGCCAGCGGGACGCGGCCGGCGCGCCCGCGCAGCCCGCCGACGGCACCGTGACGATCCTCTTCTGCGACATGGTCGATTACGCAGGCATGACGGAGCGGCTCGGTGACCAGGCTTCGCGAAGCGTCCTACGCGAGCACCACCGCATCGTGCGCGAGGCGCTGGCGCGGCACGGCGGGCGCGAGATCAACGTCCAGGGAGATGGCTTCATGGTGGCCTTCGGGGGTGTGGCCCGCGCCCTGCGCTGCGCGGCCGACATCCAGCGCGGTGTCAGCGCTCACGACCCGGGGGCTGGTGGGCAGTCCATCGCGGTCCATATCGGCGTCCACACGGGCGACGCGCTGGACGAGGGCGACGACTACTTGGGCCATACCGTGATCGTCGCGAGCCGGTTGGCCGACGCGGCGGGCCCGGGTGAGATCCTCGTCTCGTCGCTGTCGGCGCAACTGGTCCAGGGGTCGGGGGAGTTCGCCTTCGACGGACCGCGCGAGGCGCGCCTCAAGGGGATGGAGCGGTCGCAACAGGCCGCCCTGCTCATGTGGCGGGTGTGATGGACCTGGAGCTCTGGGAGCGGGTCGGTCTCTACGACCCGCTCGACCCGGCGTCCGCCGAGCGGCTCGCCCTCCTGGAGTACCTCGCCGAGCGCGGCGCCACCGTCGAGGAGATGGTGGAGGCGCACAGCATGGGCACGCTGCCCGGCGTCGCGGGCAACCTGGTCACGCGGGACAGGACCCCGATGGCCACCGTGGGCGACATCGCGGAGCAGAGCGGCGTTTCTCTGCCGCGGGTCCTGCGCGCCCTGCTCGCCGCGGGCATCCCCGCCGGGCCCGACACAGAGGTGCCCGCCGAACTGGTCGGTCTCATGGAGGCGTTCGAGCAGGGGGCCGCGGTCCTCGGTGACGAGGCCGTGCTCGCCTTCACCCGCGTCATGGGGGCGGCCGCCATCAACATCGCTGAGGCCGCGGTCGCCCTCTTCTTCTCGGAGCTGGGCCCGGGAACGGTCAGGGAAGGTCCGGACGAGTTGGCCAGGGCGGAGCTGGCGGAGACCGCCACCACCGCGTTCATGGCGGTGCCCGAGGTGCTGGCACGCATGGTGATGGACGCCTTCGTGCGGGCACAGCGCCGGGCAGAGCAGGCCCGCAGCTGGCTCGCCCCCTTCCCAGATGCCTACGCAGAGACGGAGGGCCCGGCGGAGGTCACGGCGTTGGGGTTCGTCGACCTCGTCGGCTCCACCGCCTGGGCCCAGACGATCAACCTGCGAGAGCAGAACCTGGCGCTGACCCGCTTCGAGTCGGCTGCGTGGTCGAACGCAGTCCTCGCCGGTGGCCGGGTCGTCAAGACGATCGGGGACGAGGTGTTCTTCTCCGCCCCATCCGCCGACGCCGCCTGCCGCATCGGGACGGCGGTCTGCGAGGCCGCGGCGGCGGATCCCGTGCTCCCGCCCGCCCGGGGGGTGGTGGGTATCGGCCCGGTTACCCCCCGCGAAGGCGACTACTTCGGGCCCCTGGTGAACCTCCTGTCCCGGCTCGTCAAGGTCGGGGCACCCGGAGAACTGGTCGTCACGGCCGCGGCCGCGGCGGAGCTGTCGCCCGACGAGTGGTCGTTGCGGCCCCTGGAGCCTGCCGACCTGCGGGGCATCGAGGACCCGGTGCGCGTGTTCGTCGTGGAGCACAACCCCGCCGTGCCCTGAGACCGGCGAGAGCTGCCCGGCTGCCCCCACAGCCGTCCACGTCACCCGCACCACGGGGCCGGAGACACGATCGTGAGCGATCGCGCTGATACTGCTACTCGAAGTGGCGCGCATGCATGCAGACCCCGACGATGCGCCAGCGCACCGCGCCCTCCCCTCGCGGTCCCTCCTGCGACCTACGGGGTGTCGTCTCGTGCCGACGGTGTTAACACCGAGGTCAAAGCGGTGTTAACGCGAGGTTGACCCTATTGCCGGTTGGACCGCCATGTCCGCGGAGGCCGGGGGGACGCGGCGTCGGCCTCCACCCGCTCTGTGCTGCCGCCCGCCGCTGGACTTCTGGCCTGGCGTTGATCCCCTCGGGTCGCCGCCCGCGCCCTGCGGTGGTGGGCCGGGGTCGGGTTCTCGAACCGTTCAGTGACGAGATGTCGTCGTCCGAGCCGAGGGCGGGTGCCGGATGCCCTCATCGGCCTCGCCATGGCGCTCGAGCGTGACGACTTCAGGCCACTGGTCGCTCCCGCCGCGTCCGGGTTGGCGCGTCGGGCGGCTGCTGGTGACTGAGCCGGAGGTGGGGAAGCTTTCCCTCGACCTGTGGGTAGGTAGTCGGTGCGTCCTCTTGATCGAAGGCAGCGCCGTGTCAGCTGGGCCGGGTTGAGGGTCCACTGGCGAGTAACGCCCCGACGGCGCCTACGCCGTTCCGATCCGTGACCATGATCAAGGGACTCACAACCGGGCTGCCACCATTTTGCGCCGATTCTGTAAACACTGGGGATTACTGTTAACGAGCCATGGCGACGAGCAAATCCACAGTTGTCGGGATCCGGCTCGACCACGACCGGCGCGCCTGGGTCGAGGCCGAGGCAGCCCGGCGCGGCGTATCGGTGCGCGGCCTCTTCGAGGGGATGATCGACGGGGCCCGCTCCGGAGAGGGCGAGGACGCGGCGGACGAAGAAGTGGCCGAGGCGGAATCGGCGCTTGCGCCCGGTGTCGGTCAGGGTTCGGAGAGCGGGCTCGGGGATGCATCGACGGCCGACGTGTCGCTCGCACCCGCGTCCCATTCAGCTGTTAACGCGAGTTCCGCTGTTAACGCCCCGACCACCGTTTGGGCCGACGCTGCAACGCAGAGGGCGCCGGGTTCGGCAGCGTGGCCCGATTTCGGATCAGTCACCGCGCTGCCGGGCGGTTTGGTCAGGGGGGCGTTCTCTGTGACGACCGGCCTGATCAAGACCGGCGGTCGCTGCGCCCGCAACCGGGTCGAGCACTGTCCGTTAACGCGGCTCTTCGTCGACCGCTCGCTGTAAACACTTCGTCCCCGCAGCGCGTCGAGCCGTGAGTGCCGGGTTGCGAATTGTTTCACGAGGAACACCGGTCGCAGCGCGGTTTGCGCCATTCGCGCCGTGCGGACGGGCAACGAGCGCGGGGTAACGGGCGGCGTAGTGCTAGAACTCCCGAGCGTGAGGGCACGGAGAAGGTGGCTCTGGGTGCTTGTCTCCGTCGTCGCGCTGTGCGCCGCATGCAGCTCGTCGCCGTCGCAGTCGCCGTCGGCATCGACGCCATCGAACGGTCACCCGTCGGCTCGTGACTGGCCGTCGGAAGCACAGGCGACCGCCTGCGCCACCGCGTCGCAGGCGGCGTGGATGCACTGCCTGGTGAAGGCCCATCCCGCTTTCGCCGACGTTCCGCTGTCGTACCTCGCGCTCCCTGGGGCCGAGAACGCAGGCACGTTCAACCTGGATCCGCAGGCGTTCGACACTCAGGCGGGATCGGCATGCACGACGATCGACGCCGGCGCTTCGGTGGGTGCCGCCAAGGCGCAGCGCTTCTCGACTACCCAGGATCAGACCATTGCGCAGCAGCTCGACGGTGGCGTGCGATGGATCGACCTCCAGGTTGGCTACAACGGCGGCGGAAATCCGATTACGGGATGGCGGGTCGTCCAGAACCTCTACAGCAACTGGCCCCTGTCCGAGTACCTCGACCAGGTGGCGAACTGGGCGTCCCAGCACACGACGGAGACGGTCATCGTCGACCTCTCGAGCATCTGCTACGACCACGATCCGACCCCGGCCGTCGACAGGGGACTTTGGGCCAATTTCGCCACGAAGAGCGCCGAAGGCGCCGGGCCCGAGACCATCGCCAACGTGGCCGTGAACCCGAATTCGTTCGGGGGTTCGCTGGCTACCGCCACGCTGGGCGACCTGACCAAGCCCGGGCACAACGTCGCCGTTCTCGTCCCCGCCACGGCCCTGGACTGGCGGGATCTTTCCGACGTCTACCACGTGGAACCGTTCCGCACGACGCCTCCGGGGACAGCCTCGAGCGGATCGACGCTGGTGGAGCACTCCGAGCCGATGGTCGCCCCTACCAGCCCCACCCAGTTTCCGACGGCCAATAGCGACCTCGGGACCTTCCCGACCACGGCCAACCCCCCGCTGGGTTCGTTGCACGGCAAAGGCCTGTACGTGAGCAATCTGGCCTACGAGCTCAAGGGAGCCTCGGCGACGCAGCAAACCACGATCTTTGCCTTGTTCGTAGGGCTGGTCGTCTCCCAAGGAATCTTCAAGGCCTGGATGTCGGGCCTGTGGAACGGGGCCTATGGCCAGATTCTCGCCACGTGGGGCGATGCCACCAACGTGGTTCTGGCCGACGGCGTCGAACAGGGCGGCTTCGTCGCACAGGTGATCGAGCGGAACGGGCGGTAACTCTGGTTTTTGTCCAAGTAGATCATCGCCCGACTCCGTGATCCAGACGGGCCAGCGCGCACGTGCGGCCCGGCTCCACAAAATGGGTGGGGGCGGGGTGGAAGTACGCGTCACACACCGATACGATTCGAAATGCTGTTAGGACCAGTCTGGCGGCTGGTTGAGGTGGCTTTGCTCGAAGCGTGACAGGCAGTTCGTTGCCTGTGCTGCGGGCTCGCCCCCCAAAGGTCCCGTGGCGGGATGGCGATAGACGCGACGCAACAAGTTACGGGGGTGGGGCTGGTGCACCAGCGGTCGGGCTGGCACGGGTGGGGATATGGAGGCGTGTGCCTCTCCTCGGTCCAGTGCCGCAAACGAACCGCGCCGGGTCGCGTCGCCACCGCCGTGCTTCATCACACCCCGGAGCGCGGTTGACGGCCATGCGCCGCCGCCAAGTCAGCTCGGCCATGTCGAGCGGGCGCGACCGTCGATTCGTTCGGCGCAGCAGCGCGCTGCAACGCGCCAAGCCACGTGCAACGCGCCGATGGGGTCAGCGGCTCATCACCGCCACGTTGGCCGCGGCATTGGCGGTGGGCGCGCTGGCGAGCCTCGTAGCCGTCGCACCCGAGGTGTACTCGCCCTCGATCGCTGCCGCCTCCAACGTCTACACCGAGACGATCAGCGGCACGACGGGACCGTGCTCGAGCGGGTGGTTCAACAGCTCGAGCCTCGTTGTGCCGGCCGGCATCATCTCGACACAGGTCACACTGGTTGGTGGCGGTGGCGGGGGTTCTGCGAGCAGTGCCAGCAACGCAGACGGTGGAGTGGGCGGCGGCGCGGCACAGATCGTCGCCACCATCCCTGCGGCCAACCTGGCTGCCGGTTCCGTGCTCTATGCCAACCTCGGCTGTGGTGGTGGGGCTGCGAGCACAGACGCAACGTCGGCGACAGCCGGCGCAGGGGGAGTGGGGGAGAGCGACTCGGGGACGGGATCGGCGTCGCCGACCGGCAGCGGGGCTGCCGGGGGAACGGCCCAAAGTGACAACGCGGGCGGAGGTGGGGGCGGTGGGAGCGCGCTATGCGTGGTCGCCGCGGCCGCGTCGAACTGCAGCGGGGGAACGATCATCGGAGTGGCCGGTGGCGGCGGAGGAGCTGCCGGAGCGGTGACTCTCGGTGCCAGTCCACCGTCGGTGAACGGTGCGTCCGGTGGTGAAGGTGGGGCATCGGGTACCAGTGCCGGAGGCGTCGGCAGCGCAACGGGATGCGCGGGCACCGATGGATCGGGCACGTGCACCGGTGGCGGCGGTGGGACCGGGACGGCGGGGGCCGCCGGGACCGGCGCCGTCGCCGGGAATGCTGCGACGGGGGGATTGGGCGGGTCGGCTGCCGCTGCAGGCTCCGGCAGTGGTGGCGCTGGGAACGCCGCCGGTGGGGGTGGAGGCGGCGGCGACTTCGGTGGCGGTGGCGGCGCAGCCGGCCAGACCGCGACCAGCGGTGTGCAAGCGACGTCGGGAACGGGTGGCGGTGCCGCCTCGTCCTACTGGAATGCCGCCTACGGCGGATCAGCCACCTACTCCAACATCGCGTCGACCGCGAGCAACTGCGGCGCACAAAACGCACAGTGCGCCACGAGCGCCTCGGGGAACGGTTCGGGGGGCACCGCGGGCAACACCGGCGCCTCCGGGTCGCTGGTGGTCAAGTACACCGTGGGCGGCGTCGCCGCGAACTCGTCCTTCACCACGGAGCCGAGTGCGACCGCCACGTCGGGAGGCACATTCGCCGCACAGCCAGTGGTCACGGTCGAGGACTACGCGGGAGCAAACATCAGCGACCCGATCCAGCTCTCCATCGCCAGCCACCCGGCTGCGGGAACGGGAACGCTGACCTGCACCACCAACCCGCTGACATCGAGCGCCACCGGAGTGGCTGCCTTCGCCGGTTGCTCGATCAGCGGGCCGGTGGGGGCGTACACGCTTTCGGCGACCGACACCGCCGACGGCGTGGTCGTGGCGACGTCATCGACCATCACCTTGTCGCCCGGCACGCCGACCCTCCTGGCCTTCGTTCAAGATCCGACCACCGTCGCCGCCGGCTCGGCCATCTCCCCGGCCGTGACAGTGGCGGTCGAGGACGCCGCGGGCAACGTCGAGACCGGCAACAGCACCACCCAGGTGAGCCTGAGCATCGGGACCAACCCGGGCGGCGGGACCCTGACGGGTGGTTCGACGGTGACCGTGGTGGCGGGCATCGCCACCTTCTCAGGCCTCTCGATCAACAAGACCGGGAGCGGCTACACGCTCACGGCGTCGAGTACGCCCTTGTACACGGCGGCAACCTCGACGATCTTCAACATCACCCCGGGTGCCGCCAATCAACTGGTCTTCGTCCAGGGCCCGAGCAACACGTCCGCAGGGGCCACCATCGCCCCGCCGGTGACGGTGGCGGTCGAGGACGCCAACGGGAACGTCGAGACCGGCAACGACTCCACCGTTGTCAGCCTGGCCTTCGGGACCAATCCAGGCAACGGGACGCTCACCGGAGGCTCGGCCGTCACGGTCGTCTCGGGCATCGCCACCTTCTCGGGCCTCTCCATCAACAAGACCGGGACCGGCTATACGCTCACGGCGTCGAGTTCGCCCTCGTACACGGCGGCAACTTCGTCCGCCTTCAACGTGTCGCCCGGCACGGCCACCCAGCTTGTCTTCGTCCAAGGCCCGAGCAACACGGCCGCCGGCTCGGCCATCACCCCGGCGGTCACGGTGGCGGTCGAGGACGCCGACGGCAACGTCGAGACCGGTGACAGCGCCACCCAGGTGACCCTGGCCATCGGAACCAACCCCGGGAGCGGGGCGCTCGCCGGCAACGCGGCCGCCACGGTCTCGGCCGGCATCGCCACCTTCTCGGGCCTCTCCATCAACAAGACCGGGACCGGCTACACGTTGACGGCCTCGAGCTCGCCCTCCTACGCGTCCGCCACCTCGTCCGCCTTCAACGTGTCGCCCGGCACGGCCACCCAGC
>CAYWDQ010000050.1:0-20726 GCA_964457065.1 uncultured Acidimicrobiaceae bacterium | reverse complement strand
CCTCGAGCGTCCGGGGCTCGCCCCGGTCCAGCCCGAAGCGCAGGCGCAGGATCTCACGCTCGCGCTCGTCGAGCGGCGAGAGCAGGCGGCCGATCTCGTCGGGCAGCAACGACACCGCGGCCACCTCGAAGGGGGACTCGGCCGAACGGTCCTCGACGACGTCGCCCAACTCGGCGTCCCCGTCCTCTCGCAGCGGCTCGGACAGCGACAGCGGCTCGGCCCGGAACCGCAGGGCCTCGACCAGCTTGTCCTCGGGCATCTCGACCTCGACGCCGAGCTCGGCCAGCGTCGCGGGCCGGCCCAGCTTCAGCTCGAGGCGCGCCTGGGCCTTTTGCACCCGGGCCAGCGTGTCACCGGCGTGTACGGGCAGCCGGATGGTGCGCCCCGTGTTGGCGATGCCCCGGGTGATGGCCTGGCGGATCCACCAGGTGGCGTACGTCGAGAACTTGAACCCCTTGCGCCAGTCGAACTTCTCGACGGCGTGCATGAGGCCGAGGTTCCCCTCCTGGATCAGGTCCAACAGGGGCAGGCCCGATGCCTGGTACTTCTTGGCGATGGAGACGACCAGCCTGAGGTTCGACTGCACGAACGTCTGCTGGGCCTGCTCGCCCTCCATCACGGCCCGCCGGAGCTCGCGCTTCTTGGCGGTCGTGATCCCCTTGGTCGCCTTGGCGACCTCGGCCTCGGCGTCGCGCCCGGCCTCGATGGCCTGGGCGAGGCGTACCTCGTCGTCCTTGGTCAGCAGCGGGTACTGACCGATGTCCGTCAGGTAGAGCCGGACGAGATCCTCGTCGTCGCGCTCGATTCGTTCCTTCGCCAAGATGGTCGCCTAACCTTCCGTCCCGTGGCCTCGGCAGGGGGACCTGGCGGGGCTGTCGCGCTCGTCGATGGCAGCTAGCGCCCGTTCCTGGCGCGTGTGGGCTGCGGAGACAGTGTAATGGCGCTGTCAAGATGGCCGTACAGCAGGGAAAACGCTCGTGCTCTCAAACGCCCGTTCAATTCCGGCCCGGAGCTCCCCGGACCGTTGGGGCCCTTCTGCGACGGCTTCCAGGATGGCCCGGCCGCCCCGGATCTCCGCCACCGACTCCCGGCGTGCCTCCACCAGGACCTCCATGACCGGACCCTCGCTCACCGGCGAGGCAGTCCGCAGATGCGCCCCGTAGACCCTCTCGAGGAGCGGGAGCACCGCCCCGACCAGGGCCTCGGCACGCGATCCGCCGTCGCGCTCCGACGCCAGGGTCCCGAGCGCCCCCGCCAGGGGCCCGGCCGGGGCCGCGACCAGGCCGGCGGCGTCCACGCCGGCGCGGACGGGCAACCGCTCGGCCCAGCGCACGGCCAGTGCCCCGTGCCGCCTGGAGGCGGCGGCCCAGAAGACCCTCAGCTCGGCCTCGGGCCCGCCCGTGGGGCCGGGCCCGGCCGCCCATCCACCCGTCACCTCGAAGATCTGCTGCTCCAGCCAGCAGTAGTGGCCTACCAGCCCCGCGAGCTCGTCGATGGCCCGCCAGCCGACGGGGGCAACCCCGGGCGTGGCGTCACCCACCCCCCGACTCCTCGAGCGCCGAGGAGCGGTAGCGATTGGTGATCGGCATCCGGCGGTCCTTGCCGAAGGCCTTGGTGGTGATGCGCACGCCCGGTGGCATCTGGCGCCGCTTGTACTCGGCACCGTCGACCAGCCGGACCACCCGGTCGACCACGGCAGGGTCGAAGCCCTCCGCCACCAGGTCCGCTGCCGTGAGGTCACGCTCGACATAGCCCTGGAGCACCGGGTCGAGCTCCTCGTAGGGGGGGAGCGACTGGTCGTCGCGCTGGTCCGGCCGGAGCTCGGCCGAGGGGGGCTTGTCGAGGACGCTGTCGGGGATCGGACCGGGCAGGCCCTCGAGCACCGCCTGGGTGTTGCGGTGGCGGCACAGGTCGTACACCAGCGTCTTGGGCACGTCCTTGATCACGGCGAACCCGCCCGCCGAGTCGCCGTAGAGCGTGGAGTAGCCGGTGGCCATCTCGCTCTTGTTCCCCGTCGTCAGCACGATCCACCCCTTGGCGTTGGAGACCGCCATCAGCAGGACGCCGCGCAGACGCGACTGCAGGTTCTCGTCGGTGAGCCCGGACGGCTCTCGCCCGAGCACCGGGGCGAGCATGGCGGCGAACGCGACGTGTGCCTCCTCGATCGGCACCACCTTGAGATCGATCCCCAGACGCTCGGCCAGGACGCCGGCGTCGTGGCGCGACCCCTCGCTCGAATAGCGCGACGGCATCGAGAGGCCGTGCACCCGGTCGGCCCCGATGGCATCGACCGCGACGGCCGCGACCAGGGAGGAGTCGATCCCCCCCGAGAGGCCGATGACCGCCTCCGAGAACCCGTTCTTGCGCAGGTAGTCCCGGGTGCCCAGGACCAGTGCGGCGTAGACCTCGGCGTGGTCGCCCAACGCGGGCCGCAGTGGAGTCGGCGCCAGCGCCGGCCGTTCGCCCCGCCGCGGCTCGCTCACCGCGATCCTGGGCAGCAGCTCGGTGACGGCGTGGGGCCGGTGGCCTCCGATGGGGAGGTCCACCACCACGAGGTCGGTGGCGAACTGCGCGCCGGAGGCCACCAGCGTGCCGTCGGCCCCGACGATGAGGGAATCGCCGTCGAAGACCAGCTCGTCCTGCCCGCCCACCTGGTTCACGTACGCGATGGCACACCCCGCCTCGGCCACCCGGCCCCGCAGCATGGAGAGGCGCTCCGCCCGCCGGCCGCGGTTGTACGGCGAGGCGTTGAGGTTCACGACGACGTCCGCCCCGGCCCGGCCGGCGTGCGCCACGGGGCCGTCGTCGAACCAGACGTCCTCGCAGATGGACACGCCGACCCAGGCGCCGGCGACGCCGAAGAGGGCGGGCGGCTCGTGGCTGGGGATGAACCAGCGCTGCTCGTCGAACACGCCGTAGTTGGGGAGGCAGCGCTTGCGGTACACGCCCGCCACGCGGCCACCGGCGCAGACCGCCGCCGCGTTGGCCAATCCCTCTCCTCCGGGGGCGGCACCGACGAACCCGACGACGACGGCGCACTGCCCCGTGGCGGCGGCCACCTTCTCGAGCGCGGCCACGTTGTCGGCCACGAACCCGGGCTTGAGGAGCAGGTCCTCGGGCGGGTACCCCGGGATCGCCAGCTCCGGCACCACGCAGATGTCGGCGCCGGCCGCCTCGGCGGCGGCCAACGCCCCGAGGATCTGCTCCACGTTGCCGGACAGGTCGCCGACGACGGTGTTGAGCTGCGCGGCGGCCAGGCGCAGGTGCGGCATCGCCCCAGATTACCGGTGGTCCCGGCCGACCCGATGGGGCCCTTGTGCGGAGACCCCCGCAGGAGCGGGGTATGCGGGCATGCGAAGCTGTTGCGGTGCAAAGCCAACGGGACTACGTGCTCCGGACCGTGGAGGAGCGGGGCATCCGCTTCGTCCAATTGTGGTTCACCGACGTGCTCGGGACCCCCAAGGGGTTCAACATCACCTCGGCGGAGCTGGAGAATGCGCTCGACGAGGGGATGACCTTCGACGGCTCGGCCATCGACGGGTTCAGCCGGGTCCAGGAGGCCGACGTGCTGGCCCGCCCCGACCCAAAGACGTTCCAGCTGCTGCCCTGGCACCAGGACGACGCACAGGTGGCCCGGGTCTTCTGCGACATCGCCAACCTCGACGGCACCCCTTTCGAGGGGGACCCCCGGCACGCGCTGCGGCGCACGCTCGAGCGCGCGCGGGCGGCCGGCTACACCTTCTTCGCCTCGCCCGAGGTGGAGTTCTTCTACTTCGCCGACGCCAACCCGTCGCGGGGCCCGATCACCCTCGACTCGGGCTCGTACTTCGACCTCTCGGTGGCGGACCTCACCAGCAACCTGCGCCGCCGGTCGGTGCTCATGCTCGAGGAGATGGGCATCCCGGTCGAGCACACCCAGCACGAGGACGCGCGCAGCCAACACGAGATCGACCTGCGCTACACCGATGCGCTCACCATGGCCGACACCGTGATGACCACGCGGATGGTGATCAAGGAGATGGCGCGCCAGGAGGGGGTGTTCGCCTCCTTCATGCCCAAGCCGCTCGGCGGCGTGCAGGGCTCGGGCATGCACACCCACATTTCGTTGTGGGAGGGCGAGCGCAATGCGTTCGTCGACGAGAACGACCGCTACGGGCTCTCCGAGGTGGCGCGCCGGTTCATCGCCGGGCTGCTGCACCACGCCCGTGAGATCACCGCCGTCACCAACCAGTGGGTGAACTCCTACAAGCGGCTCATCGGCGGCTACGAGGCGCCCGTCCACGTCAGCTGGGCGCGCAACAACCGGTCGGCGCTGGTACGCGTGCCCGTCGTCAAGATGGGCAAGGCCGAGTCCACGCGCCTGGAGTACCGGGCACCGGACAGCGCGTGCAATCCCTACCTCGCCTTCGCCGTGATCCTCGCCGCCGGGCTGCGCGGCATCGCCGAGGACTACCCGCTCCCACCCGAGGCGGACGACAACCTGTTCAGCCTGACGCCGAAGGAGCTGGCCAAGAAGGGGATCGAGCCACTTCCCTCGAGCCTCCACGACGCCGTCAACGAGATGGAGGGCTCCGAGCTGCTGGCCGACACACTGGGCGACCACGTCTTCGAGTGGTTCATCCGCAACAAGCGGGAGGAGTGGGACGACTATCAGGTCCAGGTGACGCAGTTCGAGCTTGACCGTTACCTGCCCCTGCTCTGACCCGGACCGAGATGGACCCCCTCCTCTGCTTCCCCGCCGACCTGCCCGCCGAGATCACGCTCGCGCTGCAGAACGCAGGGCTCGGCCATCACGGCGTCACCGGACCCGAGGAGATGGCCGCAGCAGGTTCCGACGGCCGCACCGTGGGGTACTCGGGCGCGCTCGTGGTGGCGGGTGACGACATGAACGCCGCCGTCGCGTTCTGCCGGCACCTGCGCCTGCGGGAGGTGCCCGTGTCGCCGCTCCTCCTGGCCATCGGGCCGGACCAGGTGGGCGAGCTGCTGCTGCGCGACGACCTCTACGACGACTTCTGCGTCCTCCCGGCCCGGCCCGAAGAGCTCGTCGCGCGCCTCCAACACCTCTTCTGGCGCACCGGGCAGAGCCTGCGGCCCGACATCATCGAGTACGGGCCGCTGCTGCTCAACCTCGAGACCTACCAGGCGGCGGTCGCCGGCCGCGTCCTCGACCTGACCTACATGGAATACGAGCTGCTCCGCTTCCTCGCCGGCCACCCGGCCAAGGTCTTCACGCGCGAGACGCTGCTCAGCCGGGTGTGGGGCTACGAGTACTACGGCGGCGCGCGGACGGTCGACGTGCACATCCGGCGGCTGCGGGCCAAGCTCGGCGAGGAGCATGCGCACCTGATCCAGACGGTGCGCTCGGTGGGCTACCGCTTCGGGCAGGTGGCCTGGCACCCCGGTGTGGCCCAGCGCAACGGCGGTCAGGCCCCGGTCGCCGCACCCACTGCGCCTGCCGCGCCCGCTGCTCAGACGAGCGGCGCGTAGGCCCAGGCCTCGACCTCGGCCCGGGCTCCCAGCGGCAGCGCCGCCACCGCCACGGCCGAGCGGGCGGGTCTCTCGTCGGTGAAGAACTCCACCCACACCTCGTTCACCGCGGCGAACTCGCCCATGTCGACCAGGAAGAGCGTGGTCTTGACCACGTCGGGCAGCGTGGCCCCCTCGATGGCGAGCACCTCGGCCAGGTTCTGGAGCGCCTGGCGCAGCTCGGCGACGGTGCCGCCGGGGACGAGTCCCGCCGCGCCCGAGTCGTCGGTCCCCAGGCCGATCTGGCCCGAGGTGACGACCCAGTCGCCGACGCGGCGGACGGGGGAGTACGGACCGACGGCAGGACTCATGGGGCTCCTCTCATCTCAACCGCCCGATGGTGCCACGTCGCGCAACGGCGCCCGCACGGTGGTGCGCCGGGTGGGCCAGCGAGGGGGAAGACCATCGGCGATCCAGGCCGCGGCCAAGGTGGCGGCGAACACGGCGTCGGAGCCGTTGACGGGCCAGCGCTCCTCTTCGTGGAGCCGCACGACGACCTCGGGCACGTCGCGGGCGGCCAGGATGCCGAAGGAGCGGATGGTCAGGTCGACCGGGTCGCCCGCCGCGTCGACGGCGATGCCCTCGCTCCACACCATCCCGAGCGCCTGGTGCACCGCACCCAGCGCGTAGGAGCGCAACGTGGTGGGGCACAGGATCTCGCCGGCCCAGACGTCCACCTCGACGCGGCCCCGCTCCCCGTCCCCGAGGTGGACCTCGACGTGCGCCCTCCCGACGCCGGGCAGCACGACCTGGGCCCGGCCCGTGCCCGGCTCGGCGGCCGGAACCTCGAGCGCACTGCGGGCGGCCAGTGCCTCGGCCCAGCCGGCCCCGCGCAGCTCGGGCGCCACCGGTGGCCCGGCAACCTCGACCTGCTCGACGTGGACCCCCGGGCACAACTCGTGCACGCGCGCCGTCAACGGCCCGAGGTCCGCCGAGCCCTGCGTCGTGGCGACACGGAGGATGCCGGTGCCGTCGGGTCGCAGCGCGATGGCCAGCGGCGGCCGTTTGGGGCCGCGCCGCACGACGTCCTCGCGGCGCCACAGGACCCGCACGGCCTCACCCGTCTCGTCGCTCAGCTCCCGGGCCCGGGCCGGGACCGGGCTGCGTCGCTTCCCGCCGAAGGCGCCGCCGTTGGCCAGCGGCGGAGCGGGGCGCCCGCCGGGCAGGCTCCAACTGGCGTCCGGCTCGACGTAGGCGGGCTCGACCCAGGTCGTCTGCAGCGTGAGCGCCCACTCGCCCGCCGGCAGCCCGACCGGATGTGTCAGGGGCACGGTGCTGTTGCGACCCTGGATGCGGCCGTGGTCCGCCCGGGCGGTGCGCAGGTCGGGCGCGAGCGGCGCATCGGCACCGAGCTGGACCAGCGCGCCGGGCGGGGCGGTGTCGTCCGCGAAGCCACCGCCACCGAGGACGACGCCGGGCCCGGAGACCTGGAAGGCGGGGCCTTCGACCTGGGCCCGCCAGGAGGCGAACATGGGGTCGCGGGACCCGGGCGCCGCGGCGGCGGGGGTCGCGCCGATGCCGAGCGCGTCGCAGGCCGCCTCGACGATGGACTGCCAGCCCGTGCAGCGACACAGGTGGGCCCGCAGCCCGGCCTCCACGTCACGTCGCGAGGGCGGGCCGCCCGACGTCGCCCCGTCGAGCGCGGCGAGGCGCATCACGATGCCCGGGGTGCAGAAGCCGCACTGGCTCGCGCCGTGGGCGACGAAGGCGGCGACCCACCGGTCGCGCTGCTCGGCCGACAGTCCCTCCACCGTGGTGACCTCGCGTCCGGCGATGCGGCGGACGGGTGTGACGCAGGCGACGCGCGGTGCGCCGTCGACCCACACGGTGCAACACCCGCACTGGCCCTGTGGGCTGCACCCGTCCTTGACGGAGCGGCAGCCGAACTCCTCGCGCAGCGCGTCGAGGAGAGAGGTGCCGTCGGCGACCGCGACCGGTTCGCCGTTCAGGGTGAAGGAGATGGGCGGGGCGGCGCCCGTGGCCGCCGAGCCGGGCGGGTGCGCCGGCGACGTGCCGGTGGCGCTCAGGGCGTCGGGCCCGCCGGCGGGCTGGCGCTCAGCTGAAGGAGGAGCCGCAGCCGCAGGTGCGGGTGGCGTTGGGGTTGGTGATGTGGAAGCCCTCGCCCTGCAGCCCGTCGCTGTACTCGAGGACGGACCCGGTCAGCAGCTCGGCGCTCGCCGCGTCCACGACGACCCGGACCGCGCCGAACTCGCGCACGACGTCGTCGGACATGACCTCGGTGTCGAAGAACATCTCGTAGCTGTAGCCCGAGCAACCACCGGGCTTGACCGCGACGCGGAGGGCAAGGCTCTCGCCGCCCTCCTCCCGGGCCAGCAGCTCGGCCACCTTGGCGGTGGCGGCATCATTGAGGGTCACCGGTGCCGGCTTCTTCCCGATGTTGACGGTCGTGGAGATGGTCGTCACTGGTTCCTCCTCGTAAGGCCATTCGCCCTGGGCGACGGCCGCTGACGGTGCACCCTGCGCCGTGGACGTCTCCCATGTTACCGGCGCCGCCCCCCGCACGGGACCCGAGCGCCGGCGGACCGGAAATCGGCGCCACGCAGGTAGAATCCCTTTTCGTGCCTCCCGGATCCGACGCCTCACCACCGCCTGCGGCCGACGCCCCGCGCGGCCGGCCTGAGGACGAGGTCCGTGACGCCCTGCGGGCCGTGGTCGACCCCGAGCTCGGCGACACGATCGTGGACCTGGGGATGGTGCGTGCGGTCACGGTCGCCGGCGGGCACGTGGTCGTCGACGTGGCGCTGACCATCGCCGCCTGCCCGTTACGGAACCAGATCGAGCGCGACGTTCTCAGCCACGTCGAGTCCCTCGACTGGGTGCGCTCCGTCGAGGTGCGGGTCGCAGCCATGGACGCCGACGAGCGGGCCGCCGTCATGGCCCGGGCCCGCTGGAAGGCCCGGGAGGACGCCCCCGAGACGTCCGTGCCCGCGAGCACGCGCGTGCTCGCCATCGCGTCGGGCAAGGGCGGTGTCGGCAAGTCGTCGGTGACGGTGAACCTCGCCGTCGCGTTGGCGGCCCGTGGCCTCGTCGTGGGCGTCCTCGACGCCGACATCTGGGGCTTCTCGGTCCCGCGGCTGCTCGGCATGGAGGGCGACGTCGAGGCCAGGGCGGGGAAGATGGTCCCCCTCGAGCGCGCCGTCGGCGCGGGCACCCTGCGGGTGCTGTCGATGGGGTTCCTGGCCGACGAGGAGCAGGCGATCATGTGGCGCGGGCTGGTGCTGAACCGGGCCGTGCAGCAGTTCCTCCAAGACGCCCACTGGGGCGATCTGGACTACCTGCTGATCGACCTGCCGCCCGGGACGGGCGACATCCAGATGGGCCTGGCCCGGCTGCTGCCGCGCACCGAGCTCCTGGTGGTCACCACGCCGCCGGTCGCCGCCCAGAAGGTCGCGGCGAGGGCGGCGGACATGGCGCGGCGGGGCTACCTGCGGGTGGCGGGCGTGATCGAGAACATGAGCGACTTCACGTGCGAGCACGGCACCACCTACGCGCTCTTCGGCTCGGGAGGCGGCGAGCGCCTGGCCCACGGGCTGGGCGTCCCGTTGGTCGGCTCCATCCCTCTGCACCCCGACCTGGCCGCCGCCGGCGACGCCGGGGTGCCGGTCGCTCTCGGTGGGAGCAGCGAGCTCGCGGCCGTGTTCGAGGAGTTGGCCCGGGTCGTGGCAGAGGACGTGTCCCCGATCGTCGACGCGCAGGGCTGCTCGGCCCGGCTGATGGAGCGGGTGGAGGCGGCCGTGGCGCAAGGCGACGCCGGGACCTCGTGAGGACGGGGCCGCCGGCGATGGGCACCGCTGTCGCTCAGGCCGCCCAGCTGCTCTCGATGGTGTCCTCGCCGTCCGGCCCGACGAGGGCCGCCCGCCCTTCCTGGCCGAGCGCCCGCAGGTGGGCCCACAGCGAGAAGCGGGCCACGGGCAGTTGGCGCTCGGTCACGTCGCCGTAGACCTCGGGCAGCAGATCGTCGACCGTCGCCGCGCCGTGCCGGGCGAGCGCGGCCGCGATGCGCTCGTGGCGCCCGAGCCGGTGCGCAATGAGCGAGTCGACCACGTCGGGCACGTGGTCCATCAGGCGCCCGTGGCCGGGGGCCAGCGTGCGGATGGGCGCAGCCTCGTCTCGGATCCGGGCCAGGCTGGCGAGGTACTGGTGGAGGTCACCGTCGGGCGGGCGGATCACGACGGTCGAGCCGTGCATGACGTGGTCACCGGTGCACAGCAGTCCGTGTTCCTCGACGAGCCAGCACAGGTGGTCCGACGCGTGGCCCGGCGTGTGGAGCGCGCGCAGCGTGAGGTCCCCGCCGTCGTCGGGACCCGGGCAGCGCAGCGACCATCCCTCGCCCGCGCGCTCGTCGGGCTCGAAGCCCTGGGCCGGTCCGTACCCGACGACCGGCGCCCCGCTGGCCCGGGCGAGGGCCGCGGCCCCCGGCGCGTGGTCCACGTGGGTGTGGGTGACGACGATGGCCCGGACGGTCCCGAGCGGGGCGACTGCCGCGACGATGGCCCCGGTATGGGATTCGTCGGCCGGGCCGGGGTCGACGACGACGACGTCCCCGCACCCGACCAGGTAGGTGTTGGTACCCGGCCCGGTCATGAGCCCCGGGTTGGGGGCGGTGAGCCGCCGGACGCCCGGTGCCACCTCGTCGACCCGCCCCGGCTCGGGCACGGGCCCGATGCCGAAGTCGGGCACCGCCGGAATCACGGCCCGGCTGGGCGCGGGCCCGGCGCGGCGTCGGGACCCTCCTCGTTCGCCCGCATCGACACCGCGCGCACCGCCTCGTTGAAGTCACCCCGGGCCTCGCCGCCGGTGGGGTCGGGGACGGGAGCCTGCTCGTAGCCCGGGTCGCCCGGCAGCACGATGCGCATGCCGTTGCCGTCGGGGACGACCCGCGGCTCGATCGTGGGGACCGCGCTCGAGGCGCGCGCCGCCGCCTCGAGGAGCGCGGCGCTGGTGGCGAAGCGCCCGATGGCCTGGAGGTTGCGGATGGTCGGGAAGATGACCTCGATCTCGCCGGCGCGGTGGCGGGCCAGCGCGTCGTGCGGTGTGATCCACACCTCGGCGATGGTCTCGCCCGCGTCGTGGGCGGCGATCTGTCCGGGCGGGGCGGCCGCCACGAAGAACCGGGTGTCGTAGCGCCGGGGGGCGCCGCGAGGCGTGATCCAGTGGGCGAAGTAGTGGATGTCGCCGACCCCCAGCTGCAGGCGCTCCTCCCGGCACAAGTCGAGGAAGCGGCGCGTGCCGGCGTTCACCGCCGCCCGGGCGGCGGCAAAACGCGCCTCCTCCGCGGGATCACCGGCCAGAAGGTCGGGCCCGCGCTCGCGCCGGGCCAGCAGCAGGCCGGCCTCCTCGAAGGTCTCGCGCACGACGGCGACCCAGTACGCCAGCCCGCCGGACCCCACGCCGAGGAGCGCGCTGGCCTCGGCGTCGCTCCGGCCCGCACTCAGTGCCTCCGCCTCCGCCCCGCCGTCGAGCGGATCGACGGCCCCGCCGGGGAACACGTACGCACCGCCCACGAAGTCCGAGCGCAGGTTGCGCCGCACCATCAGGACCTCCAACACGGTCGCGCCCGAGGCGGCAGGGGCGTCGCGCACGAGCATCACCGTGGCGGCCGGCCGGATCTCGACGGGAGCCGGATCGGCCGCGTCGGAGGGAGGGGGAGCCGATGGAGGCACGCCAGCAGGGTAGCGGCAGGAGCGGGCGGCGCCCCCGGGACGGGAGCACCCCTTGACTAACCTGACCCAACTCATGAGCCAGCCCGCGAACGAGCCCGCGCCGGTCCCCTCGCTGCGCCAGATCCCGCGCCGCTACCTGGCTCTCGGCCTCATCTGCGTGGCCATCGTCCTGCTCGGCGCGCTGGTGCTCGTGCGGGACATCTCGGGGCCGACCAGCACGCCGACCGTGGAGACCTTCAATGCCGCGCCGTCGTCGCTCGTCTCGACGGTGGCGTCGGTGCCCGCCTCGGTCTACGACGCCGTCGGAGTGAGCTCGCCGGCCAATCCGGTCACGCCGCCGGGGCGGGCGGGGAACGGGAACGCACCGACGTGGCTCGCCGCGGAGGACGGCGGGCCGCCCCTGCCGGTGGTCTTCTTCTACGGCGCCGAGTTCGCCCCCTACGCGGCCGTCGAGCGCTGGCCGCTGATCTTGGCCCTCTCGCGCTTCGGGACCTTCAGCCAGCTCGGGCTCATGCAGTCGAGCGCGACGACGGCCTTCGCCAATCTCTCGACGTTCACCTTCTGGAAGGTCTCGTACTCGAGTCGCTACGTGATCCTCGAGTCGGTGGAGCGCTACAGCTCGCTGAACCCGACCGGGGCGCGCTATCTGAGCCTCCAGGTGCCCGACGCCCGCCAGTCCGCGGCGATCGCCGACTATGGGACGAACGCCACCACCTTCTCGCTGCTCGACGTGGCCAACCGGTTCGCGCTCGACGGTGCCGCCTTCTCGCCCGCCGTGCTCGCCGGGCTCTCACAGGGCCAGATCGCCGCCGACCTCTCCATTCCGGCCAGCCCGCTGACCCAGGCCACGGTCACGGCCGCCAACGAGATCACCGCCGCCATCTGCTCGGTCGACGGCGACCGGCCCGGCGCCGTGTGCAAGTCCAAGGGCGTGCTGGCGGCGGATCAAGTGCTGAAGGTCACACCCCCGCACTGACCCGACCCGCGCCTGCCGCGGGCGTACGCCCGGCGGCGGGGCGGGCGACGGGGCTCAGCTGGCCCGGCGATCGAGCATCAGCTTGCGCTCGACCTCGTTCATCCCGCCCCAGATCCCGTGGGGCTCGCGGATCCGGATGGCGTAGTCGAGGCACTCACCCCGCACGTGGCACTGGTCGCAGATGGCCTTCGCCCGGAGCTCCCGCGTGGCCTTCTCCTCCTTCCGCTCCGCGTGGGACGGGGGGAAGAACACCGCGGCCTGCGGTCCCCGGCACGCTGCCTTCAACTGCCACATATCTGATCCCTGGCGCATGAAACCCCCCGATAGGGCACCTCAGAGCCCCCTCACGAGCCAAGCTACCGCCGGGGATGCTCGACGTTCAAGGGTCTTGACCAGGGTCTTTGGCGATCGGCCCCTCTGCGGCGCGAACCCGGCAACTACGCTCGGCCCAGCATGGACGTGGGTACCTTCTGCGCACAGAGCCACGTCCTCGTCGTCGCCGGCAAGGGTGGCGTGGGCAAGACGACCATGAGCGCGGCGCTCGCCCGGATGGCCGCCGACGCCGGGCTCTCGGTGCTCATCGTGGAGCTCGAGGGCAAGTCCGGCGTCACCGCGGCGTTCGGACGGCACGAGGACCTGGGCTACGACGACGTCCTGCTGGCGCCCGCCGCGATCGCTGCCGGCGGCGGGGCGACCGGCTCGGTGCGGGCCCGGAGGCTGACGCCCGACGACGCGCTCATGGAGTATCTCGAAGATCACGGCCTGCGGCGCGTGTCCAAACGGCTGGCGCGCTCGGGGGTCCTCGACGTGGTGTCGACGGCCATCCCCGGCATCCGCGACGTGCTGGTCCTCGGCAAGGTCAAGCAGCTCGAGCGCGAGGCCCTCGCCGACCTGATCGTCGTCGACGCTCCCGCCACCGGGCACGCCATCACGTTCCTCACGTCGGCGAGCGGACTGGTCGGCGCGGCGCGCGGCGGGCCCCTGCGGGCCCAGGCCCAGGACGTGGTCGACCTCCTGAGCGATCCCGCTCGCTGCCGGGTCATCCTGGTCACGCTGCCCGAGGAGCTGCCGGTCTCGGAGACGATCGAGTCCGCCTACACCCTCGAGGACAAGGCCGGCGTGCAGCTCGGGCCCGTCATCGTCAACGCCTGCGACCCCGAGCCGGTGGGCCTGGACCGGCCGGCGTCCGAGGTCGCCGCGGCGGCGGGGGTGACCGTGGAGCCGGACCACCTGGCCGCGCTCGAGGAGGCCCGGCACTTCCGCCTGGACCGCCACGCGGTCTCCACCGAGCAGGTCGAGCGCCTCCGGCGCGAGCTCCCGCTGCCCCATCTGCTCGTGCCGGCGCTCGACGCCGCCTCCATCGGCCCCGCCGAGACGCGGCTCCTCGCCGACGCGCTGGCGGGTGCGGTGGCCGGCCTCGTGCCCGAGGGCGCCGGGTGAGCCCGACGGCGGAGGCGGGGCCCCGCCCGAGAATCCCCACGACGCTGCCGGAGCTGGTGGAGGAACGCTCGGTCATCGTGTGCTGCGGATCCGGTGGCGTGGGCAAGACGACCGTGTCGGCGACCTTCGCCCTGGCGGCCGCCCGCGCGGGCCGGCGCTCTTGCGTCGTGACCGTCGACCCGGCCCGGCGCCTGGCCGACGCGCTCGGCGTGCAGTCACTGCCCAACACGCCCTCGGAGGTGCAGGGCGACTGGCCCGGCCACCTGCACGCGCTGATGCTCGATTCGAAGGGGACGTTCGACGACCTGGTCCAGCGCTACGCCCGCACGCCCGAGCAGGCGGAGTCGATCCTCGCCAACCGGCTCTACCAGAATCTCGCCGGCGCGTTGTCGGGCACGCAGGAGTACATGGCCATGGAGAAGCTCTACGAGCTGGTCCAGTCCAAGGACTTCGACGTGGTGGTCGTCGACACCCCGCCGACGCGCAACGCACTCGACCTCCTCGACGCGCCGCGCCGCCTCACCCGCTTCCTCGAGAACCGCCTCTTCCGCGCCCTGCTCGTCCCGACCCGGGTGGGGTTGCGTGCCGTCGGCGTCGCCACGCAGGCGCTGCTGAAGACCATCGCCCGCGTGGCCGGAGCCGAGATCGTCCAGGACGCCGTGTCCTTCTTCCAGGCCTTCGAGGGGATGGAGGACGGATTCCGGAGCCGGGCCAGCGCCGTCCACGAGCTGCTCGCCGACCCCGCCACCGCGTACGTGCTCGTCACCTCGGCCCGGCCCGACGCCATCACCGAGGCGGGCTTCTTCGCCGAGAAGCTCTCCGAACGCGACGTGGCGGTGGCCGCGCTCGTCGTGAACCGGATCGCCCCGTCGTTCGGCGGCGGTCCGGGCGCAGGTGCCCCGCCCGGGTCCGGCCTGGCCGCGCTGGAGGAGAACCTGGCCGAGCTGAACATGGTGGCCGAGCGGGAGGAGCGGTCCTTCTCCGGGCTCGCCACCCAGGTGGCGCCGGCACCGGTAGGGCGGATCCCGCTCTTCGGGCAGGACGTGCACGAGCTCGCGGGTCTCCGACGGGCGGCCGACCACCTCTTCTCCTGAACGGTGCCCGCGCCGCGGCGGGCATCCCCTGTGGCCTCGGCGGGGTACCGACCCGGTGCGCGGGTCCGATAGTGTCCGGTCGGTGCAGACCATCCTGGTCGCCAGCGACGCACCGACCCTCCGTCGGGAGATCGAGGCCGTCATCAGCGGTCCCGACGTGGAGGTGGACGCCGTCACCTCGGGCCCCGAGGTGCTCGCATTCGTCACCGAGGAGTCGCCCGATCTGGTGATCGTCGACATGCAGATGGGCAACATGGGCGGCATGGCCGTCACCTTGGAACTGCGGCTCCAGGAGTCCTACGACGCGCTGGATCACATCCCGGTGCTGATGCTGCTGGACCGCCGGCCCGACGTCTTCCTCGCCCGCCGCTCCGGTGCCGAGGGCTGGCTGGTCAAGCCGATCGACCCCCTGCGCCTCCGGAGGGCCGTCAACGCGCTGCTGGACGACGGGACCTTCGCGGACGACTCGTTCACGCCCGTGCCCGTGCTGGTGGGCGCCGGACCCCAGCTGCAGGCGGGACCCGGGCCCTCGCACTGACCCGGCGACGCCGTGTCCAACCGCCGGGAGGCTCCCGACCCGCAACCAACCAAGCGATCCCGGTGGCCCTGGCGGAACCAGGCCGACACCGCTGAGCGGACCGGGTCCTCGCGCGGCCAGCCCCTCGACGCGGAGGCCTCCGAGCAGGAGCGGATCATCACCGAGGCGCTCGCCGACCTGCGGGACATGGACGTCCGCGAGGTGATGACACCGCGCGTCGACGTCACCTACCTGACCATCCCGGTCCACGCCGAGGACATCGCCAGAGCGGTGCGGACTTCGGGGCACAGCTGCTTCCCCGTGGTCCACGACGACCTCGACGACCTGATCGGCATCCTCTTCGTCAACGACATCTTCCGCACCGGCGGCACCCCCGGGGCACGGGCGCGCGCGGACGGCGACGAGACCAGGGACCGGGACGCCACCGACCCCAGCCCGCTCGAGATCTCCCGCAAGGTGCGCCAGCCGCACCTCGTCCCCGAGTCCCTCGGGGTGTTGGAGGCACTGGCCGACATGCGCAAGCACCGTCGCGCCGTCGCCGTCGTGGTCGACGAGTACGGGGGCGTCGCCGGCATGCTGACCGTGAAGGACCTCCTGGAGCCGCTCGTCGGGGACCTCCGCGACGAGTTCGACGTGGAGGAGGAGGCGCCCATCGTCAGAGTCGACAACACGCGCTGGCTCATTGAGGGACAGACGAACATGGACGACGTGCGCGAGCGGCTCGGCATGGAGATCCCCGAAGGGGAGTACGTCACCCTGGGCGGGCTGCTCTTCGAACGCTTCGGCCACATCCCGGTCGAGGGCGAGGAGGTTCGGGTGGGCGACTGGGACCTTCGCGTGGTCGAGATGGACAAGCGCCGGGTCGCGCAGGTGCTGGCCACCTTTGCCGATGACGAGAGTGGGAGCCCCCCCACCGCTGCGCAGACGGAGGACGGCGCGGATGCGGCCTCATCGGCCACCGGGGCGGGAGAAGCGGCCGGCTGACGCCGCGGTAGTGTTGCGGACTGCTCCCCTCGGGGGGCGGACGGGCTGTGGCGCAGCTTGGTTAGCGCGCTGCGTTCGGGACGCAGAGGTCCCCGGTTCAAATCCGGGCAGCCCGACTCAAAAGTCCTGGTCAGGGCCTCGGGATTCCGGAGCGCCCGAGCCCTCGGAAGGATTGGCGCGGAAGTGGCGCGGAGATTTCGTGCCTGAGGCCCTTTTGGCCTTTTCGCCGAAGAAGCGCTCGCCAATGACGTCCGCTGCGGCCCGATCTATTGACGCCGGAGCGGAGGCGTAGACCGCCAACGTCGTCCTCGGATCAGCGTGGCCGAGTCGTGTCTGCGCCGTCTTCACGTCGATGCCTTCGACGACGAGCGTGGTGGCGTTCAGTCGGCGCAGATCGTGGAAGCCGGCACCGGCACAGCCGGCGGCAGAGGCGGCCGGGAGCCAGACCCGGCGGCGCCAGTTCGAGTAGCGCAACGGCCCATCCTCCTCGTCGGTGAAGACGAGTTCGTCGGTGTCGTCGTCGGTGAACCCGGCCCGCTCGAGGTGGGCCGACAGCATGGCGACAATGACCTTGGGCATGAACATGGTCCGCTTGCCTGCCTTCGACTTGGGCGGCCCGAAGACATTGCGGCCACCGGTCCCCCGGACGAGCGCCTCGGCCACCGCAAGCCTTCCGGCGTCGAGATCGAGTCGGCCGACCCGGAGGGCCGCCACCTCGGACCAGCGCAGGCCGAGCGCTGCACCGATCCAGATCATCGGCCGGTACTCCTCGGACACGTGGGCGGCGATGGCTGCCACGTCCTCGGGGGTCAGGTCGAAGCGACGAGTGCCCTCGACCGGCGGCAGGTTGACGTTGCGACACGGGTTCCGGGCCAACCAGTCGTTGCGCACGGCGTAACCGAACATGGCTCGCACGACCTCGTAGTTCCGCTTCACCGTCCGGGGAGCGTGCTCGGCCCGCCAGGAGTTGACCAGCCGCTGCATGTCCCGGGGCCCGACCCGCTCGATCCGAAGCTCGCCGATCGCCGGGAGCACGTGGAGGCGGAGGGTGAGCTCCTCGCGGGCGGTCGTGGACTCCCGCTTGTTCGGGTTGGAGGTGGTCCACTCCTGGGCCAGCTCGGACACCTTGAGGCGGCCGGCCCAGGGGTCGATCCACACGCCCCGACGGATGTCGGTCTCGACGGCGGAGAGGAAAGCCCGGGCGTCGCCCTTGTTGGTGAAGCTCGTCGGTGCGATGTGGCGGCGGCCGTTGTGCCAGTAGCTGGCCTCGTAGAGCCGGCCCCGCTGGCGCACGCTCCCGAACGGGCGCATCGACGGCACCGGCTACACCCCCTGCAATGAACGAGCGCTACCCGGCACGACGGTTCTCCGTCCGACCGAGTCGTGACGCTCGCAGTGCGTCTCTCGGTGGGACGACGGCGACCCGGTGATCGTCGACCCAGTGCTCCACCGCATGCGCATCGAAGCGGACGAAACGACCGACCTTGACGATGGGGATCCGCCGCTCGGCGACCAAGCGACGTACGTGACGCAGGCTCGTCCCCATTTGACACGCAACCTGGTCCATGGTGAGGAGCGCCGAAGGCGGACACTGCTCGCCGCATTCGGCGCAGCGCAGGGAACGGGTGGGAGGCCGAGAGGGACGGCCGGCGAGGGCTCGGCCTCCGGGCCGGCCCTCGCCGTCGGGCGCCTGTCGGCGCCCTCCCTCCCGCTCGGTACCGGTGGTGCGGTCGTGACGCTCGGTGCTCACCGGAAACCCCTTTCTGCTCGACGGCGCTGGACCCGCTCGGCGAAGGTCATGCGGCGCACAATCTCGTCGTTGGCCACGGCGTCGAGGAGCTCCCCGAAGGTGTCGTCGATGTCGGAGGTCCCCCTCACCACGGCGAAGGCGACGAGGTACCCGACGAGGGCGGGCATCAGGTTGCGCAGGAGGGTGGCGCGTTTGCGCTCCCGGATGAACCGCAGCTCCGTGGCGCCGTGGGCGAGTGATGCCGCCTGCACGGCCTGCCAACGAGGATCGACCGGCCAGCGGGAACGGTTGGAGTCCGCACTGGGAGAGCGCAAGGTGAGCCACTCCCCGGAGCAATAGGCCCAGAGCGACGGTACGGAGGCCAGCACGGCCTCGGGGCGGTACAGCTCGAGCTCGCTCAGGGCGGCCCGCCCGACTTCGAACTCGATCCGCCACACCTGGGCGCCCGGAGTGCGACGATCGCCCCATACGAGCTCCCACCAGTCGGTGCCCTTGAGGGCCATTTCGGTTGTCTTGTCGTAGAGGCGGGCGCTGATGCGCTGGGTCCGTCTGGAGCCGAAGGCGAAGCCGGTCACGGTGTTGGCGTTCTCGTAGGTCGTGCAGCCGTCGCCCCGGCACACGAACGCACTGCGGTCCTGCGCACACAGCTGCATCCCTTCCATGTCCACGAAGAGGTCGAGGCGCGCGACGCTCAAGACCAGTCCTTCAATGAACGGTCGCACCAGGTCGGCGAAATGTCGCACCGTTTCCTCTGGCCCGACCGCATGGAGGAACTCGGCCCGGGGCTGAATGCGCACCGACGGCAGGCGGCGGCTGGAGGTGAAGCCGATCCGCCCCGTCTCGTGGTCGAGGCAGTAGCGGTACTTGCCCCAGCCGTGGGGGGCCAACCCGAAAGTGAGGAGTCCCAGTTCGAAGGGGACGGGCACCGACACCCGGTCGGCGAACATGCGCTCCTGCTCCAACTGGGCCAAGAAGCCCCTGGAGAGGGAGCCGTGACCCGAGAGGTAGAGAGCGTCGACGCCCGAGGCCAGCTCGCGCATCTCTCCGTCCCCGGAGGCCGACACACGCATATTTGCGACTGTGTGAGCAGACGTGTGGGGAGACGGAGGCATCGGGGTCTTTCAGTCCAGGTCCGGCTGCACGGAGGTGATCAGGGCGTCCTCGAGGTCCTCGCTCCAGGCTCGCCGGAGATCGAGCTTGATCCACTCGAAGCGGTGCTCGTCGGGATGGGCGCCGAAGCGGGCCCGGAAGCGGCGGATCTTGCGGTAGACGGTGGCCCGATGCCAACCGCCGGCCTCGAGACCCCCGAATCCGCCGGCTTTGTGCCAGGCCACCCAGAAGCCGATGAGCTCGGCGTCCTCGACGGCTGTGCTGGTCACCTGCTCGCGGATAAAGGCTGGATAGTCGTCGATGGAGGCGATGGTGGCCTCCCGGGAAGCCTCGGCCTGGACCTTGTCCGGCATGGAGTCCCAGAAGGCGGCCAGGCGGCCGTAGGCGATGCCCCGTCCTTCGGGGCTCTCGCTGGGGTCGGATCGGAAGTCGGGGGCGTCGGTCATATGGGGTCGCAAGTGTGCGACTGAATCGGAAGGCTGTCAAGGTCCAATTTCAAAAAGTTTCGGTGCTCCCCGACCTCGGCCAAAGCAGGGCGGCTGTACCGTCTTCTTGTACGACAGAAAGAGCTGGTGCCGATGGGAATTACGGCAAACGAGGCCCGGAAGAACCTCTTCACCCTGATCGAGCAGGTGAACAACGACCGCCAGCCGATCGAGATCACCTCCAAGCGAGGAGACGCTGTGCTCATGTCGCGGGCGGACTACCTGGCCCTCGAGGAGACGGCCCACCTACTTCGTGCGCCGGCGAACGCCCGTCGTTTGCTCGAGAGCCTGGAGCAGGCCCGCCGCTGTCCATGACGGAGCCTTCGGGCGACTACACTGTAGTCATGGTGACTCCCGTATCCATCCGCTTCCGTCGAGCCGAGGTGGCCGACCGACTCAAGGCCGAGGCCGGAGCTCGCAATGTCTCGACCTCGGCCCTGGCCGAGGAGCTCATCGAGGAGGGTCTGCGCCTACGGCGCCACCCGATGATCGTCTTCCGTGACGGTCCGTCTGGTCGTCGGGCCGGGCTCATCGGCGGCCCGGACGTCTGGGAAGTGGTCGGCGGGCTCGTTGGCGGGGACGTCCCCCCCGAGGACCGCATCGCCCGTGCGGCCGAGCACCTGGGCCTGTCCCACCAGCAGATCGACGCCGTGTTGGACTACTACGCCGACTTCACCACCGAGATCGACGAAGAGATCGCCGACAACGTCGCCGCAGCCGACGAACTCGAGGCGGCGTGGCGGCGGCGCCAAGGCCTCCTGGCGGGGTGAAGCTACTGCTCGACGTCCATCACTCCCGCCTCGCGGCACAACGGCTCACGGCTGCGGGGTACGACGTGGTGGCTGCAGCTGACTTCCCCGACTTGGCGACCCTGTCGGACGAGGAACTGCTGCGCCGTGCCAGCGTCGAGGAAAGGGCAATCGTCACCGAGAACGCCAAGGACTTTGACCGCATCGTGCGGTCCTGGGTAGCGACAGGTGAACATCACGCCGGAGTGGTCTTCACGTCGCCTCGACGCTTCCACCGTGGTGGTGTCGCCTACCCGGAGAACCTCATCGCGTCACTGACTCAGTTGTTGGAGTCACCTCCTGAAACCGAACAGGACTGGGTGCACTGGCTTCAGTGAGACATTGACTCGC
>CAYWDQ010000049.1:0-20910 GCA_964457065.1 uncultured Acidimicrobiaceae bacterium | reverse complement strand
CACCGTCCTCGGCCGGTCGGTGCCCGGCCGGGTCCTCGACCTGCTCTCGGACGCCGCGGCCGAGCTGTCGGCGGCGCTGCCCGAGGGGCGGGTGGAGATCCGGGTCGCCGGTGACGACGTGGACCTGGCCTACGTCGCCGACGAGCACGCCCCGGCGGGGGAGTCCGACGGGGACCTCTCGGCGCGGATCTCGCTCCGCCTCGGTGAGGGCCTCAAGTCCAGGCTGGAGGAGCGCGCCACGGCCGAGGGCATCTCGGTGAACGCGTTCATCGTGCGCACGCTCGAGCGTGGCACGTCGGCACAACGGAGCCGGCGAGCCGGCGTGGGCAACCGCCTGCGCGGCTACGGCACGACCTGAGGGAGCACCGTCATGGAGAAGTCATTCGAGACACGCGGCCACGTCCACCTCTACGTCCAGAACGAGGTCGGTCTGATCGCCATCGCCGCGAGCGAGACGGGCACGACCGTCGTCTCGCTGGTCGCCGACACACCCGGCGCCGAGGAGCTCGTGGAGCGGGCCGCGGTCGAGTGCCGCCCCGCCGGGGGCGGCCACGTCGTGGCGGTGAAGATCCCCCGCCTGCACGGCATGCGGTTCGTCCGCCGCAACGCGGTCACCGTGCGAGTCGAGCTCCCCATGGGGAGCGACGTGACGGTGGCCGCGGGCTCGGCCGACGTCGAGATCACCGGGACCATCGGCACGGCGGACCTCAAGTCGGCCAGTGGGGACATCGCCACCGACGACGTGGCCGCGGGCGTCACGGCCAAGACGGCGAGCGGGAACGTCACGCTCGGCGCGGTCGGCGGCGACCTCGAGGCGCACACGGCGTCGGGGGACCTGCGCTGCTCGAGCGTCGCCGGGCCGGCCGTCTTCTCGACCGCCTCGGGTGACCTCGAGGTCGGCGCGGCCCGCAACCGGGTGGAGATCAAGGCGACGTCGGGGAACGTCCGCCTGGGCGAGCTGGCGCAGGGGGCGCGCATCGTGAACGTCTCGGGGAATGTGCGGGTCCTCGCGCTCGCCGAGGGCGACCTGCGCGTGCGCTCCGTGTCGGGCGATGTGACCGTGGGCGTGGCGCAGGGCGTCGACCTCCACGTGGATGTCGAGACGATGTCGGGCTCGGTCCACTCCGACATCGACCTCGACGACGCCCCCGCACCGGCACCGCGTCGCGATATCCGGGTCGACCTCAGCGTGCGCAGCGTGTCGGGCAACGTCGACATCGGGCGAGCGCTCGAACAGGTCGCCTGATCAGTCGCGGTCGTGGTGGCACACGGCCTCGAGCATGATCCCGAACGGGTCGAGCCAGAAGGTCGCGAAGTACGGCGGCGGGTACTGGGGCCATTCCTGCGGCGGGTGGAGAACCGTGCTGCCGGCCCCGCGCACGTGCGCGTGGACCTGGCGCACGGCGCTGCGGGTCCCGACCATGAAGGCGAGATGCTGCAGCCCGGTGCGCTGCCGGGTGTAGGTGCCCTTCTCGGTCGTCTCGTAGAGGAAGAGGTAGGCACCCCGCCTGCCGCCGGCGGGCATGAAGGCCACGGCGTCCTCGGCCGTGAGGAACGGCTCGTAGCCGAGGAGCGGCATGAGCGGGCCGTAGTAGGCGGCCGCACGCTCGAGGTCGGGGACGTTCACGCCGAGATGGCCCAGCACGGGAGCCAGTCTCGCTGCACCTGAGGGGCCGCCGCTACATTCGGAGCCGAGGGAAGGAGGTGCCGGTGAAGCAGACCCGCCTCGACGAGCCATCCGAGTACGGCGTGCGGCGCGAGGAGCTCCGGCAGGCCGAAGTCGAGCTCATGCACCACCGCGAGAGGGTGGCATCGCTCCGGCGCCAGCTGCCCTCCGGGGCGCCGGTTCAGGACTACCGGTTCCTCGAAGGGCCGCGGCACCTCGAGGGCGGCGACGATCCCGTGACCACGGTGCAGCTGAGCGAGCTGTTCACGTCGTCGGAGCGGGCGCTCGTCGTGTACCACCTGATGTACGGCAAGCGTCAGACGTCGCCCTGCCCCATGTGCACCATGTGGGTCGACGGCCTGAACGGGGTGATGCGCCACATCGCCCAGAATGCCGATTTCGTCGTGGCCGCCGCCGCCGACCCGGCGGCGCTGCGCGCCCACGCCCGCGACCGGGGTTGGGACAACATACGCCTCCTCAGCTGTGGGGAGAGCACGTTCCAGTACGACCTGGCCGCCGAGGACGAGGCGGGCACTCAGGACTCGACCGTCTCGGTCTTCACGCTGGACGGGGACGGGTCGCCCCGCCACGTCTACACCTCTCACCCCCGCATGGCCGAGGACATCCCCGAGCGGGGCATCGACCTGCTGTCCCCGGTCTGGCACCTGCTGGACCTCACGCCGCACGGGCGCGGCGAGTGGTACGCCGGCCTGGACTACTGACGTGCCGTTCGTGCGATCCGACGAGATGCTGGCCGGTGATCCACTCCCGGGTTGGAGCGGCCGGTCCCTGCACTCCGCCACGGTGACGTTCGCCCACTACGACATCGCGGGCCACGAACAGGTGCTGTCGCCCCGCTCCGTGCGCCCTCCGGGGCCCCGCCGCGCCATCACCCGGTACGGCCCAACCTGCCTGGTGTGACGCCCCTCGGCTGAGCAGCGAGGAGGGCGCGTCCAGGTCGGCGGGGCATGCGGTCAGACTGTCGGCCGTGCGTCGTCGACTCCGCCGGTGGATCGCACCCGTGCTGTTGCTCGCGGCGGCGGCGACCGTCGCCGCATTGCCCGGAATCGGCTCGGCTTCGGTCGGCACGTCCCTGCCGACGCTGGGGTCAGCGATCGTCACGCCGGACGCGGGGGCGGTCTCGGGGCCCATCCGGGCGCCGGGCGGCCCCTATCTCTACGACCGCCACGGGCGCGTCGTCTTCTTCCACGGCGTCAACGCCGTCTACAAGTACGCGCCCTTCGAGCTGTACCCCGACCCGGGCAGGCCGTGGAACTTCTCCGCCGCCGACGCGTCGCTCATGGAGCGACTCGGGCTCAACGTGGTGCGGCTGGGCATGACCTGGAGCGGGCTGGAGCCCGGGACGGCCCCGGCCAACGACCCCGCCATCTGCGACCGCGGGGCCCCGAGCGACCCGCAGCAGTTCAACCAGGCCGTCTTCAACCGGTATGTGCAGCGGTTGAAGACGACCGTGAACCTGCTGGGGCGTTTCCACATCTACACGATCCTCGACATGCACCAGGACGTCTACAACGAGATGTTCGACGGCGAGGGCGAGCCGAACTGGGCCGTGTGCACCAACGGGGTGCCCAGCGTGGACCCCCCGGGACGCTGGTCCCTCTCGTACGCCACCAAGGCGGCGGGCATCGCGTTCCACCACTTCTGGGCCAACGACGTGCGGGGCGATCTGCAGGGTGAGTACGACAGGGTGTGGGGTGACGTGGCCCGCGCCTTCAGCGGGAACCCGTGGATCCTGGGCTACGACCCATTCAACGAGCCCTTCTCCACGTCGCTGATTCGATTTGGCGATGAGCACTTCGATGCCCAGCTCGAGTGCTTCTACACCGGCACCGCCCACGTCGGCATGGCGTCGCACGACGCGCCGCCACTGCGGTGTCCCAAGCGGGACCCGGCCAACGGCGTCGTGCCGACGATCCTGGCCGGCGATCCCTCCGGCCTCATCTTCGACGAGCCGGACAACTATGCGAGCCGCGGCTTCCCGACCTTCATCGGGCCGATGGACCTGCCCAATCTCGTCTTCAACGTCCACATCTACTGCGGCGCCCGCAGTCCGGTGACCGGGAACCCGACGAACCTCCTCGCCTGCGCCTTCCAAGACGCGCGGTCGCTCAGCCGGCGCGCCGAGGACCGTCCCGAGATGGCCTCGGCACAGCAGCCGGGAGGACCGGCGTGGTTCGTGACCGAGTTCGGCGCCACCAGCAGCCCCGCCCTGCTCTCGAGCATCACGTCGAAGATGGACGCCCAGCAGGTCGGCTGGGCCTACTGGTCCTGGAAGTACTACGACGACCCGACCGGCAGCGGCGCCGAGTCCCTCGTGATGGCCGACGGCCACCTCCGCTCCACGGCGCTGGTGCTCAGCCGCACCTACCCCCAGGCGGTCGCCGGCGTCCCGATCTCATATGACTTCTCGCCCACGACCGGCGTGTTCCATCTCGACTACGTGCCCGACCACCGCATCCACGCGCCCACGGTGATCTTCGTTCCCACCGAGATCCACTACGCGCACGGCTACTGCGCCCGGGCGTCCGGCGCGATGGTGACGTCGGCCCCGGGCAGCGACCTGCTCAAGGTGGTGAACCACAGGTCGGGGCACCTGGTGGAGGTGGTCGTCACGCCGGGTGACTGCCCGGGCCGGTAGGTAGGGTGGCCGTCATGTGCCGGAACATCACCACATTGCGCGGGCTCGAGCCTGCGGCCACACCGGAGGAGGTCGAGGCGGCGGCCCGCCAGTACGTCCGCAAGGTGAGCGGCGTCCAGTCGACGTCCCCACAGACCGCGGACGCGATCGAGCGGGCCGTCGCGCTGGTCACCGCGGCGACGGCGGAGCTCCTGGCCGCGCTGCCGCCCCGCCGCCAGCCGCCCCCGACCCTGCCCCCGCTGCGCCGGATCGCCGCCAAGACGCATATCTCTTGACAGTTATATAGCTAGAATCTCATACTGGCTGTATGACGGGCACATTCGAGGTGCTGGCGGAGGAGAGCCGCCGCCGTATCCTCGATCTGCTGGTGGAGCGGGAACGGCCCGTGGGCGACCTGGTGGGCGTCCTCTCGCTGAGTCAGCCCGCAGTCTCGAAGCACCTCAAGGTGCTGCGTGACGCCGGGCTGGTGGAGGCCCGCACCGAGGCGCAGCGCCGGATCTACCGGGTCAGGCCCGAGCCGCTCCGGGAGGTCGACGAGTGGCTGGAGCCGTATCGGCAGCGGTGGGCCACCCATCTGAACGCTTTGGAGCGTCATCTCGAGATCATGGACGGGGAGCCGTGGCCGTGAGCGACGAGCACGACGAGCTCGGGCACCTGGAACGGGTGGGTGACCGCTCCGTCCTGCGCTACCGCCGCCACCTCGCCCATCCCCAGCTGAAGGTGTGGCAGGCCATGACGGAGGACGAGCACCTGGCGGCGTGGTTCCCGACCACCATCGAGGGGAGGCGCGTCCCCGGCGCACCACTCCACTTCTCCTTCCGGGAGTCCGAGGGCGAGCCGTTCGACGGCGAGATGCTGGCCTTCGACCCGCCGTCGCTCATGGAGCTGCGGTGGGCCGATGACGTCCTGCGCTTCGAGCTCGAGCCTGAGCCTGAGCCCGACGGTTCGGGCTGCATCCTCCGGTTGAGCGTGACCTTCCCCGAGTACGGCAGGGCGGCGCGTGACGCGGCCGGGTGGCACGTCTGCCTGGAGCAGCTCACCCGTGTCCTCGATGGGACGCCCCCGCCCTCGACATCGCCGGAGCGCTGGCGGGCCGTGCACCCGCGCTACGTCGAGCGCCTCGGCCCCGAGGCGTCGGCCATCGGGCCGCCCGAGGAGTAGGAGCGCGCCCACGGCGAGGACGCCCAAGGGATGTGATGCGCCGCTAGCTCGCCGGGACCAGCGTGTAGACGAGCTCGCCGCTGCCCCCTCCGGTGAAGGTGAGGGTGAGGCCGGTTCCGACGCAGCTGTAGGAGCCCGACTCCGTCTCGGGCGTGATGGCCCTCGGTGGGCTGCCGTCCACTGAGATGGTCCCCTGGTCGAGCACCGGGGTCGAGGTGAAGCTGCCCGACCGGGCGGTGGTGTCGGACGGGAACCCGTAGTGGTCGACGATGGTCCCACTGAACTTGACCGACCCACCGCCGCCGACGAGCGGTCCCCCCGGGGTGAAGTTCCCCGTGGCGTTCCCATCGGCCGCGATGTCGACCTCGGTGCCCGCACCGCCTGAATGGGTACCACCCGGGTTGGTGATCAGGGACAGGTTGGTGACGGTCCAGTTGCCCACCAGGCAGGCAGCGCAGGTCGCCATGGCGCCGGCGACGGTGTAGGTGGCGCCGGTGGCGTCGCCCGTGACCGCCAGCCAGTTCGTGCCGGCCGTCATCCGTGGGAGGGCCTGCACCTGGGGGCACTTGTCACAGTCCTGGAGGCAGAATGCCGGGACCTTGGTGACATCGTCGTACTCGGTCCCGTTCGCGGTGTGGAGGCGGCTGTACGGGGTGCTCACCGCGACGTCGACGATGTCGGTGCCGGGTTGGGTCTTGAACTCGACGAGCGCATTCGCGTACGCCCCCACGGTGTCGCTGATCTTCGTCCCGACCCCGACGGTCTCGATGGTGGGGTGGTAGGTGGCACTGGTGATGCCCGGCCCGGTGGTCTGCCACCCCTTTCCGAAGCCCGACTGCCGGGCCAGTGAGGAGGCCCAGGTCAGCCGGACCTCTTTGTCGGCCGCGACGCTGTACGCCGCCGCGCTCCCGCCCGCTTTGAGCATGGCGTCGAGGAGGTGCCACGTGTCCTCGCCGCTGTTCGTCATGTGGGCGTAGAAGCCGATGGCGTCGTAGCTGCGGTCGAACAGGCTCGTGTCGGGATCCGTCAGGTAGTCGTCCCACACGGGGAGCGAGGTCGGGGCGAGGGTGGCGCCGACCCATTCGGCCTCACCCTCGATCAGCCACGCCGGCGCGGCGTAGTACGCCGAGAGGGTCGGAAAGTCGAGGGCCTCGAAGCAGTGGAACACCTCGTGGAAGAGGGCCAGCTTCTGGTACTCGGCGTCCTCCTTCGTGAAGTTCGGATTGACGTAGGCGGTGCAGCGGGCCGGGGCGCCTGTCATCCCTCCGCCCGCGTCGTAGACGAACGCGTAGGCGGGCTGGTGCCGTACTTCTGCGTCGTGTTCACGACGACGCTGAGCGGAAGGCTCAGGCTGTGACCGATGTGCGACGCGATCTCGCTTGCGTCGGCCTTGACCTCCGCCAGGTACGCCGAGTGCGAGCCGGGGGTCGGTGACGCCGGTCTGTACGCGGCTTGGGCGGAGGGGACCGGAGCGACGGCACTGAGCCCGATGAGCAGCGCTCCGGCACTCGCGATCGCGGTCAGCACGCCTCGGACCCGTCGCAGTCCCGTGGTAACCACTCACTGCAGGGTGCGTCCTCGAAAACCGTTTGTCCAGCACCGTTGTGCCCACGTGGACGCCGTCGCGAGAGGGCGGCTAAGAAAACAGTCTGCCCCCAAGTCCAGATCGGGTACCGCCATGAGCATGCACGGAAAGGTCGTCGTCGTCACAGGGTCCAACGTGGGCATCGGCCTCGAGACCGCGGTCGGCGTGGCGGCGCTCGGGGCCACCACCGTGCTGGCGTGCCGGAACCAGGCCAAGGCCGAGGCGGCGGCCCAGGAGGTCACACAGAGGACGTGGAACGACGACGTGCACGTGGTGCCGCTCGACCTCGCCGACCTGGCCTCGGTGCGCAAGGCGGCCGAGGACATCGGTGCCCGCTGGGACCGCCTCGACGTCCTCGTCAACAACGCCGGCGGGACGTGGTCACAGCGCGCGCTGACGGCCCAGGGGGTCGAGTACACCTTCGGGGTCAACTACCTCGGCCACTTCTACCTGACCAACCTCATGCTCGACCGCCTCCGCGCCGCCACCCCGTCGCGGATCGTCAACGTCACCTCGGTCGGGCACCACGCCGCCTTCCACGGCATGCGCTTCGAGGACCTCCAGAGCGAGAAGGGGTACGAGGCCATGGAGGCCTACAGCCGCTCCAAGCTGGCCAACGTCCTCTTCACGCGCCAGCTGGCGAAGCGGCTCGAGGGCACCGGGGTCACGGCCAACGCCGTGCACCCCGGCCCGGTGCGCAGCGGGTTCGGCATGGACGGGGACCTGACGGGTTTCATGGGCTTCGGGGTGCGCCTCGTGCGGCCGTTCGAGATCAGCCCCCGCCGCGGCGCCAAGACGTCGATCTTCCTGGCCACGTCACCCGACGTCGAGACCAAGACCGGCATGTACTGGGTCCGCTCCAAGCCGGGTCATATGAGCCGGAACGCACGCAACGACGAGGCGGCGGCGCGGCTCTGGGACGAGAGCGAACGGCTGCTCGCGTCGACGGGCTTCGCGATCGGCTGAGGCGGTTCAGGCGTCGCGCGTCTTCATGCGCCAGGCGCCGATGGCGGTCCAGACCACGATCCAGCCCACGATCACCAACGACGACGTCAAGGTGGACTCGGGGATCAGCGGGTTGACTCCGGGTCCGCCACCCGAGCCACCCCCGCTGAACGGCGTCGGGAGGCCTCCCGGCTCGATGTGGGCCATGGCCACGCCCACGATCCCCCGCTGGACGTTGAGCAGGTGCGAGATGATGTGGCGGCTGAAGATGGGCGTCAAGATCAGCTCCAGCACGATGAGCAGGACCACGGGTACCGTCCGCTGACCCATCAGCGAGGCCAGCCCGAGGCCGACGATGAACCCGATCGTCGCCTCGAGCGCGATCCACAGGCCGACGTCGACCATCAGCGAGGTGGAGGGGACCAAGAAGTTCGAGTGATAGTCCGTGTAATCCTGGTTGGCGACCGAGACCGCGAACGCCCGGATCTGGGCCGGCGATTCACTGGCGGGGACGGTGATCGTGCCGCGCTTCGTCTGGATCACCGTCCCCGGCGGCGGGCCGCTCGATTGCCCGCCTCCACAAGGCACGTTCGGCGGCGGGCCGTTCAGCCCCGGGCCCCCGTTGTAGTTGAAGTCGCAGATGACTTCGTCGGCGTGCGACGCCGCCCAGGTGTCGAGCGCGGAGCGCGACAGGCCCTGCGGCACGTTGACCCCGTCGTAGTTGAGCTGCGTCGGCGCGGCGAACACGCACACCACGCAGACGATGGTGTAGCCGACCGCCACCATGGCGATGACGATGGCGAGCCCGGCCGGGATGCGGGCGAAGTAGAGGGCCAGGCGGGAACGGCCGGTGATGACGAGATGGCGGAACATCCCCTCGGTGAGGTCGACCGACCCCGCGGTGCACCCCACGACGGCCGCCACGACGAACCCGAAGACGTACATGAAGCCGGCCACCAGCGTGGTGAAGATGGTGTAGCCGCCGGCGGGCCCGTAGGACTTGGGGTCGACGGCGTGGGTGATGAGGCGCACGCCGAGGAAGACGACCGGGATGCCGATGTTCACCGCGATCAGCGCGATCATCATGCCGCGGCGCCGGCGCAGCTCCATGAGGCGCGTGGTGACCATGCCCCAGGTCGGGATCCACGAGCCGCGGTGGTCGCTCCGCGTCTCCGCCGGGATCGGAGTGGGAGCCGGACCCGTGTCGGTGATCGTCGTCATTCGGGGTCCCCCAGACGCTTGGTGACCTCGAGGAACCACGACTCGAGCGAGGCCTGGATGTGCTGGAGCCGGTACACCGAGATCCCGCCCTCGACGAGCAGGCGGTTGATCTCGGCGATGGCGTCGCGCTCGGTGCCCGCGGGCAGGGAGATGGCGAGCCCGTCCGGGCCGACGCTCAGGTGGGCGCCGAACGCGGTGGCGTCGAGAAGGTGGCCGGCCCGGTCGGGGTCCGAGCACTCGATTTGGACCTCGAAGGAGGAGCCGGCGAGGAGCTGGGAGATCGGGCCCTGGCGGATGACGCTGCCCCGGTCGACGATGGCCACGGCGTCACAGGTCCGCTCGACCTCGTCGAGGAGATGCGAGGACAGCACCACGGTGCGGCCCTCGGCGACGAGGGACAGGATCATGTCGCGCATGTCGAGCATGCCCGCCGGGTCCAGGCCGTTCATGGGCTCGTCGAGGATCAGCAGCTGGGGGTCTCCGAGCAGGCAGGCGGCGACGCCGAGGCGCTGGCGCATGCCCATGGAGTACTTCGACACCTTGTCGTTGGCCCGGTGCAGGATCCCGACGCGCTCGAGCGCGGGCTCGATGCGGCCCTTGGCCGCCGGCTCACGCGCCGCGGCGAGGATCTGGAGGTTCTGGCGACCGGTCAGGTGGCCGTGGAAGCGGGGCTCGTCGACGATGGCGCCGACGCGGGCCAGGGCCAGGTCGCGATGGCGCGGGACGGCGTGTCCGAGAAGTGACATGGTGCCCGAATCCGCGTGGGTGAGTCCGAGCAGCACGCGGATCAGCGTCGTCTTGCCCGCCCCGTTGGGACCGAGGTAGCCGAACGCGCAGCCGCGGGGGACCAGGAGCTCCACGTCGTTGACGGCGACGTTCTCGCCGAAGCGCTTGGTCAGCCCGTGGGTCTCGACGGCCCATTGGGTGTCGCCGCCGGTGACCGCCGGCGAGTCGGCGAGTGTTGCGGTGCTCATGCTCTGACCTCGACCTTCCCGCGTCGGCGCCCATCTGGTCTCCGATATACCCAGTAGACTACAAAGCAGGTCGCCGGTGGAGCCAGGGTGCTCTCACCCGTCCTTGCCCGGGGGATAGCACCAGTACCGCCCCCCGTCAGTTCGCCAGCGCGCCCACCACATGGGTGATGCAGCCGCACAGTGACGCGACGTCGTCCGGCTCGATCGCCGGGAACATCGCGATCCGCAGCTGGTTGCGCCCGAGCTTGCGATACGGCTCGGTGTCTACGATCCCGTGCGCCCGCAGCACCGCGGCGACGGTGGCGGCGTCGACCGCGTCGACGAAATCGATGGTGCCGACCACGTGACTGCGATCCGCCGGGTTCCCGACGAAGGGCCGCGCGAACCCGGATTGCTCGGCCCACGTGTAGAGGATCTCGGCCGAGCGGTCGCAGCGCGACGCCGTCCACTCCAGGCCGCCGTTGCCGTTCATCCAGTCGAGCTGCTCGGCCAGCAGGAAGATCGTGGCCAGCGCCGGGGTGTTGTAGGTCTGGTCCAGCACCGAGTTGTCGACCGCCGTCTTGAGGTCCAAGAAGGTGGGGATCCACCGGCCGGAGGCGGCAATGCGCTCCACCCGCTCGAGTGCGGCCGGCGACATGAGGGCGATCCAGAGCCCGCCGTCGCTGGCGAAGCACTTCTGTGGCGCCAGGTAGTAGGCGTCGAACTCGAGCGGGTCGACCCGCAGGCCGCCGGCGCCCGAGGTCCCGTCCACCGCCACCAGGCCGCCCCCCTGCGCGGGGTGGGCGGCGCCTTCGGGGCGCCGGATCGGCATCGAGACCCCGGTGGAGGTCTCGTTGTGGGTCAGTGCGTACAGGTCGACCGACGGGTCGGCGACCGGCTTGGGGTGCGTGCCCACCGGCGATTCGATGACCTGGGGCTCCTTGAGGTGCGGGGCCGCCTTGGCGCAGGAGGCGAACTTGGAGGAGAACTCGCCGAAGCTGAGGTGCTGGCTCTGCGCCTCGATCAGCCCGAACGTCGCCGCGTCCCAGAAGCACGTCGTCCCCCCGTTGCCGAGCACGACCTCGTAGCCGTCGGGGAGCGAGAAGAGCTTGTGCATCCCGGCGCGCACCCGGCCCACCTGAGACTTGACCGTCTTCTGGCGGTGGCTGGTGCCGAGGTACGTGCCGGCGACCTCGGACAGGGCCTGCATCTGGGCGGGGCGCACCTTGGAGGGCCCGGACCCGAAACGGCCGTCGGAGGGGAGCAATTCGGCGGGGATCTTGATGTCGGGGATGTCTGGCACGTATGAGATCATGGCACCCGTGACGACCACTCCTTCCACGACAGAGCTCCGCCGGATCTCTCGCCGCGCCGCCGCCGTTGCGCCGTCGGCGACCCTCGCCGTGGACGCCAAGGCCAAGGCGCTCCAGGCCGCCGGGGAGCACGTCATCGGCTTCGGCGCGGGCGAGCCCGACTTCCCGACTCCGGGGCACATCGTGGAGGCCGCGGTGGCCGCCTGCCGCGACCCGGCGAACCACCACTACACGCCGACGGGTGGCCTGCCCGCGCTGCGCCAGGCGATCGCGGAGAAGACCGAGAGGGACTCGGGCCTCGTGGTCGCCCCTGCACAGGTGCTCGTCACCAACGGCGGGAAGCAGGCGGTCGCCAACGCGTTCGCGGTGCTGTGCGACCCCGGCGACGAGGTCATCGTGCTGGCCCCCTACTGGACCACCTACCCCGAGGCGATCCGCCTCGCCGGCGGGACGCCGGTGTTCGTCTCCTCCGACGAGACCACCGGCTTCCGCTCCTCGGTCGACGACCTCGAGGCGGCCTGGACCCCGAACACCAAGGCGCTGCTCTTCGTGTCCCCGTCCAACCCGACCGGCGCGGTGTACCCGCGCCACGAGATCGAGGCCATCGGCCGCTGGGCGCTGGCGAAGGGGATCTGGGTGCTGACCGACGAGATCTACGAGCACCTCGTCTACGGCGGGGCCGAGCACCACTCCATGCCGGTGCTGGTGCCCGAGCTGGCCGACCGCTGCCTGGTGGCCAACGGTGTGGCCAAGACCTACGCCATGACCGGGTGGCGGGTCGGGTGGCTCATCGGGCCGGCCGACGCCATCGGCGCCGCGACCAACATCCAGAGCCACGAGACGTCCAACGTGTCCAACGTGGCGCAGCGCGCCGCGCTGGCCGCCGTGTCGGGCGGGCTCGAGGACGTCGCCATGATGCGGGCGGCGTTCGACCGCCGGCGCCGGACGATCGTCGCGATGCTCAACGACATCGACGGGGTCGTCTGCGTGGAGCCCGAGGGCGCGTTCTACGCCTACCCGTCGGTCAAGGGGCTGCTCGGGCGGTCACTCCGGGGACAACGTCCGGCGAGCAGCGCGGAGCTGGCCGAGATCTGCATCAACGAGGCCAAGGTGGCGGTGGTCCCCGGAGAGGCGTTCGGGTCACCGGGCTACTTCCGGATGTCGTACGCGCTGGGCGACGACGACCTCGTCGAGGGCGTGACACGACTGGCCGACCTCTTCGCCGGGGCGCAAGACTGACCGGCAATCGGGCGGGGGGAGTAAGGAGGCCACCGCGGTGGCACGGGTACTGGTAACAGAGAAGATCGCGCAGAGCGGGCTCGACCTGCTCGCCGACGCAGGGCACGAGGTGGACGTGCGCGAGGGGCTGAGCTCCGCCGAATTGCTCGAGGTGATCCCGGGCGCGCACGCGCTGATCATCCGTTCGGCCACACAGGTCACCGGCGACGTGCTGGCCGCGGGGTCCTCGCTCCAGGTCGTCGGCAGGGCCGGTGTCGGCCTCGACAACGTCGACGTGAGCGCGGCCACCGATCGGGGCGTCATGGTGGTCAACGCGCCGACGTCGAACATCCTCTCCGTGGCCGAGCAGGCGATGGCGCTGCTGCTGGCGCAGGCGCGCAACATCCCCCAGGCGCACTCCGCGCTCGTGGCCGGGCGCTGGGAGCGCTCGAAGTGGGAGGGCGTCGAGCTGCACGGCAAGGTGCTCGGCGTGGTGGGGCTCGGCCGGGCCGGTTCGCTGGTCGCCCAGCGCGCCCATGCGTTCGGCATGGAGCTCATCGGCTACGACCCCTTCGTGTCCCAGGAGCGGGCCCGTGCCATGGGGGTGCGCCTGGTCGGCATCGAGGAGCTGGTCGCGGAGGCGGACTTCGTCTCCATCCACACGCCCAAGACGCCAGAGACCGTCGGGCTGTTCGGGCGCGACCTGCTGGCCAAGGCCAAGCCGGGCATCCGCATCGTCAACACGGCGCGGGGGGGCATCGTCGACGAGGAGGCGCTGGCCGACGCCATCCGCGACGGCATCGTGGCCGGGGCGGGCCTCGACGTGTTCGCCAAGGAGCCGTGCACCGAGTCGCCGCTCTTCGAGCTGCCGGGCGTCGTCGTCTCGCCGCATCTCGGTGCCTCCACCGTGGAGGCGCAGGACAAGGCCGGGGTCACGATCGCCGAGCAGGTGCTGCTGGCGCTCGCCGGCGACTTCGTCCCCTACGCCGTCAACGTGGCCGCCAGCGACGTCTCCGACGTGGTCAAGGGTTTCATGGGCCTGGCCGAGCAGCTGGGGCGCTTCTTCGTCGGCCTGCACGACGGCCTGCCCGACAGCATCGAGATCGTGTACCAGGGCGAGCTGGCCGGGGAGAGCACGGGCATCCTGACGCTGTCGGTCCTCAAGGGGATCTTCGGCGGCTCGACGGAGGAGCCGGTCTCCTACGTCAACGCGCCGCAGCTGGCCGAGCGCCGGGGTCTCGCCGTGCGCGAGTCCACCACCGCGACGTCACCCGACTACAAGTCGCTCGTCACGTTGCGCTCGGGGTCGCACTCCGTCGCCGGCACGCTGATCACCGTGGGCCTGCGCACCGAGCCGCGCATCGTCATCGTCGACGACCACGTCGTCGAGGTGCCTCCCTCCACCCACATGCTCGTCGTGCGCAACGACGACCGTCCCGGTGTCATCGGGATCGTCGGCACCGCGCTGGGCACCGCCGGCATCTCCATCTCGTCCATGGCGGTCGGGCCGAGCCCGGAGTCGTCGACGGCGATGATGGTGATCTCCACGTCGACACCGGCGTCCGACCTCGTCGTGGAGCAGCTGCGGGGTGACGAGGGGATCCTCGACATCCACCGCGTCACGCTCTGAGCTGACTAGGGCGCAGGCTTGCGCGGCACGGCGGGCCAAGTGTCGAGGCTGCCGATGACGGGCTCGCTCCCGTGGAGCGCGCGCTGCGGGGCCCGGTCGAGCAGCACGGCGCGCACCACCGCCAGCACGGCGGCGACCAGGGCGGCCCGGACCAGTGTCGAGAGGAGACGACGCATCCGACCACGGTAGCGTGAGCCGGCATGACCACCTTCCAGAGCATCGCCCCCATCTTCCCCACGGCGGACATGGACGCGATGCAGGCACACTACGAGGCCCTGGGTTTCGACGTGCGCGTGCACGGCGGCGGCTACGGCACCGCCGTCCGGGACGGCGTGCGCCTGCACTTCCGGCTGGACCCGGACCTCGAGCCGGCGGGCGAGCGTGGTGCCGCCTACATCGCGGTGGACGACGCCGACGCGCTCCATGCGGAGTGGAGGGCGGCGGGGGTCGGCGAGACGTCCGACCTGTTCGATCCCGGCTTCGGCGTGTGGGAGGCCGCGCACACCGACGGCGACGGCAACCTGCTGCGGTTCGGCTCGCCCTTGCCCAAGGCCTGAGGCGTTGCCTTGACGCTGGCCTCTTCGAATGGGACAATTGCGCCCATCATGACGACGACCGACCTGCTGCTTACCTGACGGCGAACGCCCCATCGCGTTCGCTCGCAACCTCCTGCGCCGAATGGCCAGGGGGTTTTTTGTTGGGCCGGTGCCGATGACGAGAAGGGAAGGATCACATGGCTGAGGGACAGAAGGGGAGTGGTGACGGCATGGAGCGGGGTCACCTGGCCCTGCCCTGTGACCCCTCACCCATGGCGTTCGGGAAGTACCGGTCGCACGTGCCGCTCGTGCTGGGGGACCGCACCTGGCCCGACCGCCAGTTCACCCGCGCCCCGCGCTGGGCCAGCGTGGACCTGCGCGACGGCAACCAGGCCCTCATCGACCCCATGGACTCCGAGCGCAAGCTGGCGCTGTTCCAGACGCTGGTCGACATCGGCTTCAAGGAGATCGAGGTCGGCTTCCCCTCCGCATCGCAGACGGACTTCGACTTCCAGCGCCTGATCATCGGCGAAGGCCTGATTCCCGACGACGTCGAGATCCAGGTGCTGGTGCAGTGCCGCCAGGAGCTGATCGAGCGCACGTTCGAGTCGCTGGCGGGCGCGTCGAAGGCGGTCGTGCACTTCTACAACTCCGTGTCGGAGCTACAGCGCCGCGTCGTCTTCGGCCTCGACAAGCCCGGCATCGTCGACATCGCGGTCAAGGCGGCGGAGATGTGCAAGAAGTACGAGGCGCAGGTCCCCGGCACCGACATCCGCTACGAGTACTCGCCCGAGAGCTTCACCGGGACCGAGCCCGAGTTCGCCGTCGAGATCTGCGAGGCGGTGATGGACGTCATCGGGCCGACTCCCGAGCGGCCGATGATCCTCAACCTGCCCGCCACGGTGGAGATGTACAGCCCCAACGTGTACGCCGACGTGATCGAGTGGTTCGGCCGCACCATCAAGGACCGCGACGCCATCGTGCTGAGCCTGCACCCGCACAACGACCGCGGCACCGCGGTGGCGGCGGCCGAGCTGGCGGTGCTGGCCGGCGCGGACCGGGTGGAGGGCACGCTGTTCGGGAACGGCGAGCGCACCGGGAACGTCGACATCGTGACCTTGGCCATGAACCTGTTCTCGCAGGGGATCGACCCGGCGCTCGACTTCGGCGACATCGAGAAGGTCCGCCGCGTGGCCGAGTACGCCACCCGGCTGCCGGTGCACCCCCGGCACCCCTACGCGGGGGACCTCGTGTACACGGCCTTCTCGGGCTCGCACCAGGACGCCATCAAGAAGGGCATGGCCGCCATCGGCGACGACTACGACGAGTGGGAGGTGCCGTACCTGCCCATCGACCCCAAGCACACGGGGCGCACGTACGAGGCGATCATTCAGGTCAACAGCCAGTCGGGCAAGGGCGGTGTGGCGTACCTGATGGACACCGACCACGGGCTGGACCTGCCGCGGCGGCTGCAGATCGAGTTCTCCAAGCGCGTCCAGGCGATCACCGAGGCGAGCGGGACCGTGATCCGCTCGGGCCAGATGCGAGATGTCTTCGAGGAGATCTACCTGCCCGAGGACGCCGGGCTGCGCCTCATCACGAGCGAGGTGTCCACCGGGAAGGGCCACACGAGCGTCACCGCCCAGCTGCTGGTCGACGGCCAACACCGGACGGTGACGGGGGAGGGCAACGGCCCGATCGACGCCCTCGTGGCCGCTCTCAAGGCCGACCTCGGTATTGTGCTGGAGGTGAAGGACTACTCCGAGCACGCGCTGACGGAGGGCTCGGGCGCCTCGGCGGTGGCGTACGTGGAATGCGCATCCCCCGACGGGGCAAGCTGGTGGGGCGTGGGACGCGACTCGTCCATCCTCGACGCCTCGCTGAGCGCGGTGGTCTCCGCGGCGAACCGGGCCCGCACCGGGTGATCCGCCCGGCGGCCGAGGCGGACGTCCCCGAGATCGTGGCGATGATCCGCGAGCTGGCCCAGTTCGAGAACCTCGCGGACCAGGTGACGATCACCGAAGACGACCTCTTCGCCGCGCTGTTCGGCCCCGAGGCGATGGCACAGGACCTCGTGCTCGACGAGGGCGACGGGGGCCTGGTCGGCCACGCCCTCTGGTACCGGACCTTCTCGTCCTTCCTGGGCCGGCCCGGCATCTGGCTCGAGGACCTGTACGTGCGGCCCGAGCGCCGGGGCAAGGGCTACGGGAGCCGGCTCCTGGCGCACCTGCGCGGGCTGACCGATGGGCGCCTGGAGTGGGAGGTGCTCGAATGGAACGAGCCCGCCATGGACCTCTACCAGCGCCTGGGCGCCCGCCCCATGGCCGGCTGGACGCGCTACCGCTGGTTCGACGGGTAGGGGGCACCCCTCGGTCCCGTCGCCCTATCGGTAACTGACCTGTTACGGTAACGTCTGTGTTACCGATGACCCCGAACGGGCGCAGCTGAGCGGATGCCACCGGCAGAGACCGCCGGGGACCCGTTCGACGCGCTGGGCGACCCGACCCGCCGGGAGATCCTGCGGCTGCTGAGCGACGGCGACAAGCCGGTCCACGAGATCGCCGCGTCGCTGCCCATCAGCCGTCCGGCCGTCTCCCGCCATCTGCGACTGCTCAAGGAGGCGGGCATGGTGGCGGAGCGGGCCGAGGGGAACCGCCGCATCTACCACCTGCGCGAGGAGGGACTGCAGGCCGTGCAGGACTACCTCGAGGGGGTGTGGGGCAACGCGGCCGCCCGCTTCCGATTGCTGGCCGAGAACACATGACCGAACCGCTGCGCATCACCTTCGACGTCGAGTGCCCACCGCAGCACGCGTTCACCGTGTGGACGTCGCAGATCGGGCGCTGGTGGCCGCGCGACCACACGCTGTCCGGTGATCCGGACGACATCGTGCTCGAGAGCGGGCCGGGCGGGCGGATCTACGAGCGGTCGTCGGCGGGCGTCCGCCACGAGTGGGGCCAGGTCACGGTCTGGGAACCGCCCCGGCGCCTGGCGTACCTGTGGCACCTCGGTCGCCAGCGCGCGGACGCCACCGAGGTCGAGATCCACTTCGTCGACGAGGGCGGCGAGCGAACCCGGGTCGAGATCGAGCACCGCGGCTGGGAGAGGTTGGGCGACCTGGCGGCCACGCTGCGCGGCCAGAACCGCGCCGGTTGGGATTCACTGCTGCCGCACTTCGTGGCGGCGGCAACGGAAGGAGCCGCGTGATGGCGAAGGGGACCAAGCAGGACCCGTGGGTGTTGAAGACCCCGCCGGGGAGCTCGGAGTACACGATGTACAAGGACGAGGAGGCGGAGCCGGCGGTGCTGGTCTGCGAGGTCGGCTCCACCAGGCTCACGTACGACCTGCGGGCGATCGAGGACCTGCACGCCTGGCTGTCGGAGCAGGGCGACTGGGTGGCGCTCGGCGCGGCGGACGAGAAGAAGCCGGCCGCCGCGGGCACGGTGGAGGCGTGGGGGCGCTCGACGGAGAACCCGCTCGGTGGCTGGTACGGCCTCCGCAAGGGGTACCGGGGGAGGTTCGGAATGTACCTGCCGCCCCTCCTCGAGGCGCTCGGCCTGGCCGAGGTCACCCATGATGCACGGAACAACCGGATGCGCGCCCTTTGACACCCGGCGCCCGCCGGCAGCTCACACGAGACACGAAGAGGAGAAGGCCCATGCCAGCGACCAAGATGATCTGCTACCGCACCAAGCCCGAGCACGCCGACGAGAACGAGCGGCTCATCCGCGCCGTCTTCGCCGAACTGGCCGAGGAGAGCCCCGACGGCCTGCACTACACCGCGCTCCGCCTCGACGACGGGGTCAGCTTCGTCCACGTGGCGGTCGTGGACGGCGACGTGAACCCGCTGAACACCTCGCCCGCGTTCGCCGCGTTCCAGGCGGGCATCGCGGAGCGGTGCGCGGAGGGCCCGGTCCCGGCGGACGCCACCACACTGGGCTCCTTCCGCCTGTATCCCTCCTGAGCGGAGAGCCATCGGGGCCGGGATCTTGACGGCGGCGGTAGCGTAAGTTAAAACTTACCGTAAGTGGTGACTAACTCGCTTGCCCTCGGCGCCCTGGGCGACCCCACCCGGCGTGCCATCTTCGAGCACCTCGGCGAGCGGCCGTTGGCCGTGGTCGACCTGGCGGCGCTCGTGCCGGTCAGCCGTCCGGCCGTCTCGCAGCACCTGAAGGTCCTCCGAGAGGCCGGCCTGGTACGCGACGTGCAGGTGGGGAACCGCCGGGTCTACAGCCTCGACCCCGACGGGATCGCCGGGATGCGGGACTACCTCGACCGCTTCTGGAACACGGCGCTGCATTCCTTCAAGGCCCGAGTCGAACAACAACGAGAGGAGATCCCATGACGGGAACCACCGCAGTGACCACGTCCATCGTCGTCGACGCACCCGTCGACCAGGCGTTCACCGTGTTCACCGAGGACATCGGCAGCTGGTGGCCGAGCGAGCACCACATCCTGCAGGCACCACTGGCGGCCATGGTCTTCGAGCAAGAGGTCGGCGGGCATGTCTACGACGTCGGCACCGACGGGAGCGAGTGCCGTTGGGCACGCGTGCTCGCGTACGAGCCGCCGACCCGCGTGGTGTTCAGCTGGGACATCAGCCTGCAGTGGCAGGTCGAGACGGACCCAGCCCGGACGAGCGAGATCGAGGTGCGGTTCGTCCCCGAGGGCGAGCACCGCACGAGGGTCGAGCTCGAGCACCGGCACATCGACCGGCACGGCGACGGCTGGGAGCAGATGCGCGACGCTGTCGGCTCACCCGAGGGGTGGGGTGCCGGGTTGCAGCAGTTCGCCCGCCGCCTGGAGCAGTCGCCGGTCGGGGAGGCGTGACCCGCTACCCGTACCCGCCGCTCGGGATGTAGGGGGTCGGCGGCCCGTCCATGCCGCGCACCATGACCGGCCCGTAGGGCTGGAGCGCGATGCCGGCCTCGACCACCACCCGGATGGCCCATTGCTGCGCGGAGGTCAGCCAATTGATCTCGATCGTCTCGCCGACCGGCGCCTCGGCCAGCATGGTCCGCAGGACCAACGAAGCCGACTCCTCGTCGCGGGCCCCCAGGGTGACGATCCGCTCGTCCCTGGCCACGGCGTAGCCCCGGTCCGCGTGGAGGAGCAACCGGTTTCCCGGCTGGGCGAGCATGGACACGATGTCGACCGTGCGCGACGAGCGGCGGACCTCGCGGTCGATGGCGGTCACCGAGCCGAGCTCCCGCCCCGTCACCGCGTCGGGCTCCAGACGGCGGACCTCCGCCGGGCGCGTCACGGACCCGGGGCGCATGACGCCCCAGGCCGCCACCACCGGGTGGAGGACGAAGCCGAAGCTGGCGTACAGCGCCATCGCCTTGGGGTCGCGCGAGCACTGGATCGTCCCGGGGCTCTGGGGGTCTCCGTGCGACAGCGCCAGGCGCAGCAGCTCACGCCCGACGCCGTGGCCCTGTCGGCCGGGAACGGTGCCGAGCTGCGACAGCATCCAGTAGTCCTCCCGGACGAAGGACTGCGACATGCCGATCACCGTGCCCGCGTCCTCGGCCACCCAGGACCCGGCCGGGTCCGTCCCCAGGAAGTGGCGCGTGCGGTCCTGGCGCCGGCGCTCGTCCTGAATCGAATTGCCTGTCACCGGGAGCTGGTGGCGGGCCAGCATGGCGAGCAACCCGCTGTCGAAGGCCGCGACGGCGGCCGGCACGTCGGCCTCCGACATGGGTCGGAACGTGACCATGGCCGGTCAGGCCGAGGGCAGGAAGGCGGGGCGCCGGCGCTCGTAGGCCGTGATGTCGTCGGCGTGGCGCAGCGAGAGGCCGATGTCGTCCCACCCGTTCAGCAGGCGCTCGCGGGTGAACTCGTCGAGGGGGAACGTGCCGGCCAGCCCGGCCGCCGGTGCCTCGATCGTCCCGCGCGCCACGTCGATCGTGATCTCGAGCGAGGGATCCTTCTCCACCGCGTCGAGCAGCGCGCGGTCGAGGTCCTCGGTCACCTGCACCGGGAGCAGCCCCTGCTTGGTGCAGTTGTTGCGGAAGATGTCGGCG
>CAYWDQ010000048.1:0-21114 GCA_964457065.1 uncultured Acidimicrobiaceae bacterium | reverse complement strand
TCGGGTGGCATCGGGTAGGTGGTGGGGATCTTCACCCGGTCCGCCACGAGCGTGCCGTCCGCCGCGAGCACGTTGGCCTTCAGCCCCGTGCCCCCGACGTCGATGGCCAGGGTGTATGGATGCGCAAGGGCGCTTCCGGCTGGCGTGGCCTCCAAGGGACCGACTGTAGCGAAACCGGATTCAGCCGGGTCCGGCGACACCGATCCCGTCATCCCTTGAGGACGCTGCGGATGACGTCGCGGAGCATCCCGCCCAGCTCCTCGTTGGTCGTCGACGAGAAGGCCTCGCCGGAGAGGAAGAGGCTCGAGAAGACGACGCCGAAGGACGCAGCCATTCGGACCCGGTCCCGCAAGGGGACCCTCGGGTCGGCCAGTACCCGGCGGAATTGGTTCTGGATGTCCTCGTGCTCGGCGTCGTGGTCCTTGCGGTGCAGCTTCTCGAGGGCGGCCTGGTTCCGCTCGTGCATGAGGAAGATCTTGCGCTGGGCCAGCATCTGGTCGACGATCTGGTCGAGCAGCTCGCCCCACTGCGCCAGGGTGACCGGTCCCTCTCCCATCCGGACGAGCGCGTCCCGGCCGAACTCGTGCAGGCGCATGTGCAGCGCCATGAGGATGTCGTCCTTCGAGGTGAAGTGGTAGTAGAGCGCCGCCTTCGTGACGCCCAGCTGCTCGGCGATCTGCCGCAGGCTGGTGCCGTCGAAGCCCTGCTCGATGAAGAGGTCCAGGGCCACGTCGAGGATCCGCTCCCTGGTGTTGACCGCCGCCGCCGCCCCGGGCACCGGGTCTGCCGCCGGGTCGGCGTCCACCGACGCGTCCGCGTCGAGGGCGTCGGCGTCGGCCGGGTGGTCCTCGGATTCGGCTCGTGCGGTCTGGGTCATCGGGTTCTGTACTCTACTTGACGGCCGGTTAGTGGCGCTCTACTCTGTCGCTTGTTCGACCAGTTTACTGACCGACAGGTAAGGATGCCATGGCAGACGAGCTGATGATCCAGGCCGAAGGGCTCACCAAGCGCTACGGCGACACGCAGGCCCTCGCCGGCGTCGACTTCTCCGTGCCCGCCGGGACCATCCTCGGACTGCTCGGCCCGAACGGGGCCGGCAAGACCACGGCCGTGCGGGTCCTGACCACGCTGGCCCTGCCCGATTCGGGACGGGGCTCGGTGGCGGGGATCGACGTGGTGCAGCACCCGGGGGAGGTCAGGCGCCACATCGGCGTGGCCGCCCAGGACGCCACGCTCGACCCGCTGCTGACCGGGCGCCAGAACCTTGTCCTGGTGGGCGAGCTGTCCGACATGGGCCGGGCGCCGTCACGGGCCCGGGCGGCCGAGCTTCTGACGCAGTTCGAGCTGACCGACGCCGCGGACCGCGTGTTGAAGGGCTACTCGGGCGGCATGCGCCGGCGGCTCGACCTGGCTGCAGCCCTGATGACGCGGCCGCCCGTGCTGTTCTTGGATGAGCCGACGACCGGCTTGGACCCGACGAGCCGCCAGCGCGTGTGGGAGGCCATCCGCGAGCTGATCGGTGAGGGTGTGACCGTGCTGCTGACGACGCAGTACCTCGAAGAGGCCGACGCGCTGGCCCACCGCATCGTGGTGGTGGACCACGGCAAGGTGATCGCCAACGGGACGCCGACGGAGCTGAAGGAGGCGAGCCGCAGTGCCCGCCTGGAAGTGTCGCTCGCCGCGCCGGACAGCGAAGGGCGGGCGGCGGGCGCCATGGCGCCCCTGGTGGCGGGACGGGTGCACGTCAGCGAGGACGGTCGGCGGCTGAGCGCCGGCGTGGACGCTGTGCCGGGTCTGGCCACTGCGGTGGTGCGGGCGCTGGACGCGGCGGGAGTGCTGGTGGACAACATCGAGGTGCGCCAGCCCTCGCTGGACGACGTGTTCTTCTCCCTCACCGGCGGCCACATCGAAGGCGAGGACGAGGACGAGGACGGATCGGACGACGGCGCAACGGCCGCAGCTGCGGCTGGCGGGTCCGAAGGTGGCGACGGCGACAACGGTGACCGTCACGAGTTGGAAGGGGTGCGCGCATGACGACGACCACGCTGACGCCGACGTCGGTCGGCCTCGACCGTGCCCGCTCCGGTGGGTCGGTGTTCGGCGCGCTTGCCGACATCTGGTCGATGACCCGGCGCAACCTGGTGCACATTGCACGCGAGCCGATGCAGCTGTCCGACGTGACAATCCAGCCAGTGCTCTTCACGGTGCTGTTCGTCTACATCTTCGGAGGCGCCATCGCGCTCCCCGGGGGCGGCAGCTACGTGGACTACCTCCTGGCCGGGATCCTGGCCCTGAACCTCGTCACGTCGGTCATGGGCACCGCGGTGGGACTGAGCACGGATCTGCACGAGGGCATGATCGACCGCTTCCGCACGCTGCCCATGTGGCGTTCGGCCGTGCTGGTCGGGCGTTCCATGGCCGACCTCCTGACCTCACTCCTCTGCGCGCTCATCGTCGGGCTGACGGGTCTGGCCGTCGGATGGCGACCGGGGGCCAACGACATCTCGGTCATCGGCGGCTTCGCCCTGGTGATCTTCTTCGCGTACGCGTTGACGTGGATCGCGGCCTGCGTCGGTCTGAACGCGAAGAGCCCCGAGTCGGCCGCCTCCTTCGGCTTCATCGTGCTCTTCCCGTTGGCCTTCGTCTCCAACGCCATGGTGCCCACCCAGCACATGCCCGGGTGGCTCCAGGCGGTGGCGGAATGGAATCCGGTCAGCGCCGTGTGCGCCGGGACGCGTGTGCTGTGGGGCAACCCGAACCCTGCTGGGGCGCTCCATGCCTGGCCCATGCAGCATCCGATCGAGGCCTCGTTGATCTGGTCCGTGGCCCTCATCGCGCTGGCCGCTCCGCTGGCGGCGCACTTCTTCCGGCGGCGCACGACCGAGTAGGGCCGCTGGGGCACGGGCGGGGCCGGACCGCACCGCCGCATTGGCCGGCGGGCTGGTTGGGTAGCGTGCCATCCGTGACGGGAGAACCATGGCTGTCCGACGCCTGCTCGCTGGTCGACGCCTTCCGTGCCGGGACGATCTCCCCCACCGAGGCACTCGAGGGATCGCTGGCGGCCGTAGCGTCCTCGGAGCTGAACGCGGTCTGCTCCGTGGACGAGGAGCGGGCGCACCGGGCGGCGGCGGCGGCCGACGTGAGCCTGCCCTTCGGCGGCGTGCCGATGGGCGTCAAGGAGCTCGACCCGGTGGAGGGCTGGCCGCTGACCGATGCGTCCCTGGTGTTCAAGGACCGGGTGTCCGCCCACGACGGGACCATGACGGCGCGCCTCAGGAGGGCCGGCGCCGTACTGGCCGGGCAGACCACGGCGTCGGAGTTCGGCGGCGTCAATTGCACATACACCCGTCTGCACGGCGCGACCTCGAATCCGTACGACCTGGAGCGGACGCCCGGCGGGTCGTCGGGTGGCTCGGCGGCCGCGGTCGCCGGCGGGTTGTTCCCGATCTGCACCGGTGGTGACGGTGGCGGCTCCATACGGATCCCGGCCGGCTTCACGGGCCTGTTCGGGTTGAAGGCGACCTTCGGGCGGATCCCGAAGGGACCGCGCACCGAGATCGAGCCGCTGACCGCGGTCCTCGGATGCCTGGCCCGCTCGGTGCGCGACGCGGCGCGGTGGTTCGACGTCTGCAACGGGCACGACGAGTACGACCCGTTCTCCCTTCCCCGGGTCGAGGGCTGGGAGTCCGGGCTCGACCAGCAGGACGTCCGGGGGAAGCGGGCCGCGGTGTGCGTCGACCTCGGGACGGCGGTCGTCGCGGACGCCGTGCGCGAGAAGGTCGAGGCCGCGGCCACCCTCCTGATAAAGGACGCGCGCCTCGAGCGGCGCGATGTGCCGATCGCGCTGCCGCAGGGCGGCATGGAGTGGGCGATGGCGGGGACCGCCAGTCTGCTCGTGGGACTCGGTGACCTCTACCCCGCATGCGAGCCGGAGCTGACGCCCGAGATCATGCTGGCGGCCAACATCGCGACCCATCACTTCGACATCGAGGCGGCCAAGAGCATCGAGGCGCTGCGGCGGGCGACCATCGTGCAGATGGCGCAGATCTTCGAGCAGGTGGACTTCGTGGTGTGCGCGACCAACCCGGACGTCGCCTTCGGCGCCCAGGGACCGCTGCCGACCACGGTCGACGGGGTGGACCTCGTTGCCGAACGCGGCTTCGAGGCCGCCGTCGCGAACAACGGGGCGTTGACCATCCCCGCCAACACGACCGGGCACCCTGCGGTCGCCGTCCCGGCCGGGCTGGTCGACGACGTGCCCGTCTCCATGCAGATCATCGGGCGGCGGCATGCAGAGCAACTCCTGCTCGACCTGGCCCGGATCGTCGAGCGGGAGCGGCCATGGCCCCTCGTGGTTCCGGGGGCCCCGGTCTGACGCGGACCGCCCGGGACGGGGCGCCGGGGGGGCTCCCCCGGACCGGCCGCCCGTGCCCGGTCCGGGGGCGGGGACGAAAGAAGAGGCGGAAACGGGGTAGGGACACAACGATTCGGGTCGATCCCTGGTCCTGAGCACGAGTTTTGGGGTCCCGTTGAGCCTTTCTGTGACTTTCGGTCCCTGCGCTTCAACGACCGTTTGTCCTATCTTGATCCGAGGGATGGCGGAGGAGATGTTGTTCACAGTTGCGGGGTCGGTCGCGATGCCGGCTCAGATGATCTCGCTCGAGGAGGCGGGGCTCGAGGAGCGCGCCGACCTGCAGGAGTGGGTGCTGTCGAACCCGGCCATCCTGGGGCCCGCCGTGAAGGTCATCACCTTCGAGTTCGACGGCGTGCCGACCGCGGCCGGTGCGGGCCGGGATCGCATCTGGGTGCTCGGCCTGGGCTCGGACGCACGGCTGGTGGTCGCCGAGCTCAAGAGCGGCCGGACGGCCGACACCGACGTCTCGGCGCTCAAGTACGCCGCCATGGCCAGCCGGACCCTGCCCGAGTCCCTGGCCGACCTCTACGCGAGGTTCCAGTCGCGGCGGCAGTCCCCCATCACTCCGGACGAGGCGCTCGCCGAGCTGCAGGCCCACGCCCCCGATCTCACCCAGGAGTCGCTGCGGCGCCCCCGCATCGTGCTGCTGGCCCGCGACTTCTCCCCCCTGGTCACAGCCAGTGTGGTCTGGCTGAGCGAGATGGGCCTCGACATCTCGCTCGTGCAGATCAGCGCCTTCCGGTCCTACGTCTACGGGCGGGCCGGCAGTGGCAACGTTCCCATGATCTCGGTCAGCCAGCTCTACCCGTTGCGCGAGGTCGAGGAGTTCACCATCAGCGCCGAGCGCCAGCTCGCCAAGGAGATGGCCGAGTCCAAGCGGCGCGTCCAGGACGCCAGCACGGTGCGCCGACTCGTGACATCGGAGTCCGTGGCGGACGGGACGATCTTCACGATCGCCCCCCGGGGCGACCTGAGTTTCGAAGTCCGGAACCAACTCGAAGAGTGGCTCAACGCCGATCCGGCCCGCCGGACCGCCCACTGGCAGAACACACTCAGTGCGCCGCTGGTGTGGGACGCCGACAAGGCGTCGTACACGCCGGCGGGGCTCATCCGCCACATAATGGAGCTGTCGACCGGGATCGGCCGCGACTACTTCGGGACCCAGTGGTGGCGCGATCCCGGCGGATGGACGCTGGCCGAGCTCGCGGGTCCGCTCAGCGGGGGCAAGGGCGCGCTCTACCGCGAGTTCTGGTCACGCTGGCTCGACCGGGTCCGGATGGCGCACAGCCATTGGACGCAGATGTCGACCCTCCCCGCGCAGAACTTCATCACGCTCCCCTCGCCCATCAAGGGCACGCACTACGGGCTCGGCTTCGCGGCGGGCGGTCGGCTGCGGTCGGAATTCTTCATCGACCTCGGCTCTCCCGAAGCGAGCGCGGCGCAGTACGAGGTGATCCACTCGCAGCGGGAGCTGGTGGAGTCGATCTACGACGGACCCCTGTCGTGGGAGCGGCTGCCCGACAGGGCCGCCTTCCGCATCGCCGACTACAGCGAGGGCGAGATCACGTCGGTCGAGGACTACGCGTTCTACATCGACTGGATGATCGATGCGCAGGAACGGCTGCGCCGGGCCATCGAGGGTGTCCTGCACGGCGGCCTGCCCGCGGACGAGGACTTCGACCGCCGCTGAGGCCGGACACCCCGGTCACGACCTCTTGAGCTTCCAGACGGCCAAGGGCGCGAAGACCACGACGAGTCCCGCGCTCCACAGGAGCGACCGCACCAGGTAGTACGACACGCTGTGCCCGAGGAGCTGCTCCGCGCCCGGGCCGCCCGTCAGCAACCGCACCGTGTTCACCATCTGCGTCATCGGTTGGTTGGTGGCGAAGCCCTGCATCCAGCCCGGCATCGTCGCCACCGGGACGTAGGCCGACGAGACGAAACTGAGCGGGAAGACCAGGAACGAGAGCCCCTGGGCGGCCTGCGGGCTGCCCGCCGCCAAGCCCATGGCGATGAACATCCACACGAACGCGAAGCCGTAGAGGATGGTCAGACCCAGCGCCGCCAGCGCGTCGGGCACGCTGCCACCGATGCGGAAGCCGACGGCGAAGCCGACGGCGGTCATCACGAGGACGCCCCAGGCGACCAGCGCCGAGTCCGCGCCCACCCGGCCCGTGATGATCGAGAGCACGCGGATGGGCAGGCTCCGCAGGCGGTCGAACAGACCGCCCTCGAGGTCGTCGGCCACACCGCTCGCCGCGCCCATGCCCTGGAAGAGCACGCCGGTCACGACGAACCCGGGCACCAGGAAGTCGACGTACGTCAGGGTGCCGAGATGCGCGACCGCGCCGCCGAAGACGTAGCGGAAGATGAGGAGGAAGAGCACCCCCTGCGCCGTGCCCGCGACGATCAGGGCCGGTGTGCGCACGAACTTCTTGAGCGTGCGGGCCGCCACCTGGCTCGAGGCGGCCAGATACGGCGCGCCCCCGTTCTCGGCCACCCCGACGGGGCGAGCCGGGCGCGGTCGATCGAGTGTGATGTCCACGGTCATGCTGCATCCTCCTCGGGACTGGTCGGGTCGGTGTGCGTGTCGGTGGTCGTGGAGTCGGTGGTGTGCCCGGTGAGCGCCAGGAAGACCTCGTCGAGCGTGGGACGGCGCAGCGTGATGTCCTCGACCGGCACGGCGGCGTCGTCGAGCGCGCGCACGACGACGGGCAGGAGACGGGAGCCGCCCGGCGCGGCGAGGGAACACCTGCGCGTCGCCGGGTCGGTGGACGGCTCTGCGATCCCGAGCGACCCGAGCACCTCGGCCGCCCGCTGCATGGTGGGCACGTCGACGGTGTGCAGCTCGACCATGTCGGCCCCCGCGCGCGACTTCAATTCGTCTGGCGTCCCCTGGGCGATGACACGCCCCCCGTCGATGATCACGATGTAGGCGGCGAGGTGGTCGGCCTCGTCGAGGTACTGCGTCGTCAGGAGGATGTCGGTGCCGGCCCAGCTCATCTCGCGGATGCCGTCCCACACCTCGTTGCGGCTCCCAGGGTCGAGTCCCGTCGTCGGCTCGTCGAGCAGCAGGAGCCGGGGCGAGCCGACGAGGCTGGCCCCGAGGTCGAGTCGCCGGCGCATTCCGCCTGAGTACGTCTTGACCCAACGGTCGGCCGCGTCGACGAGATCCATCTGCTCGAGGATCCGTTCGGACGAGGCCACCGCCTCGGACCGGCGCTGCCCGTACAGGCGGGCCACCATCATCAGGTTCTCGCGACCGGTCATCATCTCCTCGACGGCGGCCGACTGGCCGGCCAGTCCGATCATGCGCCGGACGGCCATCGGGTCGCGGACCACGTCGTGGCCGTTGACCATCAACGTCCCGTGGTCGGGCTGAATCAGCGTTGCCACCATCCGGATGAACGTGGTCTTGCCGGCGCCGTTGGGGCCGAGGATGGCCACCGCCTTCCCGGCCGGCAGGGTGAGGGTGAGGCCGCAGAGCGCCTCGACCTTCCCGAATTTCTTGGAGAGGCCGTGGGCCTCGATCAGGGCGTGCATGCGCGCGCCTCCCTTCGTCGAGCGTGGTGCTCGTGTGAAGAGCCCGCCCGACGGAGGTCGCCTACGCTCCTGAGTGCTGCCTCGGGCGAAGGTCCCTCGTGGGTCGGGCTCGTGGTCGTATGGGCTCGGGGCCGCGTGGTACAACACGCGGCCCCGGGTCATTCAGGTTCGGTGTCGAAGGTGAAGTGCACCTCCTCGGAGTTGAAGCCCTCGGTGTGGAAGATCCGCCACATGTCGAGCCCCTCGAGGGTGCCCGAGGAGATCTCCTCGACCAGGCCGTTGACGAACTTCAGCTCGGAGATCAGCTGCTGCTCCTCGTACTCGGTCTCGAGCTCGAAAAGGCGGGGCAGCCCCGCCGCCTGGGCCGCCTTCATGGCGCCCCTCATCCCGGCCAGCTTCACCTTGAGCGCCTCTGCCCTGCCGCGCAGCGCCATGAGCGCATCGTCGGGATCGAGCGAGGGGATGAAGGAGAGGCCGGCCATGAAGGCCGGGTACTCCTTGGCGGGGACGCCGATGAGCTCGGTCATCCAGTCGTCCATCTCCCGCGAGCCGTCGTCGGTGATCTGGTAGACGGTCCGCTCGGGGCGCTTGCCCTCCCGCACCGTGCCCGTGGCCTTGATGAAGCCCTTCTTCTCGAGCGACTCGACCACGGCGTAGAGGGACCCGTAATTGAGGCGGACGCTCTCCTGCTTGGCCCGCTGGCGCAGCGTCTGCGCCACCTCGTAGGGGTGCATGGGCCGTTCGTACAGGCAGACCAGCACGGCGAGGGCGAGGGGGTTGGACCGGGACCATCTCGGCATGCGGGTCATAATATTCTATTCAGAGTAATCTGTAAAGAGTGCTCTGAGTCGTGCCAGCTGGTGGCCGGCAATCCCGAGACCGCGCGTAACCTGCGCCCTGGTGGCTCCCACGGTCCTCCACGTCGCACCCCACCCCGATGACGAGGCCGTCGGCTGCCCCGGCGCCCTCCTCCACCTGCTCGACCGGGGCTGGACCGTGGTGAGCGTGATCGCCAGCCTCGGCTTCGAGGACCAGTGGCACCGCCGGCGCGCCGAGGCGGAGGAGGCCGCGCGGCGGGCTGGATTCGTTCCGGTCTTTCTCGACCCGCCGCTGAACATCGACCTCGACGGAGACCTCGCGCTGGCGGTCCGCCGTGTCGCCACGGAGCTCCCGGCAATCGTGGAGCAGCACGATGCGTCCATCGTCGTCTCCCCGTCGCCACACGACGTGCACCACGGCCACGAGGCCGTCGGGCGGGGCGTGCAGCGTGTCATGGCCACCCTCTCCCCGACGGTGCGCTGGTGGATGTGGGGCGTGTGGGGCGACCTGCCCGCGCCCAACGTCTTCCACGCCTTCGACGGGAACCTCCTCGACCGGGCGGCGCACATCCTCGATGCCTACGCCGGAGAGCTCGAGCGCAACGACTACCAGCGTCTCCTGTTCGGCCGGGCCGCTGCCAACGCTGTGCTCGGCTCCGAGCGCGTGTTCGGATTCGGTTCCCCCGCCGCCAGCACGCTCCCCTACGCCGAGGTCCTCACGGAGGTGCGCCTCATGGACGGACGCTTCATGGCGTCCCGGGCCCACACGCTCGACCAGGGCCCGTTCCCCGATTCGGGCTTCGACCGCGACCTCACCCCGTGGCTCGACTCGCCGAGCGTCCATGAATTGGTCGGCTACACCGCGGAGATGCGCGGGGAGAGGGGCCCGTGACGAAGGTCGCGACGGAGCTGGTCGAGGACTTCCGCCGCGACGGCTTCGTGGTCGTCCCGGACCTGCTCACGACGGGCGAGCTCGCGCGGTACCGAACTGCGGTGGACGAGGCGGTGGCCCGGCGCAGCCGGCACGACAGGCGGACGCTGGACGAGAAGTCCCTCTACGAGCAGAGCTTCACGCAGTGTCAGAACCTCTGGGAGGACTGCCCCGGGGTGCGGCCACTGACCTTCCACCCCCGTATCGCCGAGATCGCCGCCTGCCTGCTCGGGGTTGGCGCCGTCCGGATCTGGCACGACCAGGCGCTCTACAAGGAGGCGGGTGGGCGGGAGACCGACCCGCACCAGGACCAGCCTTATTGGCCCATCGTCGAGCCGGACACGGTCACGGCGTGGATCCCCCTCGAAGGCTCGACGCTGGCCAACGGTGCGATGGGCTACCTGCCCGGGAGCCATCGGCTCGGGCTCCGCGAGTTCGTGGACATCTTCACCGGGACCGGGGACGACCCGCTGGCGCGCCGCGAGCTCGAGGGCTTGGAGCCGGTGTGGATCGAGGTACCGGCTGGCGCAGTCGCGTACCACCACGGGCTGACGTTCCACTTGGCCGGGCCGAACACGACGGGTACGGTCCGCCGGGTGCATACGGCCATCTACTTCGCCGACGGTTCGACGCGCGGCGAGGGTCGTTACCCGCATCCCTCGGTCGAGCGGGCCGGCATCGCCATCGGCGCCCAGATTGCCAGCGACGTGACCCCGATCGCGTGGCCCCGCCTCGGCGGCCTCCCTCCCGACCCGCCGGCGGCGCCGATCCGATGAGCGCTGCCCTCACCGACGAGCAGCTGGCGTCATGGCACGAGCGAGGGTTCTTCCGGATCGCCGGATTCGCCGAGCACGGGACGTGCCGGTCCATGCTTCACCGGGCCACCGAGATCGTGCGCGAGCCGTCGGTCTCCGGGACGCTCGGCGTGAAGCTCGTGCCCGAGAGCAACAAGGCCGGCATGGAATTGGCCAACCCCGAGGACGGGATGTCCAAGATCTTCAAGTTGCACCGGGACGGCGTCTTCGCCGAGTTCGCCCGCTCGGCCGACGTCGTCGACCGCGTCTCGGAGCTGATCGCGCCCGACGTCGACGTCTTCCTGTCCCAGTTCATCTTCAAGACCGCGGGCGCCTGGGGCCAGCCCTGGCACCAGGATTCCTTCTACTTCCCGTTCGAGCCGGCGCGGCCCGTGGTCGGCGTCTGGCTCGCGGTGACCGAGGCAACCCTCGTCAACGGTTGCCTGCACGTGCTGCCGGGGTCTCACACCGAGCCCGTGCACACGCACGTGCCTGACCTCCGGCCCGGTGCCAACTACGGCTACTTCGAGATCGTCGACCACGACATGGCCGCAGCGGAGCCCGTCCTGATGGACCCCGGTGACCTCCTGGTCTTCGACAGCCACCTGATGCACCGCTCGACCGACAACGAGTCCGACGGCATGCGGGCCGCGATGGTGTACCACTACGCGACGACCGGCACGATCGACCACACCGAGGAGTACTTCCCCACCGTCAACGACTGGGTGCCGGCCCGGCGCGGCGGACGACCCATCGCGCCGGCGGAGTGGTGGGTCGCGTGAGAGAGGCATGCCCGTGCCGCTGAAATTCGACGCCATGCTGTCGGCCCAGCCGCTGCGCCAGGTCGGCGCGCTCGGTCGGCGGGCCGCCGAGGCGGGACTCTCGGGGCTCGTGGTCACCGAGGCGGGCCGGACGGCGTACCTCACCTGCGGGGCCCTGGCGGTGGCGGCGGACATCGACGTGCTGACCGGGATCGCGGTCGCCTTCCCGCGCAGTCCGATGGTCACGGCGTCGACGGCGTGGGAGCTGGCCGAGGCCACCGGAGGACGGTTCCGGCTCGGTCTCGGAGCCCAGGTGCGCGCCCACATCCTTCGCCGCTACGGGTCGGACTTCGACCCGCCCGGTCCCCGTCTGCGCGAGTACGTCCTCGCCGTCAAGCAGATCTTCGAGTCCTTCCGCACGGGGGCGCCGCTGGCCGTCGAGGGCGAGTTCTACGCGCTGTCACTGCTCCCGGCCACGTGGGCCCCGGGGGCGATCGACTACCCGGACCCGCCCGTCGACGTGGCCGCCGTCAATCCCTGGATGCTGCGCATGGCCGGTGAGGTCGCCGACGGGGTCCACGTGCACCCCCTCAACACGACCACCTACCTGCGCGAGACGGTGCTGCCCGAGATGGGCGCTGGCGCGGCGCGCTCGGGACGCACGGCGGATGACCTCGAGGTGATCGTGCCCGCCTTCCTGTGCGTGGGCGACAGCGAGGAGGAGCAACACGCCTGGCGGGAGACGGCGCGGGTGCAGGTCGCCTTCTACGGCTCCACGCCCAACTACGCCTTCATCTTCGAGCAGCTGGACCGGGAGGGGACGACCGAGCGGATCCGGGAACGGCAGCGGGCGGGCGACATCGCAGGCATGGCGGCGGTGATCGACGACGACCTGCTCGAGCAGTTCACGACGACGGGAACCTGGGACGACATGGCCGACAAGATCGTCGCCAAGTACGGCGGCATCGCTACCAGGGTGGTGAGCTACTTCACGGGGTCCGACGTGGTCCGTGACCCGAGCGCCTTCGAACGTTGGGGGGAACTGGCCCGCCAGGTCACCAGCTCCACCTAGCCCGGAATCGCCCCGAACCCCCGGCCCGTGGGGGCTGGTTCCGCTCCTAGGAATGCCGGCGGAAGAGGCGCCGCTTGGGCTTCGCCGGTCCTTCGGACTCCTCGACGTCGTCGGCCTCCTCCGCGGCCAGAGCGGCGTCGAGCTCCGCGAACGCATCGTCGTCATCGTCGGGCCCGGAGGGATCGGCGAACTCCGGATGAATCGGTTCTCTCGCCATCTGTCTTTCCTGCCTCTCTGGCTCGATGCTGTCGCGATCGAGCTCGCGGAAGGCATCGACGCCGGCCGGATCGTCCGCGCCCTCGCCGGTGGGCGGGATCCGCTTCGTCGGCGGGCTTGCCGGTACGTCGGCACGATCGAACATGGTGGAGAGCCGGTCCTCCACTTCATCGATGTCGGCTGTGGCCCCGGCGAGGGCCCGTTGGAGCTCGGGGACGTGATCGGGCAGGCGGAGGGAGCGCGCCTTGCCCGCAGGGCGCACGCGGTCGGTCCAGTCAGACCCGTTCCAATAGCGCTCCCGGTCCCCGTCCACGGGGTCGGGCAGCCACCCCGGGCCGCTCTCCATAGGTCCTCCTCCGATCCACGTGGGATCCCCCAGGCAGCTTCCCACGATACGTGCGCAGCGAGTATGCGCGGACACCTGTTACGGCGATAGAAAGGGCCTCCGGTGGTGCGGCGACAGGGGAGGCGGGCCGCCCAAGTATCGTGAGTGTCCCTCAGGCGGCCGGTTGGGGCGCCGGAAGACAGACTCGAGAGCGAGGTAGGACTGTAGTGGGGATGCAACTGAAGGCAGGGACGAGGCTGCGCAGCGCCACCGACACCTGCGAGGTCGTGGTCGTCCGCGCCCCCGCAGAGCCCGTGGACCTGCGCTGCGGGGGGCATCCTCTGGTGCCCATGGACGCGGACGTGACGCCCCAGGGCCCGGGGGCCGGCTTCGACCAGGGGACTCAGCTGGGCAAGCGTTACAGCGACGACGAGCTGGGCATCGAGCTTCTGTGCACCAAGGCCGGGGAGGGATCGCTCTCGGTGGGCGACACGATCCTGGTGGTCAAGGGAGCCAAGCCACTCCCGGCCTCGGACTGAACATCCGGCGCAGCGCGGGCGCAGCCTGACCTCGAACGGCCTAGGGGTGCGATCCACTCCGTGGGCGGCTGCGTTGCTCAAGCTTCTCTATTCCGTATACTCTATTTGGGACCGGCACCATTCGTTGACGACGGTTCCAACCACTCGTCCGTGCCGTTCGTGAAGCAAGGAACGGGGAAGAGCCATGGTTGACGCGCAGAAGATCTGGGCCCATTCGGGTGATTCGCACTTCCTCGAGCCCGAGAACCTCTGGGACGACATCCTCCCGGCGCACCTGGCGGCGCGGATGCCCAAGAGTGAGAAGATCAACGAGGACGAAGAGCGCATCACCGTCGATGGGAATTCCTTCACATGGCGTCTTCCCAAGGTGATGAAGCCACGCGAAGACGGCAAGCCGTCGATGATGGAGATCAGCCACCGCCCCCCGGGTGCGCGGGACCTGTCGGCCCGGCTGGCAGACCTGGACGAGGAAGGTATCTGGGGGGAGGTGATTTACGCCTCCCTCGGGATGTGGGAAGCCTTGATCACTGACCGCGAGCTCATTCGCATCAGTGCGGCGGCCGAGAACGAGTGGAAGGCGTCCGAGGTGCAGGGGCTTGCTCCCGATCGCCTCGTGCCGGTCGCCTCTTTGCCCCTGCGCAACATGGACGACGCCGTCGCAGAGGCCAGGCACGCGAAGGAGATCGGCCTGCACGCGGTCGCACTGCCCACTCCGGGTATGCCCAACTCCGCCACACTCGACAAGACGATCGAGCCGCTGAACAGCGAAGCCTGGGAGCCGCTCTGGGACGAGCTCGAGGATCTCGAGCTCGTCGCCGCGTTCCACATCGGCGGTGACCCCGGCGAACACACCGCCTACAGAGGTCTCGGCGGTGCCGTCTTGAACTACACCAACTCGACGTACAGCGGCCAGCGAGCAGCCATGGTCATGGTCGCGTCGGGTGCGCTGGACCGGCACCCGGACCTCAAGGTGCTGATCTCCGAAGGAGGCGCGAGCTGGGTGCCGTTCCTCGGCGACCGGATGGTCGAGGCCTACCGGCAGCACAGCATGTTCGTGAAGCCCGTCCTCACCCGGTCGCCCAAGGAGATCCTCTACGACCAGGTCTACTGCTCGTTCCAACACGAGGAGTCCGCCATTCCCACCTTCACAGCCTGTGGGTATCGGAACGTCCTGTGGGGCAGCGACTACCCCCACCTCGAAGGGACCTTCGGGCACACCCAGAAGACCCTCCACGAGCTTTTCGACGACCAGAGCGAAGAGGTCGCCGGCCGGATCATGAGGGGAACCTTCGAGGAGCTCTTTCCGCACGTGTCCGTTCCTCCAAGCGGCTGAGCGAGCGATCAGAGGCCCCAGGGCCCTCTCGTGACATCTTCGGGGATCGTCAAATGGGGTGCCTCTGCGAAATGTAGCGTTGAAGTCTCCTATGAAGGTCGCTCAAGGATCTCAGCCACATACCCGTGAAGACAGGGACCCGAATCCGGGCCGTCAAGGGCGCCGAGCCGCTCCCGACCTCGGACTGACGGGAGGTAGGCCCTCGTGAATATCGCCATGCTGCTCGAGATGGCGGCCGAGGGCGACCCCGAGCGCATCGTCCTCGGCTCCCACGACGGCGGGATCACCGCCGCCCGGCTCCTCGAGCGCTCGCGGCGCGCCGCCTTCTACTTCGAGCAGAGCGGGGCCAAGGCCGTCGGTTACTTCGGCCTGAACTCCGACGTGCTCCCCGTCGCGCTCTTCGGCGCCGCGCTGGCGGGTGTGCCGTTCGCTCCGGTCAACTACCGGGCGCCCGACGAGCAGCTGACCGGGATCCTCGGGCGCGTCGCCGACGGGCTGATGATCGCCGACGACGACGAGGTCGAGCGGCTCGGGGCGTGCGGCGCACAGCACATCGTGACCAAGGGCGAGCTGGCGGCGGCCATCGCCGAGCCCGTGAAGGGGGAACACCCCTTCGTGGACCCCGAAGAGATCGGTGTGCTGCTGTTCACGAGCGGCACGACGTCGGAGCCCAAGGCCGCGGTGCTTCGGCACCGGCACCTGGTCTCTTACATCATCTCGAGCGTCGAATTCCTCGGTTGCGAGCCGACAGAGGCGCAGCTCATCTGCGTGCCCCCCTACCACATCGCCGGGATCGCGGCCGTGCTGAGCTCGCTCTACGCCGGGCGCCGCATCATGTACCTGCCGGCCTTCGACGCCGGCGCATGGGTGCACCTGGCCGCCGAGGAGCAGATCACCCACGCCATGGTCGTCCCGACGATGCTCGGACGGATCCTCTCCGCCATCGAGGACGAGGGAGTGGAGCTCCCGGCGCTACGCCACCTCTCCTACGGCGGCGGCCGCATGCCGCTCGAACTCGTCGAGCGGACGCTGAGCGACATGCCCAAGGTCGACCTCGTCAACGCCTACGGGCTGACCGAGACCAGCTCGACCATCGCCATGCTCACCCCCGACGACCACCGCGAGGCCTTCGGAAGCGACGACCCGGCGGTCCGGGCGCGGCTGGGCTCGGTCGGGCGTCCCCTCCCGTCCCTCGAGGTGGAGGTGCGCGGCAGCGACGAGGCGGCCCTGCCGGCGGGCGAGAAAGGCGAGATCTGGGTGCGCGGCGAGCAGGTGGCTGGTGAGTACGTCGGCCACAGCACCCTCACCGAGGATGGGTGGTTCCGCACCCGCGACGCGGGCTGGTTCGACTCGCACGGCTTCTTGTACGTCGACGGCCGGCTGGACGACGTGATCGTACGGGGGGCGGAGAACATCTCGCCCGGCGAGATCGAAGAGGTGCTCATGGCCCATGGCGCAGTGGCCGAGGCCGCCGTCATCGGCATCCCCGACGCCGAGTGGGGCGAGGCGGTGGCGGCCGTGGTCGTCCTGCATCCGGGCACGGCGACAACGGAGGGCGAGCTGCAGGACTGGGTCAGGACCCGACTGCGCTCCACGAAGATGCCCTGCGTGGTGGAGTTCCGCGACGAGCTGCCCTACTCACCCACCGGGAAGCTCCTGCGGCGGGTGTTGCGGGACGAACTGGCAGAGGCGGTGGGCGGGCCGACCGGGTAGGTGACCGACCCCGCGGAGGCGGTCCGATGGTGACGAACTGCTCGTGCAGTGGTGGTCAGATTTGAGTATCCTAAATCCGTGAGCTGCTCCCGGGGGGAGCCGTCTGACCGACGGCACAGGCCGACGAGCCGACAGGGTCGGGTCCTGTGAGCACATACGTCGAATTCCTCCTGCTGGGCCTCGGGAACGGCGGAGTCTTCGCCGCCCTGGCCATGGCACTGGTGGTCACCTACCGCTCGTCGGGGGTGCTCAACTTCGCCACCGGGGCCCAGGCCCTGTACGCGGCGTACACCTACTCGCTCCTGCGCAACGGGCAACTGCTCCAGCCCATCCCGGGTCTGAGCCCGACCATCAACCTCGGGACGAGCCTCGGCTTCTGGCCCGCCCTGCTCATCACGCTGGCCATCCAGGCGGTGATGGGGGCGCTGGCCTACCTGCTCGTGTTCCGCCCGCTGCGCAACCACAGGCCCGTCGCCAAGGCTGTCGCCTCCATCGGGCTCATGGGCCTGCTGACCGCGATCGTGACCTACCAGGTCGGGACCGCGTCGGTGATCGAGGTCAACCCGATCTTCCCCCAGAACCACGTCGGCTTCCTGGGCGTCAACATCTCGGTCGACCGCCTGTTGCTCGCGGGCACCATCATCGCCCTCGGCATCGTGCTCACCGTCCTCTTCCGGTTCACCCGCTTCGGCCTGGCCACCAGGGCCTCTGCCGAGACAGAGGTGGGCGCGCTGGTGAGCGGGCTCTCGCCCGACCGCATCGCGCTCGTCAACTGGATGATCAGCTTTGTCGTCTGCGGCATCGCCGGGATCCTCATCGCGCCGCTGGTACCGCTCCAGCCCGGCACGTACACGCTGTTCATCGTGCCCGCGCTGGCCGCAGCGGTCGTGGGGCGCTTCCACTCGCTGGGCTGGGCCATCACGGCGGGTCTCGGTATCGGCGCGCTCGAGTCTCTCTCCGTCTACGTCAACGGCGTCCACCCCGGATTCCCCGCTGGCGCGGGCGAGCTCATACCGCTCGTCCTCGTGCTGGTGGTGCTGGCCTTCAGGGGACAGACGATGCCGAGCCGGGGCACGCTCATGCAGGTGACGCTCGGGCGGGCGCCGCGCCCACACTGGCGCCTTCCCACGGCGGTGATCGGCACGGCGGCGGGGATCGCAGCCATCTACCTCTTCACCGGCAACGACCGGGCGGCCCTCTACGCCAGCATGATCACCGGGGTCATCACGCTGTCGCTCGTGGTGGTCACGGGCTACACGGGACAGATCTCGCTCGCGCAGTTGACCTTTGCAGGCGTATCGGCGTACATCCTGAGCACCTTTGCCTCGTCGTGGGGCATCCCGTTCCCCATCGCTCCGATCATGGCGGCGCTGGTGGCCGCGGCGGCGGGCGTGCTCATTGGGATCCCGGCGCTACGCGTGCGTGGCCTGATGCTGGGTGTCGTCACCCTGACCTTCGCTGCCGGCGTGGAGGCCATCTGGTTCAACAACAACTCGATCGACGGCGGTGCGAGCGGGCTCGCCATCCCGACCCCGCGGCTGTTCGGAATGGACCTTGGCATCGGCTCGGGCAAAGACTTCCCCCGCCCGGCCTTCGGTATCCTCTGCCTGGTCGTCTTGGTGCTGGTCGCGCTCGGTGTGAGCTGGCTGCGTACGAGCCGCCTCGGCTCGGCAATGTTGGCGGTGCGGGCCGACGAACGATCGGCGGCGGCGGCCGGGATCAACGTGGTCAAGGTCAAGCTGATCGCCTTCGCCATCGCAGCCTTCATTGCCGGGTTGGGCGGGTCCCTGCTCGCCTACCAGTTAGGGAACGTCACCTTCCAGGACTTCGACGCCTACCTGGGCCTCGTCACCTTCTCCGTGGTCGTCGTGGCGGGCATCACGTCGGTGAGCGGCGGTGTCCTGGCCGGGATCATCTCGGCGGGCGGCATTCTCGTGGCGGTGATCTCGTCGGGCGTCGGGAGCGGCGGCGTCGACAACTGGTACGGGATCGTCGCGGGCATCGGTGTGATCCTCACGGTGATCTTCAACCCCGACGGCATCGTGGGGCCGGCCCACCTCTTCTTGGAGCAGCGGCGGGCGCGCGGCATGATGGCCCGACCCGAGGGCGCTCTCGTTCCTTCCCGGCGGACTACAGATGACGCCGGTGCCGGTGGACACGAGCCTGCCGCGGGCGCGCCGGTACTGGCCCCCGTGGCGGCCGAGCCGGGCGAGCTGGTCGGGAGCCGTGCGGGTGTCGGGTCAAACGGCCACACACGGGCGAAGGTGAGCGAGGCATCCGGGCCTTTGCTCGAGGTGAACAAGCTGACGGTGCGCTACGGCGGTGTCGTCGCGGTGGACGACGTGAGCTTCTGCGTGGAGGAGGGCCAGATCGTCGGCCTGATCGGCCCCAATGGCGCGGGCAAGACGACGACCATCGACGCCCTCTGCGGGTTCCACGGCTACGAGGGCTCGGTCGTGCTGGCCGGGCAGGACGTGGGTGGCTACTCACCTCACCGTAGAGCCGCCCTCGGTCTCGCCCGCACGTTCCAGCTTGCCGGCGTCGCCGACGACCTCACCGTCGAGGAGAACGTCGGAGTGGGACAGCACATGGCGGCCGCCCATGACCCGTCGGCCCTGACGCGCATTCTGGACGAGCTCGGTCTGGCCGAGATGCGCGACCTGCAGGTCTCGATGCTCTCCCAGGGGCAGAGGCAGCTCGTCTCTGTGGCCCGCGCCCTGGCCGGCGAGCCGCGCCTCCTTCTGCTTGACGAGCCGGCGGCCGGACTCGACAGCACCGAGAGCCTCTGGTTGGCCGAACGGCTGCGGGGTGTGCGCGACAGCGGCGTCACGATCCTGCTGGTCGACCACGACATGAGCCTCGTGTTGAACCTGTGCGACGCGATCGACGTCCTCGACTTCGGCGCGTTGATCGCGACCGGGACCCCGGAGCAGATCCGGACGAACGAGAAGGTGTCCACGGCGTATCTTGGCGTCACTCATCAAAGAGTGGTGGCGTCGTGACCGACACGATCGCGAGCGACGTTCCACCGGGCGACGTGGCGGGCGACGACACGCCGGTACTCGAATGCCAGGGCCTCGACGTCGGCTACGGCAAGTTGACCGTGGCCCGCGACATCTCCTTCTCGCTGCAGCCCAAGAAGATCCTCACCATCCTCGGCCCGAACGGCGCCGGCAAGACCACCCTGCTGATGACGTTGGCCGGCTTCCTGCCGTCGCGCGCCGGCACGATCACGCTCAACGGGGCGCCGGTCAGGGGATCGTCGCCACGCCGGATGAACCAGGCTGGCATGATCTTGATCCCGGACTTCCGCGCCCTCTTCACCGAGCTGACCCCGATTCAGAACCTGAAGCTGGCGGCGCCGCGCGGCGCCGATCTGGATCCTGTCCTCGGCCTGTTCCCCGCGCTGCAGCGGCGCGAAAAGCTCCGCGTCGCCGACCTCTCCGGCGGCGAGCAGCAGATGCTCGCCATCGCACGGGCGCTCGTGCAGTCACCGAAGCTCCTGTTGATCGACGAGATGTCGATGGGACTTGCACCGGTGGCGGTGGAGTCGCTCATGCCCGTGATCCGGCGGGTGGCCGACGAACACGGCGCCTCGGTGATCATGGTGGAGCAGCACGTGCAGTTGGCCCTCGAGGTGGCCGACGAGGCCATGGTCATAGTGCACGGCAGCGTCGTCCTCTCCGGGTCGGCGGAGACCTACCGCAATGACACGACCGCGGTCGAGTCGGCCTACATGAGCGGGTCGGTCCGCCCGAGCTGAGGACCGACGGCGGACCACCCGATCAGGTTCCGCACTTCGAAGGTGATGAGCTCGACAAATTCCGCGTCCCGGTACTGGGCGTACTTCCGACGCAATGCGGCGTCGCATTCCTGGAGCGACACCTCGCTCATGTCGTGGCGCGATCGGCGGACGAGGTGCGCCCGCACCCACCACAGTCGTGACCAGTCCTCCCCGTCCCAGTGCTCGCACAGCAGGCTCGCCGCGGGGTCTCGGTCGAGGTTCGTGAGACGGCCGAGCTCCGTCGTGTCCTTCGCCTTGATCCGGTCGACCGGTGTGACGATCAGCTCGGAGACGACCGCGAAGCACACCGGGACTGCATCAATTGTGCCCCGGGCATTCGACGTGCAGAGGACCCCGTGGTCTGCCGAGCGCAGACAGTTCCAGCACGCGTCGGGGCTAAGGCGCATCAGACGAGTATCCCCGACTGCTCCTCGGCGGCGAAGCGCTCCCAGGCCGACTGCCGCGTGATGCCGAGTGCATCACCGATCTGCGCCCACGTCGCCCCGAGCGTACGGGCCCGACGTACGCAGCCGAGCCGGCTCTCCTCGACCTGGGCCTGAGCTTGGGCCACATTGGGGAGGTTCACCAGCGCGGCGTCGAGCGAGTCGGTCAGGTCCCATGGGAGGAGCCGGGGCGAGTGATTGGGGGCTTCGCTGATGATCTGGGAGCACAGGTCGACGCACTCCTCGCAGACGAACACCGCCGGGGCCCGCCACAAGCCTCCGCACCTCGATATCGGGCTTGAGACAGAACGAGCAGCAGGACCCTACGCCGTCAGGCTGACCCTTACAAGACCTCCTCAACCCGGGACGCGCAACGGGGGTGGGCCCCAGAAGGAGTCCACCCCCGCAGCACGTCGTTTCGAGCCGGC
>CAYWDQ010000047.1:0-22143 GCA_964457065.1 uncultured Acidimicrobiaceae bacterium | reverse complement strand
CGAGCGGCGGGTTGGTCACCTGGGCGAAGAGCTGGGTGAAGTAGTCGTAGAGGAGCCGGGAGCGATCGGAGAGGACGGCGATGGACGTGTCCGATCCCATGGAGCCGATCGGCTCGGCACCCGAGCGGGCCATGGGCGCCAGGATCACGCGGGATTCCTCGGTCGTGTAGCCGAAGAGGCGCTGTTGGGTGACGACGCTCCCGTGCTGGGGCGTGAGCATGGTCCGCGCCGGCAGCTCGTCGAGCCGGATCTGGTCGGCCGCCAGCCACTCCGCGTAGGGGTGCTCGGCCGCCAGCTCGGCCTTGATCTCCTCGTCCTCGACGAGCCGGCCCTTGCCGGTGTCGACGAGGAACATGCGCCCCGGCTGCAACCGGCCCTTGCGCACGACGCGCTCCGGGGCGATGTCGAGGACCCCGACCTCGCTGGCGAGCACCACCAGACCGTCGTCGGTCACCCAGTAGCGGGCCGGCCGGAGACCGTTGCGGTCGAGCACCGCGCCGACGAGCGTCCCGTCGGTGAAGCAGACCGCGGCCGGTCCGTCCCACGGCTCCATGAGCGACGCGTGGTAGCGGTAGAAGGCACGCCGGCCGCGGTCCATCGTGGTGTGGTTCTCCCACGCCTCGGGGATCATCATCAGCACGGCGTGCGGCAGCGGCCGGCCGCCTAGGTGGAGCAATTCCAGGACCTCGTCGAAGCTGGCGGAGTCGCTCGCTCCCGGGGTGCAGACGGGGAAGATACGCGCCAGGTCGCCGTCGATCAGCGTTGTGTCGAGCAGCGCCTCGCGGGCCCGCATCCAGTTCCGGTTGCCCGCCAGGGTGTTGATCTCGCCGTTGTGCGCCAGGTAGCGGTAGGGGTGGGCGAGCGGCCAGCTCGGGAACGTGTTCGTCGAAAAGCGCGAGTGCACGAGCGCCAGGCCGGACTCGAAGCGGGGGTCGCGCAGGTCGGGGAAGAACTCGCGCAGCTGCTCCGAGGTCAGCATGCCCTTGTAGACGATGGTCCGGGCCGAGAGCGAGGGAAAGTACAGGCCGTCGACCGCGTGCTCGGCGCGCTTGCGCACCACGAAGGCCCGCCGTTCGAGCGCCATCGTGTCCAGGCCGTCCGTGGCCGGCGCCAGGAAGACCTGCTCGATGAGCGGCATCGCGCCCAGCGCGGTCTTGCCCAGGCCTGCGGGCTCGGTCGGCACCGTGCGCCAACCGAGCACCGCGAGACCCTCCTCGGCCGCCGTCTGCTCCACGACGGTCCGGGCCTTCAGGGCATCGTCCCGATCGGTCGGCAGGAAGGCGAGGCCCACGGCGTAGCCGCCCACGTCGGGCAGCGAGAAGCCGGCCTCGGCAACGGCCGCGGAGAGGAAGCGGTGCGGGATCTGGACGAGGATGCCGGCGCCGTCCCCGGTCTCCACCTCGGCCCCGGAGGCGCCGCGGTGCGCCAGGCGCTCCAGCACGGTGAGGCCGCGGTCGACGATGTCGTGGTCGGGCCGGCCGTGCAGATCGGCCACCATGCCGACACCGCAGGCGTCGTGCTCGTATGCCGGGTCGTAGAGGCCAGTGGCCATCGGCGTCCTTCCGAGTGGGGAGAAGTTGAACGGATACCGGGACGACGTTGGCCCGAAAGTCGAAAGAACAGGCTACACGACGGCGCTCCTAGGCTTGGCACCGTGGCGTCGTCCGTGCACATCGTGGGTGGCGGGGTCATCGGCCTCAGCTGCGCATGGGAATTGTCACGCGACGGTCATGATGTGACGGTCGTCGCGCCCGCGCCGGGGCGTGACGGCGCGTCGTGGGTCGCCGCCGGCATGCTCGCCCCGGTCACCGAGGCACAGTTCGGTGAGTCCGCGCTCACCGCGCTGCTCCTCGAGGGCTCGCGGCTGTGGCCCGGCTTCGCCGCTGCGCTCGAGGACGCCACCGGGCGGACCGTCGGCTACGACGCCACGGGCACGGTGACGGTGGCGCTCGATGCGTCGGACCGAGCCAGCCTCGACGACCTGCTTTCGTACCAGCACTCGCTGGGGCTCAGTGCGCACCGCCGCAGCGCCTCCGAGTGCCGCAGCCTCGTGCCCGCGCTCAACCCGGCCCTGCGCGGCGGCATCGAGGTCCCGGGCGATCACCAGGTCGACAACCGGGCCCTGCTCGGCGCGCTCGCCGCGGCCTGCCGCGGTGCCGGCGTGTCTTTCACGGAGGCCGCGGTGGCCGCGGTGGCCACCGGGCCCGAGCTCGTCCTGGCGGACGGCCGGCGCCTCCGTCCCCAGCATGTCCTCCTGGCGTCCGGAACCGGGCTGCCGGCGATCGAGGGTCTCGAGGGTGCCGGGCTGCCCGTTGTGCGCGCGGTCAAGGGGCACATCCTGCGCCTCGGCCCGGCGGCCGCCGGACACGGCGCGCCGGCACCCCTGCTGCGCCGCACCGTGCGCGGCCTCGTGCACGGGCGTTCGGTCTACCTCGTGCCGCGGCGCGACGGCTCGCTGGTCGTCGGTGCGACCGTGGAGGAGCGCGGCCGCGACACGGCCGTGCGTGCCGGAGCCGTGCACGAGCTCCTGTGCGACGCCCGTGCGATCGTGCCGGGCGTCGACGAGCTCGAGCTGCGCGAGTCCGCCACGGGGCTGCGGCCGGCCACGCCCGACAACATGCCGCGCATCGGTTGGACCGCCATGGAGGGTGTCGCGGCCGCCATCGGCCACTACCGCAACGGCATCCTCCTGTCGCCTCTCACCGCCGCCGCGGTGGTCGACATCCTCGGCCGGCGTCCGGTGGCCCCATTCATTCAGGCGCTGGCCCCGGCGTGACCCGCGTCGTTCTCCGCGTCAACGGCGAGGCCGTCCAGGTGCCACCGGGGACCACGGTCGCCGACCTGGTGGCCGGCCTCTTGGAGGGGGGCGACCCCAAGGGAGTGGCCGTCGCCGTCGACCGCTGCGTGATCCCGCGCTCGGAGTGGGCCTCGACACCCGCCCGCGCCGGGTCGCTGGTCGAGGTGGTGACTGCCGCCGCGGGCGGGTGACCATCGTTGTGGGCCGACAGGGGCGGTGTCAGAATCGGACGATGACCCCCACCCCGCGCACCGGCCCCACCGCGTTCGTCCTCGCCGGCGGAGGCACCAAGGGGTCGTTCGAGGTCGGCGTGCTGCAGTACCTCGTCGGCGTGGAGAGGATCACACCGGACATCGTCACCGCCACCTCCGCCGGCGCCATCGCCGCCACCGTGCTGGCGCAGGCCCGCACGCTGCCCGAGTTCGCGGAGCGGGTCGACGAGATCGAGGGGGACGTGCTGGCCTGGACGCAGACCGAGCACGTCTTCGGGAAGCAGGCCTGGTTGGGCGCTCTCGAGGGGACCGCGCTCGGACGCGAGATCCACAACGAGATCACCGAGGGCACCCGCCCGCCGTTCCCGCTCAGCCCCGACGGCGCCCAGGCCGAGAGCGGGGCGGTGCCGCCCGCCGCCCCCGGACGCCGGGCGCGGCGTCAGGCACGCCGGGCCCGCCGGAAGCGACAGCGCCACCTGTTGCGGCTGGCCGCCGGTGCAGGTCTCCGGCTCCCCCGGGTGCGGCGCCACCTGCGCACCAGCGGCAGCTCGGTCCTCAATCTCGAGCCGCTGGCCGACGCCCTCCGCCACGGCACCGGTCACGGCGTCCGCCCCGTCGACCCCGCCTTGGTCCGGCGTCCGGGCCTGCAGCTGCGTCTGGCCGTCACCGCGCTGCGTGCCGGTGTCCTCCGCTTCGTCACCGAGGACGGGACGATCGTGGAGTCCGATGCGCGCACCCCCGCGCCGGGCGCCGCCGCCGGCCCGGTGGATCTCGTCGACGGCGCCATCGCCTCGGCCAGCGTGCCTATGGTCTTCCCGCCCCGCTCCATGGCGGACGACGACTACGTCGACGGCGGGGTCATCGAGATCGTCCCCGTCCGGGCGGCAGCCGACCTGGGCGCGACACGCATCTTTGCGGTGGTGGCCGTGCCGCTGACGCTGGCCCGCGACGAGCGCGACTACGCGGCCGCACCGGCCGGCTACATCGGACTGCGGTCCATGGGGATGATCGGCGTGGCCGAGCGTCAAATCTCGAACCTCAACGCCAGCCTCCCCGAGGGCGTGACGCTGACCACGATCGACCCGGTCGTCGACGTGGTGGGTCTCTTCGAGGTGCAGCCCGGCCTGCTGCGCATCAACAAGGACTACGGCTGGCTGCGAGCGGCCGACGTCTTGGCGGACGGCGACGCCGCCATCGTGGCCGCCATGGTGGACGGGACCCACGCCATCGTCGAGGCCCGGCGCGAGGCGTGGCGGCTCGAGGAGTCGCTCTGGGCCGCCCGGGTGGAGGGCAGCGCGGCCGGGACGCTCGCTCTGGTGCGCGAGCAGAAGGAGCTGGTGCGCGGGCTCCTCGACCGGCGCAAGCAGCTCGGCTTCCCCGTCCCGGACGGGTGCGAGACCTGGTGGAGCGAGTACGAGGCCCACACGAGGAGCCGTCCGGGTGGCCTCCCGGTGAGCCCGTCGACCCTCCCGCGCGACTGACCGCTCCCACGGGACGGGGGTTTTCCGCCCGCCCGCCCGGCCGCGTCGCTCAGACGGTGGGGCCCCCAAGCCAGCCCCGCTTGCGGAACACCATGACCAGGGCGACGGCGGTCAGGAGCTCGAGCCCGATCCCGATCACGTAGAAGCTCCACGTCGGCGACAGCCACACCCGGACCATGTAGGCGAAGTTCTGCCCGAAGAAGCCGGTGAGGAAGCTGAGCGGGAGGAAGATGGTGGCGATGATGGTGAGCTGCTTCATCACGACGTTCAGCCGGTTCGACACGGTCGACAGGTGGGTGTCCATCACGCTGGACAGCAGGTCCCGGTAGCTGTCGACCAGGTCCGCCAGGCGGATGAGATGGTCGTACAGGTCGCGGAAGTAGCGGGTCGCCTCGTCGGTCATGCCGGGCACGTCGGTCACCCCGGCGTTGATGCTCGCCATCATGTCGCGCTGGGGCGCGATCACCTTGCGCATCTCCATCAGCCGGCGCTTCATGTCGAAGAGCTCCCCGAGCTGGGCCTCGGTGGGCGCCTTGAGGATGTCGTCCTCCAGCGCGTCAATCTGGTCGTCGAAGTCCGAGAGGTACGGGAAGAAGCTGTCCACCAGCGAGCCGACGATGAGATACACGACGACGATCTGGGGTGAGGCGACCTGGGCCACCGGGTGCCGCTCGAGCCGTTCGTGCACCTTGGCGATGGCCGGGCAGTCGCCACGGTGCACCGTGACCACGTAGCGGTCGGTCCAGAAGATGTGCACCTCCGCCTTGCCCGTCCGTTCGGGGTCGGCGCCGCGGGCCACCAGGTAGACGAAGTCCGAGTAGTCGTCGATGCGGGGCCGCTGGCCGAAGCGCTCCGCCGCCTGGACGGCGAGAGGGTGGAATTTGAAGTGGACGCTCAGCAGCTCGGCGACTGTCCCGTCGACGGCCTCGTCGTCGAGGTCGAGCCAGAAGAAGCCCGTCCCCGCCAGCGCAGCCAGCACGTTCTCCGGTGTGGCCGCCTCGTCACTGCCGTCGCGGCGCAGCGTGCCCTTGAGCATGACCCCAGTCTCACGTCGGCGGTGCCGCCGCGGTGGGATGGGGCCCCGGCACCGGTGTCAGCCGAAGCGCGCGGGGTCGAGGGCGTCCGGCAGCGGCGCCTCGTCCGGTGGGAGCGCCACCCCGGCCATGGCGTGCGCCAGCACGCGGGCCGAGTAGGGGCCCTGCAGCAGTCCGTTGGCCCCGTGTCCGGTGGCCACCCACACGTTGCCCCAGCCCGGCAGGGACCCCACCAGGGCGCGGTCGTCCGACGAGGTGGGACGCAGACCGACCCTGGTCTCGAGGTAGGCCGCCCCCTGGAGACCCGGCGCCACGAGCAGGCACTCGCGCAACAGCTCGTGCAGGCCGGCGGCCGTGACCGAGACGGAGAACCCGGCACCGGTCTCGAAGGTGCCCCCGCAGGCCACCCGCCCCCCGGGCCAGGGCACGAGATAGTGGGTGAGCAGCGGCTGCACGATGGGCCAGCGTCCGGTCTCGGCCTCGACCCCTAGATGCACGATCTGGCCCTTGGTGGGCCCGACCGGGAGGTCCTTGGCGAACCACTCCCCCGCCGCTGCCGTCCAGGCCCCACCCGCCACCGCCAGGGCGGAGCACTCGACGTCGGCGTGCCCCTCGACGCGGACGGATTCGACGCGGGGCCCGCCCGCCGCGCCGGTGACGACCCCGTACGCCGCGCCCTCCACGAACGCCACCCCTTTCATCTCGGCCCCCTGCCGCAGGGCGGCCGCCATGCCACGGCCGTCGACGCGGGCGGAGCCGGGGGCGTGCAGGGCGCGGTGGACCGGGCCGAGCGGCGGGAACAGCGCCGCGGCCTCGGCGGCCGGAATCTCGGACACCTCTCCTGGGGAGCGCTGGAGCACCAGGTCGGCGAAGGGGCTGAACCATCCGTCCTCGTGAGGGCGCAGACCCACCGAGAGGATCCCGCAGGCGCCGTAGCCGGTGGCGGACACGTCGACCCTGTCGGCCGCGAGTCGTGCGAGCAGTGCCGGGTAGTGGGCGCCCGCCTGGCGCAGGAAGGGCCACAGCGCGGCGTCGGCCTCCGCACTCGTGACCGGCGAGAGGATGCCCGCACCGGCGTCGGTCGCCCGGCCCGGATGGTGCGCGTCGATCACAGTGACGCTCGCCCCGAGGCAGGCGAGCTCGTACGCCAGTGCCAGGCCCACCAGCCCGGACCCGAGCACTGCGACATCGCGGCGTTCCCCGTTCACGAGCTCCGAGTCCACCAGTCCCAGCGCTGGCGTGCCAGCCGTGCGGCACTATGGGCGCCGTGCACATCGTGAGGACGCCCGACGAGCGGTTCACCGATCTCCCCGGCTACCCCTTCGCGCCGCATTTCGCCACCTTGGCCGACGGGGTGCGCATGCACTGCGTCGACGAAGGGCCGGCCGGCGCCGAGACCGTCCTGCTGCTGCACGGTCAGCCGACGTGGTCGTACCTCTACCGCACGGTCGTGAGCCGGCTGGCGGCGCACGGGTTGCGCGCCGTCGCGCCGGACCTCATCGGGTTCGGTCGCTCGGACAAGCCGCTGGCTCGGACGGCGCATACGGTCCGTGCGCACGTCGACTGGCTCGCCCAGTTCGTCGACGCCGTCGGGCTGGGGGGGATCACGCTCGTGGTCCAGGACTGGGGCGGCCCGTTCGGGCTGGGCCTGCTGACCGCCCGCCCCGGGCTCGTACGCCGTGTCGTCGCGGCCAACACCGTGCTGCACACCGCAGACGCCGACCTCGCGGGCCGGCTGGAGTGGCCGTGCCACGCCGGCGCGGACGGGACCGTCACGGTGGCGCAGTCGCTGCTCGACTACCAGCGCCTCACGCAGGAGGTCACACCGTTCCAACCCAGTTTGTTCGTGCAGGGGGCCACCGAGTCGGATGTCCCCGAGCCGGTGTTGGCGGCCTACGACGCGCCGTTCCCCGACGAGGCCTACTGCGCCGGACCGCGCCAGCTGCCGCTGCTCATGGGTATCACGCCCTCGAGCGGGTGCGCGCGCCTGAACCGGCGCACCATGGAGGCACTCGCCGCCTTCGACGGCCCCTTCCTGACCGCGTTCTCCGACGGGGACCCCGCGACGCGCGGCTGGGCCGAGGTGCTCCGCGAGCGGGTGCCGGGCGCGGCCGGGCTGGAGCCTGTCGCGATCCGCGGCGCGGGGCACTTCCTCCAAGAGGATCGTGGCGAGGTCCTCGCCGACGTCGTGGCGGAGCTCGTGCGAAACGCTCCCCCCGCCTGAGCTACGAGGTCGAGGACGACTCCTCGGGAGCCGCCGCCAGCGCCTCGGGCTCCGGCGCGCCCGTGCCGACCTCGGCCTTCAACGCGGCCAGCTCCTGGTCGACCTGGGCATCCTTGCCGACCTGGTCGAGCTCTTTCTGAATGTCGTCGGTGCTCCCTCCGACGTCTTCGAGGACACCGGACTCGAGCAGCTCGTCGAGCGCGCCCGAACGGGCCTGCATCGTGGCGATCTTGTCTTGGGCCCGCTGCAAGCTCGCACCTGAATCATTGAACGACTTGGAGATCCCGGCTGCGCTCTCGTCGACGGTGGAGATCGCCTTGGCCGCCGTGTACTGGGCCTTGAGCGTCTCCTTTTGCGTGCGGAAGTCGTTCACCCGCTTCTGCAGGGCGTCGAGCGTCGCGGTCAGCTTCGTCTCCTCCTCGTCGAGCTGCTGGCGCTGCGGCTCCATCTCGTCGATCTGCTGCTGGGCCGCCGCCTTGCGGGACAACGCCTCTTTGGCCAGGTCCTCGCGGTTTGCCGCCAGGGACTGCTTGGCCTGGTCCTGCAGGTGGTCGATGGTGTGCTGAAACTGCTCCTCCTGCAGTTCGAGCCGCTTCTTCGATGCCGCGAGATCGACCAGGGCCCGGCGCACCTGGGTGATCTGCTCGAGCATCTTCTCGTAGGAGAGGTCGAGCATCTCGTCCGGTTTCTCGGCGGCGTCGAGCGCCTTGTTCGTCTTGGCCTGCACGATGTCGTGTGCCCGCTGGAAGATGCCCATGTGTCCCTCCCTGAGGGGTCGGTCCGTGACCCCACCATAGATTCCGCTCAGCCCGCATGCGGCCGCGGGGAGCGGTCGTCGGACGCCAGCAGCTCCTCGACGACGGCACCCTTGGCCCTGGTGTAACCGGGACGGTCCCGTGCGAACGTGCGGGCAAGCTCGCGCTTGGCCGACTGGTACGTGGCACGGGCGTCGGGGTCGTCGCGCAGCAGCGCGTAAAAGCGCAGGTAGTCAGCCCAGGCGCGGCTCCCCCGCCCGACGATGTGGACGTGCACCGTGCGGAATGCTCCCTCACCCCGCACGAACAGGAGCCCTCCGTCGTCGTGTTTGTTCCCCTCGTAGGCGTAGGACTCGCCCGCGCAGAGGCACGCCACGACGTCGTCGATCGGGACGTGGTTCCCGACGGCGCCCACGATGTCGAGGATGGGCTTGGCATCCAGCCCGGGCACGGCGGTGCTCCCGACGTGGACCACGTCGACCGCGAGCGGGCCCAGCAGGGCCGCCACGGTGGCACACTCCCGCTGGCCCAGGGTCACCCAGTTGGGATTGTGCGCGCAGAGCCGGACCTCCGACCGGTCCAGGCCCAGGCCGTCGCCCGCGGACGGTTCCACGTCCCGGCCGCTCATCAGAACACCCGCCCCACGGGATGCGAATGTAGCCAGCGGGCCGGGGCGGCGATCAGGACCCTGAGGCGGCAATGATCGGGCCGTTCAGGTGGGTACCCGACATGTCGCCGTCGTTGGGCGCGTCACCGAAATTCGAGACCTTGCCCAGTGCGGTCACCACCCTGTAGCCACCGCCGTCGGACGTGGCGACGGCAGAGGTGATGGGTGTGCGCTGGTGGCCAGGTGCTCCGTAGTCGACCGCGTTGCCGAACGGGTAGACGGACCCGGTGCGCGTGACGACCCGGTAGCTGTTGCCCGAGGCGACGGACACGACGGCGACGGCGGCTCCCACGCTTCCGTTCGTCCCCCTCGTGCGCAGGAATGGATCAGCGCGGGCACCGTTACATTTCGTCCTCCGGGTCGAGCGGGATGGAGTTGAATTGTCAGCCGGTTGAGCCGCTCCCCACCGCGGGGGTCCCAAGTCTCGTTGCACGCCGCGAGGTCCCGAGAGCACTGTTGACGCAGCGTTGTCCTGGATGGTCCGGTCGGCTCTATTTCGGCTCCCGCCGCGCTGTCAACATCACCACCGAGGGGCGGTGATCGGGGGAGGAGTTGTCGTCACCGCCCCTCACTCATCACCTGTTCGGGTGGGGATTGTCTGCCCTCTGCCTCCGTGGGGGTGTCCGCTTGGCCCTCACCGAGACCCGGCCCACCCGGAAGGCAACACACTGCCGATCCGATCGGGTGGAATACACTCCCGCGGTGCACGAGTTGTCAGCGGGACCGGGTGCGACGTTCACTTCGGCGACAACCCACTTCTCGGTGACCCATTGAGCTCCGCCGCCGGGCTCGGCTCCGAGCTGGCTCCCGAACCGCCCAACGCCGCGACGCGCCCAACCCTTGGCTGAGCTCTTCGTGGTCGACGAAGGCACGGGCCAAGCCGTGCTGCTCATCCACGGTCTCTGGTCATCGAGTAGGGACTGGATCCCGGTGGCCTCGACGCTGACGGCCGATCACCGCGTGCTCATCCCTGATCGGCCCGGGTATGGGCGAAGCGGCGGCGGGCCACTGTCGATGGCAGAGACAGCCGACCGCCTGGCCGACACGTTGCGAACCCGCGGCTCGGGACCGGCCGTCGTGGTTGGTCACAGCTACGGAGGCGGAGTGGCGGTGCTCCTCGCGGCGCGCCACCCCTCGCTCGTCTCGGGCCTGGTGCTCGTCGCCACAGTCGGTCGAACGGACAGCCGATACGCGTGGGGCCGTCAGGTGCTCGCCTGGGCACCGATCCTTGAGGTGACATGTGCCGCGAAACTGCTCGTGTTCGATTGGCTCGCCCCCCGAGCCCGACAGGTCGCCGGCTCGCCGGCTCGGCGACCTCGGCGGTCGTCGTCCACAGCTCCCCCGAAGGAACTTGCCGAGGCGTCGGCGACATGGCAGCCCGGCCTCTGGCGGACGGCGGCGGCCGACCAGCGATCGCTGCTGCGGGAGATCGCGTCGATTGAGAAGTCGTTGTCGACATTGAAGCTCCCGGCCGTTGTGGTGACAGGTGCGCTCGACGGTACCGTCCCGCCGTCGGTGACCGTGAAGACGGCTGCACAGCTGGAGGGTGCGGAATTGGTGATCCTCCCCCATACCGGTCATTCCGTCCCTCGCGACGCACCCGATGCCCTGGTATCCGCCGTCCGCTCCGTCGAGCGGCGACTCGGCGGGCAAGGAGGTCAGTGATGCGGCATGAGCTCGTTGACACCCAGCCGCTGCAACCTAGGGCCTCCGTTCTGGGCCGGGGTACGGGTCCAGGCTGATCGATGCCCGTGTCCCTCCCCCGACCTGCCTCGAGACACGAGCTGTCGCTCTTGCGATTTCCCGATCGACGAACGGATTGGGTCGTGCTCCTCGCTGCCTCGCTGGTGACGCCGGTCGACGGGGACGAGCTGGTAGGGCGGCTCGAGGGCCTTCACAGAGCCGTTCCGCTGGTCGGGGCCACACTGAACGGTGAGACGTGGCTGCCCGGGGAGCCGGGCAGCCCAGTGGTCGTGGACGACGAGCCTGTCGGTGATCCCCGTCTCGATGCGCCCTTCGACCTCGCGAGCGAGGCGCCGCTACGTGTCGTCATCGGAATGGACGGACGACGGCTGGCGCTGGCCTGTCACCATGCCGCCTTTGACGGGCTGGCACTCGTCGCGGTCATGACGGCGTTGCTCGGGGGCTCGCTTCCCGCACCTGTCACCTCGGCTCCGCCCGGGCCGCCGGGACCCCGGTCGGCCTTGCTCCGTCGGCTGCTCAACCCCTCTGACCGGATTGCTCGCTCTGCTCACCCGCCTCGCCGCGACTCCTACGTCACCGAAGAGGTCGAGATGCACGGGCCGTCCATCACCGCCCGACTGGCCCAGGCGTGCGTGGACGCGGCCGCTGAGCACAACCGCGTCCGAGGGGCTCGATGGCGGCGCATCGGGATCTCGATCGCCAAGGGTGGCCCCCCCGGAGTCGGGAACGTGGCCAGCTACCGCAGAGTGGACCTCCCGGCCGGGGAACCGGTCGCGCCGCTCATCGCCGCCGCTCTGGCCTCTCGGGACGAGCCCACCGAGCAGACCCGCGCCGGGCTGGCACTTGCTCTCGCTCGTCCGGTCGTGCACCGCTTCTCCGACTCGTTCTTGATATCCAACCTGGGCCGTCAGTCCGTGCCGAACACAGCACGGCTGGATTTCTTCCCCGTGGCGCGAGGCCGTTCCGCTGTCGCCTTCGGGGTGGTGGGGGTGGCCGGGATGTCGTCCACGGTGTCGCTCCGTGCGCGCGATCTCTCGAAAGCCGACGCCCAGAGCTTGCTGGCGGGCACCGTTCGCTCCTTCCGCGCGGACACCTGAGCGCCCCCTACGAGGACTACGCCGCGGGTCCACCCCCTGGCCTCCGCGCTCCCACGAAGGCACCCAGTCCGTACGCGCCGGCCTCCAAACCACGCATGAACACCGCCCCCACGGCGATCCTCGGCTGTGCCGCCAACCGGCGCCAGTGCCGACCGTACGCCCCGATCGCGGCCTTGGCCTGGCCGGAGAGCGCTCCCGGATGGTCCTGCTTGTACGACGCCAGCCCCCGCCCGTAGTAGTAGCGCTTGCGGAGGACTCCGCCCAGCGTCATCCGACCTTCGTCGTGCACGATCAAATCCGGGATCCACGTCAGCGTGCGGCCATCCTCGAGCATCCTCGTCCTGAGCTCGGCGTCCTCCGTGCCCGAGAGTGATGTCACGAATCCGCCGGTGTCCCTCATGTAGTTGCGCTTGACCAGGCGTGGAGACTGGACGAGGACCTCCTCTGTGCAGCAGCTGCGTTCGAGCGCACGACAGCTGGTCCAGTAGCCCGAACCGACGGTGATCTCCGGAACGAAGACTCCGTCGGCGTTCTGCGCCGCCTCCATCGCTCGTTCCAGGATTGATGGCGGCAGGAGCATGTCGCCGTCGATCCACATGACCCAGTCTCCCGATGAGCGCTCCATGCCCAGATTGCGCTGGGCGCTGCGCTCGGGACCCGCCTGGATGGCGAGGTCAGCCAGCTCTTGCGCCACCTGCCAGGTCCCGTCCGTACTGAAATTGTCGACGACGACCAGTTCCACCGCCGGCCACGTCTGCTCCCGGATGGAACGCAGGCAGCGCTCGATGGTGCGGATGCAGTCCTTCGTGGGGACCACGACGGACACGAGGGGGTGACTCTGGGGCGCGGCCGGCTCGGTCTGGTCGCTCTGTGTCACCGGTGTGGAAGCATGTCAGAGTCGCTCGTCGCCCACAAAGACCTGCAGCGTGCCCGAGGGCTGTTCGTCTCGCTCCCCCTGTGCAGGCTTGCGGCTCACGACGAAGTGCGTATAGCGGCCGGGTTTGGAGTAATCGTTCCAGCCCCATTGGAAGAGCGCGCGACCGAATGGTATGGGCAGGCGAAGCCTCTGGCATGCGTACTCAATCGGGAGCCCAACGACGTCGGCCCAGTCGCCGCGCGTGCCGACGAGGACGGGGTCCAGCCCGGCCCGCTCGACCCATGTGAGCAGTCGCGCCATGTCGTAGTGCCGGTGTCCGTACAGCATCCAGAGCGGGTCCGTCAGCGTGCCGATCCGCCAGTCGGCCGGAGTCGACACGACGAGGTGACCACCTGGCTCCAATACCCGCGAAGCTTCCGAGAACGCGACGCCCTCCATGCCTTTCGGGAGATGCTCGATGACGTCGAGAAGGGTGACCACGTCGAAACTCGCGGAGCGGAAAGGCAACACGCATGCGTCGGCGCGAGCCCCCACGCCGAGCGCGTTGTCGATGTCGACACCCAACTTGAACGGCGCTTGGGAGTGCTCGAGCAACCATCCACCTTTGCAGCCCACGTCGAGCAGCCGCTCCGGCTGAAGGCGGTCGACGAGAAGCGCCAGGACGACAGGGCGGCCAGTCCAGGTTCGATCGCCCCCGAACGAGCGGATCTCATCGAGGCTCGGAAAGGTCAGAGATCCCACGGCGAGCCGCATGGTACTTGGTCGCTGATCAGTGTCGTCTGGTGAGGACTTCTCGGTAACCGTCGACGGTGCCCGCCATGATCGCCTTCGCTGCCGCAACTCGGATCCTCCAAGCGCCGCCCGCGCGCAGGCAGGCCACGCTGGTGGTCAGCGTCCATACGGGAATGAACACTGCGAGGGCGCACAATCGCTCGAGGCCTCGATAGTGGAGCGCGTGAAAGCGGATCCGGTTCCGGGCGAAAAATCGGGCACGATCCGGATCGTTGAGGACGATCGCCCGCACCATGGTCTCCCCGATACTGACCTTGACCCGGCTGTAATGGCGGACCCGGGCGTCTCTCACGACGACACCCCGGAGGCCGAGCGCCCGGATGCGAGCACCCAGGTCCGCTTCGTCGTAGTGGAAGGGAAATCGTTCCTCGTCGAGTCCGCCGACCGCCTCGAGAACCGTGCGAGGTACGGCGAACGCATCGGGCATGTCGTCGGTCGGCCATGTCAGCGCGTCCGGCAGCTGCGACTGCCCGTGCAATGGCCATATCGTGCGGGTGGTCCACGGCGAACGGCGGATGCCGGCACACCAGACGATCGCCTCGTCACCGGAATAGATGACTGGTCCGGCAAGCCCGACCTCGCGGTCTTCGAAGACCCGCACCAGTTCGTCGATCGCCTCGGGCTCGACTGCGTTGTCATCATCGATGAACACGCAGACACTCGAAGATGTCGAGCGCCAACCGAGGTTTCTCGCTCCCGCCAAATTCAGGCCGAGGCCGGCGTGGACGATGCGCAGCGGAAGCCCCAGTATGGGGTCGGTACATGCAGAGGATTCCGGATCGTTGTCGATGACGATGACCTCGTCCGGGACCCGGGTGCCCTGCTTCAGTGAACTCAGAAGGCCCAGCAGCCTCTCGGGTCGCCGATAGGTGGGGATCACGACGGCGACGGTCATGGCTTTTGAGTCGCCCTGAGGAGAAGAGGTCACGCCACGGCCAGGACCGACTCGGCCGCGACCCGACAGATCGCCGATCCTGACAGAATTTCCGACGTTTCGATCGGGGCGAGGGCGCGTTGACCACGGTGACCGCGATGAGGCGAGACCATGCCACACGATATCGTTCGGCCTCGTGCCTTTGGGATTGTACGCCGACGTCACCGGGCTTCAACACCCGGGTAGGCAATGACGTCCGCGGTCGAATCCGATGAAGAATCGTTGGAGAATCTCGTAGCTTCGGAGACGTACGCGCGAGACCCTGAGGACCCGGCACAGCGCCCGGTCAGCTCCTGGGTGCTCGGTGCCGTATCCGTTGCGCTCATGGTGTCCTGCTTCAGCCAGGACTCCGGACGCCTGGTCCAAGAGACGAGCCTCACGCTCGCCCTCGAGCCGGTTGCGTGGATGGGCCGGGCCCTTCACCTCTGGCAACCAGGTTTCCAGTTCGGGCAGGTCATCAACCAGACGTCTGGCTACCTCTTCCCGATTGGCCCTTTCTTCGCTGTCGCAAGCTGGCTCCACATACCGACGTGGTGGGCGCAGCGGCTCTGGATTGGATTCGTCTTCATTGCCGCGTTCTGGGGACTGGTCCGACTCGCGGAGGCCATGTCCATCGGTACCCGCTGGTCGAGGGTCGTCGGAGGCATCGTCTATTGCCTCGCTCCGGTGTTCGTCGCCCTGGGTGGCAATCCGGCGGCCATAATGCCGGGCGCCTTGCTGCCGTGGATCATGCTACCCCTGGTGCGCTCGTCGGTTGAAGGGTTGCCTCGGCGGGCGGCGGCCCGGTCCGGCGTTGCGATCGCCCTCATCGGGGGTGTGAACGTTGCGGCCAGCCTGGCGGTGCTGCCGGCACCACTCCTCTACCTGCTCACTCGGAGATCGAGGCCGCGCGGGCTCCTGACCTGGTGGCTGGTGGCAGTCGGACTGGCAAACTTTCTCTGGGTCGTCCCGCTCATTTTGCAGGGACATTACGGATTGAACTTCCTGCCGTTCGAAGAAACGGCGAAGACGACCACCTCGACGGCATCGGCCTCGGAGGCGCTTCTCGGCACCTCGGGGTGGCTGAACTTCTACCACCTCGGTGCTCCAGCGATCCCGGCCGGATGGACTCTCGTCAGTGTGCCTGTCGCCATCGCTGGGACCGTCTTGATCGTGGGCATCGGTCTCTCCGGCTTGGCTCTCAGAAGGATCCCTGAGCGCTTCTTCCTCGTTCTCCTGCTGTCGCTGGGGATGGTGCTGGTGGCGGCTGGCTACGGCGGGCACGTGAGCGGCGTGTTCGGTGCCGGCTTTCGCAGCCTGATAAACGGCCCTGCCGCGGCGTTTCGCAACATCAGCAAGTTCGAGCCGCTGATCGCGCTGTCCCTCGTCATGGGTCTCGTGCACGTGCTCGGGCTGCCTACGCTCCGCCAACTGCCCGCGCAGTGGATGCGTTTCGCTCTGGCAACCATGGCCGTGGCCGTCCTCGCGGCTGCCGTGATCCTTCCTGCACCCTTCATCCGCGACCAGCTCTTTCCTTCGGCCTTCCAGCTGCCGACGTACTGGGAGTCCGCGGCCAACTGGCTCAACCAACGCGCCGGAGACAAGACATCGTTGCTCGTTCCGGCATCGGCGAACGCTGACTACAACTGGGGCCAACCGAACGCCGAGCCCTTCGAGGCCCTCCTCCACACTCCGTGGGCCGTTCTCAATGTCATTCCGCTCGGCTCGGTCGGCAGCATCCGCCTCATGCAGGCCGTCGAGAACTCGCTCGACCTGGGGTATCCAGCGGGTGGGATGGCGGACTATCTCGCCCGAGCGGGGGTCGGCTACCTGGTGGTGCGCAACGACCTGAATCTCGGCCTGACCGGAGCGCCCCCACCGAATCAAGTGGTCGCGGTCCTCAGGGACACTCCGGGTATCCGGCTGGTCAAGCAATTCGGGCCACGGGTGCCCGGTGACAAGACATCGCGAGAGGTGGAGATCTTCAAGGTCGAGCGACCGGTCCAGGTCGTGCATTCGTATCCCGAAAGAAATCCGGTCGTCCTGAGCGGCGGCCCCGATTCGCTGCTCGCCATGGCTGACGCCGGGCTGTTGGATTCGAAGCGGGCCACTCTGCTCGCCGGGGACATCGGAGCATCGAGGGCTGCTCGAGCCCCCGGAGCCAGCTGGGTGGTCACCGACACGGTCCAGCACGTCGATACCGATTTCGGGTCAGTGCGCGACAACACGTCCTTCCCTCTCGCGCCGGGCCAGCTGAGCCCCGATACGGGAAAGCCCCCGCAGCAGTTCCTTGTCGTTCCGGGCATCGCCCACCAGACTGTCGCCATGCCGATCGGGGCTGCGCGAGTCACCTCCTCCTCGTATGGGTCGTCGGGCTTCGTGCTCAGCCCGGCGGAGGGACCTGCGTCCGCATTCGATGACGATCCCTCGACGATCTGGGTGGCGAACGCCGCAGACAACTCCGTGGGCCAGTGGGTCTCCATCAATTTCGGCCGTTCCGTTCCGCTGACCGCGATCGTCGTGAGGCCGCTCGACGAGGGCCCGTTCCGGCCACGTGTGGAGAGGTTGCGGATTAGCACACAACGGGGTTCGGTTGTGCGGGACATCCCCGCCGGGGAAACACCACAGATTGTCCGGGTGCCGCATGGTCGAAGCCGATGGTTGCGGCTGACGATCGAACGAGTTGCGGCGCCATCGGTGAACCCCGGCCTCTCCGGCGCCGGGCTCCGGGATGTCGCGGTTCCGGGCGTGACCTTCCAATTGGGCCTCGCCGTTCCCTCAGATGAGACGAAGGCATTCTCGCGACCGGGCGCCAACGTCCCCACCTATCTGTTCAGCTCGCCGATCAACAACGCCGCGTACTCGTTCGGAACGGCCAGCCCGGTCGAGGCACACCTGATCCGCTCCTTCACGGTTCCCCGAGCCGCCGTGTTCGCCGTGACCGGCACCGTGACGCCCCGCCTGGGATCCGCTCTCGACTCAATCCTCCCACCGTTCGCTGCACCGAACACCCCGTTCGTGCTCCCCTGCGGCGAGGGACCACCGATCGACATCGACGGCGTGTCGATTCCCACTCAAGTCTCCGGGACCGTCCAGGACCTGCTCTCGCTGTCCCCGCTCCAGTTGACCTCGTGTCGCATCGTGCCCCTGTCCGCCGGTCGCCACCTGGTCACGGGCGACGACGGCGCCGGTCCGTTCCGGTACACGACACTGATCGTGCGCCCCGCCGCTCCTCAGGGCCACACCACCGTCCGGAGCCGCTCGGTCTCCGTCAAAGGCTTCAGTGGGGTCAACCGGGAAATATCGATCGGCCCTGGTTCCGCCTCCTACGTGGCCCTGGCGAGCAACTTCAATCCCGGATGGACTGCCACACTGAACGGGAACCACCTACCTCCGGTCCGCATCGACGGCTGGCAACAGGGCTGGGTGGTTCCGGCGGGACACGGGGGGACGATCACGGTCACGTTCAGCCCCGATCACATCTACCGGATTAGCCTGCTCGTAGGGCTCCTCCTCCTCGCCGGTCTCTTCGTGCTTGCCATCGTGCCGTCCCGGTATCGCCGGTCGTCGAACCCGACGGCGGGGGGCTGGATCCCGCCGGGAGCCGTGCTCGTCGCCGGCTCGGCGGTGGTGCTCATCCTTCTGGGCGGTCCCGTGGCACTGGCCTTGGTTCCTGCCATCGTTGTGGCGCGCTTCTGGCCACGGCTCCTTCCGTGGGTGGTGGTTGCGGCCATCGCGTGTCTGGGAGTGGTGCTCGTCCTCCAGGCTGGAAGTCAGCCCAACACCGGCCAGGGTGCTTTTGGCGTGACGGCCCAGGTGTGCACTCTGGTGGCGCTCGCAGCGGTGCTCGGAGGCTTGTGCGAGGTAGCGATTTCCTCGGGGTGGTGGATACGCCGAACCCAGACCCCGCGGCATGCCCACAACCCGGCAGCGCGAACTCGACAACCATGATCTTCGGCCGCCTCCGGCACTTGGCCCACCGGGGGATTGCAGTGTCCCGCGAGTCGATCCTGGCGAGCGGCGGCGGAGCCGCATACCTGATAGCGGCGGCGGCGCTCAACGCCTCGAACTTCGTCTTCAACGTGATCGCGAGCCGGCTCCTTGGTCCTTCCGCGTTCGGGGCGCTTGGCTCGTTGCTGGGTCTCTTGGCGGTGGTGACCATCGTTCTGGGAGCCCTTACCGTCGCCGTGGCGCGGACCGTCACCGCCGAAGCCGAGCAACCCCAGCCTGGCGATCTCGCTCCGAGCCGGACAGCGATACTCGTCACGGTTCTGGGCTTTGTGCTGGTGCTCGCCCTCGCCGTGCCGCTCCGAAACCTGCTGCACCTCGCCTCCGTGTGGCCCGTCGTCATCCTGAGCTTCGTCCTGCCGCTGGCCGTGGCCGAGATCGTTCCTCGCGGAGCGTTGCTCGGCCGTCTGAATTTCCGGACACTCTCGCTCGCAGTCGCTGCCAGCGCGATCACGAGGCTCGTTGCCGGGATCATCCTCATCGAGCTCGGAATGGGGCTGAACGGAGCGGTGCTGGCGACCGTGCTCAGCCAACTGGTGGTCACGGCGCTGATCGTGTGGCCGGTGCGCCACGAGTTACGACGAGTTCCCGGAACGACTCCGGTCAAGGTGCCTCTGAGCGATGCGACGCTGGCCTTGATCGCGCTCGGCGGGTTCTCCGCTCTCAACGCAGTCGACTCGGTACTCGCTCGCTATTACCTGCCGGCTGTGCAGTCCGGCTACTACGTCGCGGCGTCGACGGCAGCACAGATTGCATTCGCCCTTCCGGTGACGATCGCACTGATGGCGTACCCGCGCTTCGTGGCGGCGGAGAAAGACGGCGACGGCCACAAGGTTCTGATCGAGGGCATCGCCCTCGTGGGGACCATCGGGTTCGTGGCGGCCGCGATTCTGTGCGCGTTTCCGCACCTCATCGTCTCGGTGCTCTTCGGCGAGCACTATGCCCCTGCCGCGGCCACCCTCCGGGTCTTGGCATGGGAAGGCCTTGCACTGGGCCTCATCAGTGTCTTCGTCTATTTCCACCTCGGTCACCGAAAGCTCGTGTCCTGTGCCTCGTGGCTGGGAGTGGCCGGGGCGATCGCGCTGGTGGCGGGCGTGTTTCACAGCGGTCAGCTCCCCATTGCGTTCGTCATGCTCGCGGTGAGCTCCGCCGTCTTGGTCGGGATGGCCATTCCCGCCTTCCTGAGGTCGAAGACCTCGACCCCAAGCCACGCCTCACCCCCTCCGGGAGATCAGACGGCATCAGCCCCCTAGAGCGGGCCAACCTCTGCAACCACGAAGGAACAACGTGTGTTCGCCGTTGTCCCCCGGGGGAAGCACAGAGGGAAACTCACGTGCCGGCCGGTGCCCGGTACGCCGGCCCGATGGCACACTAAACGGGTGGATTCCAGAGCGGATCTGAGCCGCGAGCTGAAACCGTACCGGCTCCGGCCTCTTGGTGTGGCCACCGCGTGAGTCCGAAGCTGACAAATCTACGATGAACGCAGATATCCCCGACGTCCGCACGGCTCTCATTCGACAGTGGGATCTGATCGCGGACGCCCTTGAAGCGATAGACCTTTCAGCAACGAGCCGGGTCGCTGGGTGGACGAATCGAGAGGTGCTCGCCCATCTCTACGTCCAACCCCGCTTGGTGGCTCGATCTCTACGCTCCGAGAGCAGCGACGCCGCGGCACTGGGACTCACTCAGAACCTGTCGGGGACAAGGTCCTATGGTGAGTTGATCGATGCTTCCGCCCGCGAAGGCGCCGTCCTGAACAAGGTCCAGTTGCGCGACCCCTTGAACGCTGTTCGCTCGCTCGTGCTGGCGGCTCGCCTGGATGCCACCATCACGACCCTGCAGGGGTCGATCTCCGTCTCGGACTATCTCATCACGAGATGCGTCGAGGGTGTCGTGCACGGTTGCGATCTCGTGCCTCCCGTCGTTCCAGATCCCCACGCACAGGCCATTACGTCCCAAGCGCTTCTGGACACCCTTGCCGTCTCAGCCCCTGAGTTGGTAGCGAAGGCGCGGACACTTCCCGTCGAGCAATGGATCGATCTCGCCACCGGAAGAGCGAAGACGACCGGCCCTCTTGCAGAGGCCCTGCCGGTCATGACGTAGTTCGACTGGGTCGGTATCCTCGTTCTCTGACTGGCGAATCGGGCTTCTGTTTATCTGGCTTGCGGCAGTACGGCTTGTTGGTGCGAAATCCCGAGCTACGACCCGAAATGCCCTGAACGCCACACCCGGTAGTGGTGCAAGCAGTGGTTCGCCCCAGCGGTGCTCTGGCCAAACGGGTCGCAGCTCTTCACGCACACTGGCCCTAGGACTACGAGGACGCCTCGCGACCGGTGTTGGATGGAGGTGGGTCGCTGCCCGGGACACCACCATCTGTAACGTGCTCCGTCCATTCAGACCCCGACCAGTACCGCCGCTCATGTCGGCCCGAGGGGTCGGTCAGCCAACCGGGAGCGATCCCGGTGAATGTGACCCCTCCAGGCGATTCGTCGACGGCATCGGATCCCTGACTTCGAAGAGTCGGGTCGGTGAACCAGCTCGTGGGAGGTGAATTCCCTGGCCGACGGCGGCGGCGTCGTTGCGAGGAGAACGCCCGCAACGCGAACAGGCCGAAGAAGACCACCAGGGCGATCGAGGAACTGTGGCCGTAGAACGTGTCCAGAGCCTAGCTGGCCAGCAAAAGCGACAAAAGGGCGTCTCAACGGGCACCGTCGAAGGTCTCCTTACCGCTCACCTATCGTCAACCCACGATCCGCTCGTACCGGATGACAGAAGAATGCCGTGCCGACAGAAGGGTGACCGTTATGCCGGACCGTGGCGTGGTTGGGTGGATCCTCGTGAGCGCAGGAGCAGCGGAGAGCAGGGAGAGTCTGACCGTCGCCGGGGGCCAGGAACCGCAGATACGGGCGAACTAGCGTTGTCAAAGACGGAGAGATGGAGGTATTCAATGCCAGGCTTTATCCAAATCATGGAGTTTGAGACGTCTCAAATCGACGAACTCGAGACGCTGATGAAGACGTTCCAAGAGGAGCGCGGGGACGCTCTACTTGCGACCAAAGCCACGATCACGGAGGACCGAACCCGACCGAACCACTACTTGGTCATCGTCGAGTTCGACTCCTACGAAGAGGCGATGAAGAACTCAAACGATCCCGTCACGAGTGAGTACGCTGAGAAGATCAGCGCCATGCTGAACGGCCCGCAGATCTTTCATGACCTAAATGTGCGGTCCGTGATCCACAACCGCGAGTAACTGAGCCACTGCACCGGGAGACCGTCGGGAGCATCCCGTAGTTGGACCGGAGCAGTCCGGACACGGCGGGTATCAGCGCACCACCTTCGTTGAGGCTCGTCTCTTTCCGTCAGAACCCAACCCAGGCAGGGTAGGTGGCGATGGATCACGCGGCTCTTCGATGATGCCGGCTGCATCGGTTCTCTGCATGCGCGGCCGCCGATGCTGTCACGGGTGCCGTCGGTGTCCCTGCAGCCCGCGCCGGCGTTCAGGGGCAGGCCGTCGGAACGGGCAATCGGAAATCGGCACCAGGTGGTCGAAACGCTGTCTCGTTATTCCTCGACGAGGAT